>CAZCVI010000003.1:0-234726 GCA_964502145.1 uncultured Clostridia bacterium
TTTAACCGTGAAACTCTTTTTATTAATGCTTTTCAAGAACATTTTTCAAAAAAAAATGGGGGGATGCCAAGATAGGTGCCCAAAAAGGAATATAGGAAGAAACAGTTTCTCTCCTTTTACAATTATGTTTCACCTTGATTTAAAAGTGCAATAAACGTTTGTTTATCAGGCAATACCGTCTGGTAGCGGCTGGCAAATATTTGATCGTTGTTTTCCGGCAGGGTGATTTCCACCAGTGTCTGGCTTTTATCTTTGCAGAGGATAATGCCAATGGTTTTGTTTTCTTCCGGTAGTTTTACATAACGGTCGTGATAGTTTACATACATCTGCATTTGCCCAATATCTTGATGGGTGAGCTGGCCCATTTTCAAATCGATCAAAACAAAACATCGTAACAGCCTGTTATAAAAAACCAAATCCACGCGAAAATGTTTTTCATCAAAGGTAAAACGCACCTGTCTGCCTACAAAAGTAAAGCCCTTCCCCAGTTCAAGTAAAAATTGTTCTATTTTGTTGACCAGTTCTTGTTCTAACAGCGTTTCAGTATAGTGGTAATGTTCAGGCAGCCCCAGAAACTCCAACACATAGGGGTCTTTGATGACATCCGCTGGTTTTTCAATCCGCTGTCCCTGCTGGGATAATTGCCTGATTCCTTCCTTATCCCTGCTCAGCGCCAAACGTTCAAATAATGAACTATCAAATTGGCGTTGCAGTTCTTTGAGTGACCAATTATTGGTGGCGCATTCGATTTCATAAAAATGGCGTTCATCGGGGTTGACGATACGCATGAGTTTAAGATAGTGGGACCAGCTTAAGATGAAGCTAGGAGCGACCATCTCTTTAATTGAGCGGGCATCGCCATCAGGGTTTTCCAATTTCCGCAAAGCTGTTGCGGAAATTCGATTGTAATAGAACAGATAGAATTTTTTCATTCTTTCTAGATTATCTTCCGAAAACCCTTTCCCAAATTCGACTGAAAGCCTCTTTGACAGCTCTTTTAATACTTGCTTACCATATTCGGCCCTCTCTTTACCTTGTTGTTCATCTTCCACAATCATCCGCCCGATTTCGTAATAGGTCTGAACCATAGACTGATTAACAGTACGCGCAACCGTTTGCCTTGCGGCTTGTAGAAGTTCGTAAATTTTTAAATAGAGATTACGGGGTGCCGTATCCTTGGTCATCTTTCTACTCCACTATTTATAAGTCTCATAAAATCATTCTCCAGATGAGTTTCGCCCTTACAGCCAAAGAATTGCCTTCTTTTGTTGCCTTATTTACTGTTGGAAAATCATGTGGAAATCAAATTGAATTTCACAGGCCCCAATATCAAAAGACATCTTCCCATCTTTGAAATCATCGATCGGTTGGTACTGATCGGCATGAAATAAAAAAACATTGGCACTACATGTTTCCGGGTCCACTATGCAATAATACTTTACCCCAGCCGCCTCATAGAGACGATATTTTAACATCCTATCGTTTTTAGAGGTGGAAGGAGAAAGAACTTCAAAAATAATCACCGGGGTTGTTTGCAATTTTTTACCAGCCATCTTTTCGCCACACACCACCAGTGCATCTGGTTGCACAACAGTATCCTCGGTAATCTGCCAATCTATAGGTAGAAACACCTCGTATTGCGTGTTATCTTTAAGCAGGTCGCTCAATTGCCAGACAATTTTCCGGCAAATCCGTTGATGGTTTAAGCCCGGTGCCGGAGCCAAGGCAATAGGGATCCCTTGAATCAATTCCCATTTGCCTTCCCATTTTTCATAATCATCATAGGTATAATGTGGCAGATCTTCCTTTTTTAAAGCCGAATCGGTCATTCTTTCCTCCTGGGATTATTATAACTTCCACACTTCCGTTTGTCAATTATCCCGCCACCATTTTAAAAAGAATCTCTGCACCAGCAAAGCCCTGCCCGGTTTGCATAAGTCCAATACTCCAATCGCCACCACAGCAACTTAAATGTCTTGGATTCACGGCCCAATTAAAGAATAAAATTTCACCACAAAGACACGAAGGTTTTGTTATTTTTTCTTTTGTCCTAACTTCCCTCTTTTCCTCGGGTGAAATAGATTTGAGAGTGCATCCAAGAGGTCAGGGGTTTTGGTAATAAAAAGCTTTGGCCCCGGCCTGGCTAGTCCAGAATATATAACCGCCCTCAAAATCACTCCGCCGTCCGCCATTCCAATCATACTCAAAACTGATGGGCATACCCAGCCATGAAGCGGTTCCGCCATACCCTTGATAGAGTGTGGCAATGGCGCCCTCGACACTGTAAGCGCGCCCGGTAAACCTGCCGTTGCCGTGCCAGACCATCAAACCACCCTCAAACGGTTGCCAACGCCCGGAAGTACCCGCAGGCGAGGGGGCGATGTTCATCTCGTTATTGAGGGGGAACCCGAGACGGGAAGCAGTTCCACCCATATAGAGATACATGGCACCAATCGCCCCGTACACGGCAAAAGCATGACCGGTAAACGATCCACTGGCAAACCAGATAATCTGTCCGCCGGAGAAATTACGGAATACACCCCGCGTGCCCAAGAAAGAAGGAGTGGCTTGCAATTCATTGGTGGTGGGCATTCCCAATGGCCCTTGCGCCCCACCCATATTTCCCCAGACCACACCGATTTGCCCGCCCACGATCACTTCCGGTGGCCGCGGCGGAGTTAATGGTTCTACCGGCGGTCGTGGCGGTTGTCCTCCGCCGGGCTGTAACGGGACATTGGGGTCGGACATCTCCGGGTCCCCTTCCAAGAGCGGCACGGTCGGTCCATCTAAAAGAGTGATACCACCATCGGCGGTGGATACACCCGGATCATTTCCCCCGGGTGTAAACTTCCACCACGCGGCCACATACGCGTAAGGTCCCACCCGGACAGAACGGATTTGGCTCCTGCCGGTGTAACGATAAAAAAAATAGTAACCGAAGGTGATGGGAAACTGGGTTTTATTACCATTGGACAGGGTAGACCAGTTATTATCCGCCGTGGCCGTGGCTGCGATGCAAAAATCAACGGGATACCCGGATATATTGCGAAGATAAACGGTGACTCCTGCCTGCGCATAAAGAACGTTTATCCCCGCTACTCCCAACAAGACAAGTAAAAGCAAAAAGAAACGAACCTGTGAAAAGATTATTTTTCGTGACATGACACACCTCCCTTGAGAGAGAAAAATGACTCCACTGTAAATCCATTATATCATGGTTTTTTATCATAAGGGAATTCTAGGTGGTTTTTAAACAAAAGTCAAGACAAAAATTGTTTTAAGAAAGGAATTTTTAGAAACAAGTAGGAGCGTATCACCATACGCCCCTACCCACATTTTTTGTATTAAGCGATAACTTCTTTTTTCTTTTTGCTCTGCCAAGCGATACGCACCATCCAGAGTGTCAACAACACCAATACTAGAATCAGTGCCCTTGCACCCCAGAGATAGGGATGTCTGGCGACTTCCTCGCCTTTCATGAATAATTTGGGAATGGCTTGCTGATAGGTCCACACGCCCAGCATGACCAGCATGTAAACGGGGGTGATGTATTTAAGTACAAACTTAAAGAACACCGGTACTTTCATGTCCGCGCCCTTGTGCATCTCCTCCCATCCTTTCTTCACGCCAAAAATCCAGGAGAATATGATGATTTCAATCGTGGCAAACACGACAATACCAAAGGTACCCGCCCAGTAATCGATTTCATCCAAGAACCCAAATTTAAAGAAGGCCACTACAAATAACGTGGAGATCGCCAACACGGTAAAAACCACGTTAACAGCTTTGGTCCTTTTCCATTTGAATTCATCCTCCAGAAACGCGACGGCAGGGGAAGTCATGGCCACGGAAGAGGTGATACCCGCAATAAAGAGCAGAAAGAACCACATGGAACCAAACAACTGTCCAAAAGGAATCCTCTGGAAAATCACGGGCAATGAAACAAACCCGAGATCAAAGGCACCCTGTTGGGCTATGGCTTGCGTGCCCGCGATGCCAAAGAAAGCAACGGCCAGGGGAATCGCAATAGTTCCACCGAGGATAACCTCGGCAAATTCGTTGGTGCAGGAAGTGGTCAACCCATTGAGAGTGACATCATCCTTTTCTCGTAAATACGAGGCATAGGTATTGACGATTCCCTGTCCCAGGCTCAACGTAAAAAAGATCTGACCTGCGGCTACCAGCCAGACTTCGGCCTGGGTCAAACGACTGAAGTCCGCGTTCCAGATAAACGCCAGACCTTGCCAGACATTTTGTTCGGGAATAGCGGGGTCTGGTGCGCCCATGGTTAACACGCGAACAGCCAGCACAATACCGAATACGAATAACACTGGCATGCCAATTTTAGCCAGCACTTCGATTCCCTTTGAAATCCCCTTGCGCAGGAAATAATAATTTATTGATAGCGCAATACCAAGAAAAATCAAGATCGGGATAATAGAAGAGAAGAACTCGTTTGATTCGGCCCCTTGATAGCCTCGTAAAAAATGGTTCATCGCTTCCCGGTTCGTATTGCCAAAATACTTCCCGGTGGCGGAAAACCAGGCAAAACCAAGGGTCCACGACTCGATAAAGTTATAATACACGACAATGATAAAGGGTAATGCAATACCCAGCGCGCCTACATATTTGGCCGCCTTGTTTTTCCACATCAGATTAAACATGCCTGGCGTGGTGCCGTGGTTGTTAACACCACCGTAGCGGCCTACGGTCCATTCCACCCACATGAGGGGAATACCGAGAAAAATCAACGCGCAGAAATAGGGGATCATAAATGCCCCGCCACCATTGGCGGCTGCTTTCACGGGGAAACGTAAGAAATTCCCCAGACCAATGGCATTGCCAGCCATAGCCAGGATCAAACCGATACGTGATGCCCACTGCGCACGGCCTCCCTCGGCCACGGGCATGAACATCTCTTTCTGCTTCTTAGCCAACAGGATGCGACCAAAACAATAGATGGTCAAGCCAATGATGGCAGTCCAACCCACGATAAAAAAAATCCAACCTGAAATCGTCATGCCTTTTACCTCCAAATTTTTTAAAATTGAAAACCGATTATAACACCAAATACGCTACCGTGCAAGCGATTTTGGAATCATCGGTGATATTTTTAAAGCACACAGGAAAGCGAGTCGGATTTACAAGGCCCCCACCACGAACCATACGACGGATATCTAGACCATTACTATAACTTTAGCTACCCAGGATATTCCCCCTATTTAAAACCCAGCACCGCGTTGTTCCGGTCGCGTACCGTGCGCAGCAGGTCGGCATCTTTCGTCAGGTCCTGTCCAAAGGAGGGGATCATCCGTTTTAAAGTCGTTTGCCACGCTTCTGTTTGCACCTGTGTTTTGAAACAGCGTTTCACCAAATCTACCATGGCGGAAACAGCCGTGGACGCGCCCGGTGAAGCACCCAGCAGTGCGGCCAACGAACCATCTGCCGCTGCTACTACCTCGGTGCCCATTTCCAATTTGCCACCCTTCGCTGCATCCTTTTTGATAATCTGCACCCTCTGGCCTGCAATCGTTAGTTTCCAATCCTCGAATCGTGCCGTGGGCATAAATTCTTGCAACGCACGCAACCGCGCTTGTGGCGATTGCAACGCTTGGCCGATCAAGTAACCGGTCAAGCCGAGATTGTGCCAACCCGCCGCCAACATGGGCTTGATATTGGAGAAACTGAGCCCTTTGGGTAGATCAAGAAAAGAACCAGCCTTCAAGAACTTGGTGGTGAAGCCAGCAAAGGGACCAAAAAGCAATACTTTCTGTTCATTAATCATGCGCGTATCCAAATGGGGCACAGACATAGGTGGCGCACCCAGCGCTGCTTTCCCATACACTTTGGCATGGTGCTGGGCGATCACATCCGGGTTGGAACACACCAAAAACTGGCCGCTCACGGGATAACCACCGTACCCCAATCCTTCCGGGATACCCGATTTCATTAGCAGTGGTAATGCACCGCCGCCAGCGCCGATGAACACGAATTTGGCATGGATTTCCCGTGTCTCATTTTTGGCTATATCTTTCACTTTCAAAGACCAGCGACCGTCTGCTGCCCGTTTCAAGTCGCGGACCTCGTGTCCCAGGTGCAGTTTAAAATTCTCCAGTTTCTCCAGTCCCGCAAACATCATTTGCGTCAGGCAGCCGAAGTTCAAATCCGTGGCGCGGGTTACGCGGGTCACAGCAAATCGTGGCCCTGGTTGCCGTTCTTTCATCATCAACGGGATCCACTCTTTCAGTTCCTCGTGATCCTCGGAGATGCGCATCTCCTGAAACATGGGATGTGTTCGAAGCTGGGCCTGTCTGGCATGCAAAAAGCGCACATTATCCTCGCCCCACACGGCGCTGAGGTGCGGTACCTGGGTGAAAAAACAATCACGAGAAGATATAGTACCTTTCTCCAGCAGATAGGACCAAAACTGCAAACTGGTTTCAAAAGAGGCGTTAATCGACAGTGCCTTGGTTATATCTACTGTTCCATCGGCCTTTTCCGGCGTATAATTCAACTCGCAGTTGGCGGCATGACCAGTGCCCGCGTTGTTCATAGCGGCTGAACTCTCACGCGCTACACCTTCCAACCGTTCAAAAACCTGGATAGTCTGCCCAGGTTCTAGCTCTGTCAGCAACGTGGCCAATGTCGCGCTCATGATGCCTGCGCCGATCATCACAACATCTATTATTTGTTCATTGCCTTGTGGTTTTGTCATATAAAATCCTCCTGTACTACCCTTAAAAACATATTTTATAACGTAAGCGGTATTATATTCCCTTCAAAAAAAAGAGTCAAGCAAATAATTCACTTTTTTTTATATCGTTATAGATCGGAATGGTATCGGATCAAATAATACGTAGTGGCACCCCGGACAACAACAGGACCAGCAGAATCACCCCGAGCACGATACGGTAATAACCAAAGGATTTAAACCCGTACTTGGTAAGAATGGCAATAAATCCCTTGATGGCCAGTAGTGCCACGATAAAAGCGACGATATTCCCCACCAATAACATGGAGATATGCTGGCTACCTTGAATAGCCTCGTGATTCTTCAACAGCTTGTACGCGGAAGCAGCAAACATGGTGGGCACGGCCAGGAAAAAAGAGAACTCGGCGGCATTTTTCCGCGATAATTTCTGTATCATACCGCCAATAATAGTGGCAGCGGAACGGGAAACACCTGGAATCATTGCAATCACCTGGAAGAGTCCGATGATCCCGGCTTTTTTGTAGGTCACCGCTTGATTCTCCGCCTCCTGGCTGAACCATTTATCCACGAAAAGCAGTAAGATACCACCCAGCAGCAGGGCAATGGCCACAACCATCACATTCTCCAGCATGGCATCAATGACATCACTAAAAAGAAAGCCAAAAATGGCAGCGGGAATAAATGCCACGACTAGTTTGAAGTAAAAATCAACACTTTTAAAAAACCGTTGCCAGTACAAAAAAACCACGGAAAGAATAGCGCCAAACTGGATATTCACGGTAAACGCTTTGACAAAATCCGAGGGTGTAACCCCCAGTATCGATTGGGCGATAATCATGTGTCCGGTGGAAGAAATGGGGAGAAACTCAGTCACTCCTTCCACAATAGCAATAATAATAGCTTGTAACCAATTCATTGTATACTCCTATTTTCTTAGTTTAGCAAAATTCTCCCCCCCTGTCAATGACAGGTACACGCATGAAATCCACAGCCAAGTTAATGGGAATTATGGGAGGAATGGGAAGTATGGGAATTCTGGGAATTATGGGATAAACAGAAATATTCCCATTCATCCCATAATTCCCAGAATTCCCAGAATTCCCATAACTCCCACTTGTTTTTACCATACTCTCAAAGAACTGGACAAGAAAAAAAGCTTTCCTTTTTTTAGGGTAATGTGTATAATATATAATTATATAATTAATAAATAATCATCGTATATATCTATATGATTGCAGGGATTAATCATGTTATTTACCTCCACGGCCTTTTTTTATTTTTTCTTCATTGTTACGGCACTCTATTTCTTAACTCCCGGTCGATTTCGCTGGGTTCTGTTGCTCACGGCCAGTACCTATTTTTATGTGAGCTGGGAACCACTATACATCATTGTCCTGCTTGTCTCAATCCTGGTCGATTACTACTGCGGACTGCGTATCAGCCAAACCAAAAGCCGGTTGGAAAAACGGTATTTTTTTATCCTGAGCCTGTTCATCAACCTCGGTTTTCTTTTCCTTTTCAAATATCTGGATTTTTTCAACCTCTCTCTAAAGACCCTCTTGAATCAAATCAATGTTTTCTATGATCAGCCCCTTATCCACTTGGTTGCCCCACTGGGGATTTCGTATTTCACCTTGAAAAAATTGAGTTATATGATTGATGTCTACCGGGGAAACCAAATGCCCGCAAAACATCTTGGGAAATTCGCTCTTTATGTCTCCTTTTTCCCCACCATTACGGCTGGTCCAATTGATCGAGTGGGTCGTTTACTGCCGCAATTGGATATCATGCACCGCTTTGACCCCACAAGAGTAATCAATGGGGTAAAACTAATCGTGTGGGGCATGTTCAAAAAAGTAGTTATTGCTGATCGTTTGGCTGTTTTTGTTTCCCTTGTTTATGATAATCCCCATATGCATCAAGGTACGACGCTGCTTTTGGCGACAGTTTTTTTCTCTATTCAAATTTACGCCGATTTTTCCGGGTACTCTGATATGGCTATTGGTTTGGCACAGGTTTTCGGGGTTGAACTGGCAGACAATTTTAACCGCCCCTATTTTGCCACTTCTATCACCGAGTTCTGGAAACGCTGGCACATCTCGTTGACTTCCTGGCTCAGGGATTACCTGTTTTTGCCTTGCGCCTATGCCATTTCACGGCGCATTAAAAGGGATTGGCTGCTAAAAATCAAGGCCGAATCCTGGGCTTATGCACTGGGTATGCTAACCACCATGCTCTTATGTGGGCTGTGGCACGGGGCGAACTGGACATTTATCATGTGGGGTGGACTCCACGCGCTTTACCTGATCCTCTCCTTTATGACCCGGAAAACACGAAAAAAATGGCGGAAAAAAATCAATGGTGCCCCGATCTACTTAAAAACAGTGCTTCACGGCCTGAGCATTCTTTTTACATTTTGTGGCGTTTCCTTTATCTGGATATTTTTCCGGGCCAACTCCCTATCCGATGCAGTTTACATTGTAACCCACCTGACTGGTACCAGCACGACCTTTGCCACGGTTTTCAACAACAGTGGCTTTGAATTTCCTATTGTCCTGGCAGCCATTGGTTTTATGCTGCTGCTCCATTTAGTACAACCCCACGCGGGAATGCGGGAACTGCTGGCGAAAAAACCACTAATTTTTAGATGGATCGTCTATATCCTGTTGCTCTTAGCCATCATCAATCTGGGAAATTACGATGAAACACCCTTTATTTACCTGCAATTTTAAAGGAGAAAAGCAACACCATGAAACGCATGATTGCCAAGCTAATAATACTGGTTTTTGCCACCCTTTGCTGCCAATATATATTAACTCATTTTTTATTGCAAATAGACGATTCACGGCTCAATCGCTATTTCTTCAGGTTCAATGAATATACCCGCCTCATCCATTACCTTAAAAAGAAGATAGACATCATCTATCTCGGCGACAGTACCACTTACTTTGTTGATGCGCATGATACAGATAAACGCAAAATAGGCCAGATGATTCGTTGCCTAGCCCCGGGATATTCATTGGCGCAGATCGCTCATCCGGCATATCAAGCCGATATCTACCTGGAGTTCTGCCGCTATATTGCCAGACAACCCTACCATCCCGCGATGATCATTATTCCGATTAACATGCGTTCCTTTTCCCCGGTATGGGATAAGCAGGGGGACTCCCAGTTTGAAATCGAAAAGATTGTATTACGCGGTGGGTTTGCCAAACAAGTGCTACTGGCTATTTACAAACCCCTGAAAATTTTGAACACCAATTTCCATGCCATCAGTCCAAAGGAATTTTCCAATACCCCGGTATTTAATGGAACCGTGCAGGTAGGCCGGGTAAAAGATTTCAACAACCCTGGGTTTCGCAAGCATTCCGATGATAATATGAAAAAGAAAATTTTGCTTTATTACATGTTCTCCCTCTCCCCGCACCATCGGAAAGTAAAATCGCTGGTCGCGATAGCCAAAACTTTAGCGTCAAAAAAGATAAAGTGTATCTTTTATTTAACACCGATTGATGTAAACACCGGTGAAAAATATTTTCCCGGTGGATTTTCCCGTCGTCTGGCCGAGAATGCCGCGTTGCTCCAATCATTATTGGCAGCAGAAGGTTTTGAGTTATTGGATATTTCCGCAGCCCTGCCTTCCAGTACTTTCTTTTGGTATCCTTACCCCAACGAGCACCTCAGACAAACAGGGAGAAAGTACGTGGCGGAAAAAATCAGCCAGCGAATCCTCGCATTAAGTCGTATCCAGAATAGATCAATTGCGGTTCAATGAGTGATTCCCAAGATTTTGAGCCTTTTTTTTATAAATTCGTTAATGCGTGTGCATTGCGGGGGGGGTAATTTCACAAAATCACAGCCATAAGACAACCTCACGCCTATTTCGTCATCAATCACATACGTTACGGAAACCTCCGCTTTATCTATAGTGCCCAGCGGTTGCGGGGCATGAATATCTCTTAAAATCAAATGGTCACCTACGCCGATGCGGGGAAGTTTGCAGCGAGTGCCTAAAAATCCGATACTATCATCGCTAATACTCAGGACAGTAACGGGCACCACTTTGGAACCGTTCATAGGAAGCGCCACATTGGCAGACACACCCTCATCGAGGGTAAAAAACACCCGTTTAACCCCAAGTCTGTTTTCCTCCAGACTCCCAGTACTCATTGTTTACCCCCATTTGAGTTTTTTTCAAATTCATTTTACTAGCTCCGTGATTGCTCTTTATTATTATCTGATTATTTTCTTATTTTTCTGGCATTACCTCAATCTCTCATTATATTTAACGAAAAAAAGAAAGTCAATAGTATTAAAGATTAAAATTCAAAAAGGATCGATGGGGGGAAAAGTGGGCGACAGAAAAAAAAAGCCAGCATGAAAAAAAGTATATCACTTCAAGGTAAAAATAGGCAGTCCCACGCGGACAGGTTGTCCGATGATGTCGGCAATGGGCTCTGCCATCTGCTTGGGGATCACTAAAATAATGGTGGAACCCATTTCAAAACGGCCCATTTCATCTAATTGTTGTACTTTCCAATCTACCGTGTGCCAGCAGTGTCGTTTGCGTTTCTTTTGAATAAATTCCATCTTAATGCTTCCCACAAACGTGGCGCCCACGGCCACAAAATAATACCGTTGTTGCCCCCGGGCGATTTCTGCGACCACCCGCTCATTGCAGATAAACAGTTCATCCACATGGTTTAAGCCCATACTATTGACCGGATAAAGCCGGGAACCAGTATGAAGATACCGCGCCACAACGCCATTCACCGGGCAATGATAGCGATGGTAATTGGAAGGGGATAAATAAATAACGGCCACATGCCAACCAGTAGAGAAATCAACCATTTCACCGATCAATTCAGAAACACAATAGGTTTTCCCCTTGACCTGGGTGACACAATCCTCATAGATCGTTTGCACTTCTGTCAACCGCCCATCAGCAGGTGAAACAATAGCCGACTCGGTCACCACCAGGGGTCTGGTCTGTGGATTCAAACGGCGCACAAAAAAATCGCTCAAACTCCGATAATCATCGACCTCGCCCTCGTACTCGGCCATATCTATGCCATACGATTTCCCATAAAAACGGATCAATCTCTTCACCAGAAAGCGAGGCTGGCGAATCTTCACAATACGCCCCCACAAGCGACTCAAGGGACGCAACGACAAAATCAAAAAAACCACTTTAAACAGTATCGCCATGTTCTTAATCCTCATCAGGTTATTTTCAGGTTATTTTCCACAATCAAAATCATAAAAAACCAACGCCTTATATTGTACCTATTTAAATAAAAAGTGTCAATTTAATTCCAGTTGTATCAGCCATTCCATTAGAGCCTGGATTCACCACCAAGTTTCAGAAAAAAACTGGACTATCTGGACATACTGGACATTCTGGACTTGCTGGACTTCACAAAACGTTTGATTTTTCCAGCTTGTCCAGTAAGTCCAGATAGTCCAGATAGTCCAGATAGTCCATCATGCCAAGGTTATCCGTGGAGCTTATAAAAATGATGGTGAATCCAGCTAGAGACAAAACACTTGTATTTTTTTTCCGTGGTAGCTATAATTAGAGAGCGTTAATTTTTAATTTATTTGTTTCAATATAATTCTGAATTTAATCCTGTGGAGGTAAAAACAATGGATTTAACACCCTATATCAACAAGGCATTAGACGCCGAACAATACATCGCACTATTGGCAGAAAACCTGGAACTCCACCACCTGCACTATAAAAAATTCCAAATGAGCCCGGCGGACGAAGACCAATTAAAAAAGGTAAAACCCCTTAAAATACTGGTTCTAACCGAGCCCTGGTGCGGCGATTCTGTGGCCATATTCCCAGTGATCCGGAAAATGGCAGAAGTCAATCAATGGCCGCTCAAAATCCTCCGCCGTGATGAAAACCTGGACCTCATGGACCAATTCTTAACTGGCATGGGTCGGGCTGTACCCATTTTTCTCTTCCTGGCCCCAGATAACACCCTCATTTTCAAATTTGGTCCCAGACCAGAGGCAGCGCAAGCTATTTTCGAACAATACAGGGAAGAATTCAAAGCTGGCAGAATGGAGAAATCCGAAATCATCAAAAAAATCCGTACCTTCTACGCCAAAAACAAAGGCACAGCCATCTTCAACCAACTCATGTCCCTGTGCAAACAAAACGACCTGATCACCACCTGATGCCTTAACCCACCCCTTTGGGCAATCGGTTAGGATAGACTACCCGCTGGTTTGGACGTATGCATTAATGTATTGTTAATGATAGCGACCACCCGTTCCACTTCCTCATGGATAAAAAAATGTTCCCCCGCAAAATAATACAGCGCACACAGTTTATGGCTATGTGTCCGCCAGCCGTGCATTTGTTCAGCCGTCACATTTTCATCCTTGCCAATCAAAACCGAGATATCATAATCAAAAGGCACCACTTCCGCACCGTGCAGATATGTTTCGGCAATCTTAAAATCACTCCGTAACATCGGTAAAAGCACTTCCAGTAATTCAGGATGATCGAAAAACTCTTTGGGTGTCCCCCCCAGTTCGATGATTTTTTCCTTGAATTGAGCTTCCGGTAACAGATGGTAATGCTCCTCATCATCGTCATCGGGGATATTGGGTGCGCCACGACCCGAAAAGAAAATATGAACCGGTTCCGGTAAATGGTTGGCCCGTATTTTATAGGCCAATTCATATGCGATAATGCCGCCCATACTGTGACCAAAAAGAGCATAGGGCCCCTTCTCCAATTCACCCCGGATGGTACGGAATACATCATCAATCGCCTCATCCATGGAGGCATACAGGGGATCATAAATCCGTCTACCCCGCCCTGCCAATTCAATGGGCAAAAACTCAACGTGTTTGTCCAAATACAACCGCCACTTGTTATAGGAAGCCGCTGAACCACCAGCATAAGGAAAACAAAATAACTTGATCTTTTTCATGGTCTCTTACTCAATCTTCATTGCGATTTTATAATCTATACTTATTATAATGCTTAGCGCGTAGCACTGGCACTAAAAGGCCATTATACCAAATTTACCTGAATTGTCAATCTATACACATATCTATACACCACCCCATTTCGCCCACGATTCCTATTTCCCAGGCCACTCCCATGTGACCCAAAAAGCCTGCTCAAAAAAAACAATGGCAAAAAAAGTTCAAAATATTCTTCAACTTATGGTAAAATAGAACATGGTAAAATTCTATTCACAATAAAAGAGAAACCATGGGAATATAAAATGGATTCCAATACAAAAAATAATGTGCGCCTGGATAAATGGTTATGGGCGGTAAGAATCTTCAAAACACGTAGCCAAGCCGCTGAAGCATGCAAAAGCAATAAAGTACTGGTCAACGGAGAACCCACGAAATCCTCTTATTCAGTAAAAATCGGGGAAACCATCCTGCTCAAAAACCCCTTCATCACGCGCACCTTCCTGGTAAAAGGATTGCTGGAGAAACGGGTGTCAGCCAAAGTAGCGGTAGATTTCGTGACAGAGACCACCCCTGCCGAAGCATTCGAAATGATGACCTCGATAAAAAACAACCGGGTGGCCATTCGCGACCGGGGTGCAGGCCGTCCCACCAAAAAAGACCGCCGCCTGATCGAAAAACTCAGAGATAACGATGTAGAATAGTCATATAAATGTCAGGAGATAACCGATTATGCCCAAATTGATTTTTATTTTTTTCGATGGTATTGGAATTGGAACCCCAGCCACCAGCAATCCTTTTTTCGCTGCCCAGGCCGATTATTTCCCTCTCTATCAGGATGGGTGCATCTTACCCGATGGCACACCGATCAAACCGATTGACGCCTGCCTCGGCATCGCGGGTATGCCTATGAGCGCGACAGGTCAAACCACCCTGTTCACCGGCATCAATACCCCGGCCCTTCTCAATGAACATCGCGACAGCTACCCTGACACGATCATGAGAAAAATCATAAAAAACAAAAATCTTTTTGCCATGGTCAAAAAAAACAATTTCTACCCCCGTTTTCTCAATGCTTTTCCCGGTCATGCCGCTCTTTTTACTCCCAATCACATCCGCATTGACAATAACGGTGAATTACAGTATTCAGTAGAATTCCAAAATAGTGTAAGACGCTCGCTCTCGGTCACGACGTGCATGATGATCGCCAACCAGATGATCCCCTATGGAAAAATGGATATCCATCGCGAAATGTCGCTTTTTCATGACTATACCAACCTCTCCCTGAATTCCGATAAAGAATCTTTTCCGCTGTTCAGTCCAGAAAAAGCAGCCCAAATCATCTTTAATGTGTCGCGAAAATACGACTTGCTCTTATACGAGTACTTTCAAACCGATTTTTATGGTCACGGCTTCGAAATGAATGATTGTATTCAACTCATCCACGGGTTAAACCGATTGCTCAAACACCTGATCGCTTTACTGGATAGAGAAAACGACACACTCTTGATCACGAGTGACCACGGGAACCTGGAAGACAGCACCACGTACCTGCATACGTTCAATCCGGTTCCCTTGATCACCTGGGGGAATCACAGTGAAACATTGCGAGATCGTATCAGTAATCTGGCAGATGTCACTCCCGCTGTGATTGAAATGTTTCAAGCGGCCCGCCAGTAACTCGACCAATCCGAGCCGGTTTACAGTCCTTTCAAACGAAAGGCATTTTTAACCAGTTCCACTTCTTCCCGTTTCTCCATTTCCAGAAGGTTATTAAACACAGCGCGGACTTGTTCCGATTCAGTGCTGTTAATCATCGCCTCGTATAAATGGATCAAACAATCATCGTACTTTAAGGCCAAATCCACGATTCCATCCACCGTGAGTTCCGTGTTCACTTCAAGGGGAAGCCCCTCGCAGAGAGACATGGTCTCCTTGGGTGGGAGGAATTGAAACCATGTATTCAAAATCTGTTCCGATACGGCCTCCTCGTACTGGGAAAGGCTTTCATCCAGGTGTTTCTCATGTCGGCTCAGGTAACCCAGCAGCATTTTTACCCGTTCTTTACCGGAGTTGTCACTCAAGCGCGCATAAAGTTCCCCCAGTTGGCGATGGAAATGTCTTGAATGATCCAGAACATCTTTGGCTGTCTCAAACGACTTCATAACATCCTCCTCTGACACTATTCTAGTTACTATTCCAGTTAATATTTATAATATTAATTTCTTCACCTTTCTATTATAATCCGAATTAAAAAAAAAACAATAAATTTTCGTTCGGCAGCAATCGTATTCCTTTATTTATTTCGAGGCGTATTAATGGGCAAGCTGCCGCGCCTACAATAGCACACATCAAAATGGGGCGTGTTGCGCACATTTGGCTCTAATTTGGTGAGAATAGTCGCAAAATCAAGGAGACTCCGCCCTCCAGCACTGAAAGTTGGAATTATTAATTGACTGTTCACCTTATTTTGTAGAACCGTCACCATATTTTACTCTCCGTTCAACTTCCAACCCCGGCCGTTCACCCTATTTTACTCAACCGTCACCTTTTTAGGCGGCCGTTCACCATCCAAACCTCTCCGTTCAGTATTTTTTGTAGAATTGATAGACTCCAAACCCGGAAGTTGAGTCATTTTTATGCTCTGGTGACAAACCAACCGGGTTGGATGTATTTTTTTTACTCTCTGGTCATAAACCTATTGGTTGGATGGATGTTTTTTTCTCTCTGGTCATTCTATAACCTGGCCATTGAGGCATTTATGCTTAAAGGTGACTGTTTAGTCGCTTAAAGATTCTGAAAATTTGATCATGTTGACCGCTTCTTTTCTGTCTCAATGCATTCCTTGATGCGATTTAAAAAAATCGCTGCATTACTTAACTGCAATTGTGCATCTTCTCCAGAGGCAACGTAAAAATCATTATAATCACTGATATTCCTGATTTTGAAAGCGGCGGATAAAATAGTCGAGAATTCCGGTTCTATCTTACCCGACTTTATATAATGCAAGTTAAAATAAGAAATAATGCCAGTATGTTTCTTGGAATCAAATTTATCCAGTGCCAGAAGTGCTCTGACCGCATGAAACATGGCATAATAAGATCGGTTGATTGATTGCGAAAACTTTTTACTGGTGAACATGATACGGGCGGTTTCCAACTCATCTTGTGCTTTTTCCTGTCGGTATTTGGATAAATCAAGCTGTTGTGGATCCATATATTTCAATGCCCTCATTATAAATATTCTGAAAATATGGCAAAACATCCCGGTACTCATTGTATCGGTGGCATGTTTCCTCGGTGATAGAAACGAAGATATCATACTTCAAAGACAACTGGGTCATAATGGTGGCTATTGGATAGGTGGCTTTTCTCAAGGTGCTCTCGTTTTCATCCACCAGAGCCATGATGTCGATATCCGATTCGGGATCCTGTTCATTCCTGGCATACGAACCATATAAAACCAACTGCTTCAATTTGCACCCAAAAACCTTCAAGACCTCTTCTTTGATATCAGACAGGATGCCTAAAAATTGTTTGTTCTTTATAACGTCAATCTGTTTCATGTCATTAATCTCTGTAACTGTGGTTCCAGAATTTCATTACCAGATATAAGTATATTCTTAAATGAGTGTGTTGGCAACTCTTGTCCAAATATTTTTTATTTTTTTAGGAGCATTGCCCAGAGCCTTTATTGGTTCAGGCTACCTCACAGTTCATATGCGGTGTGAAGCGCCGTTGGGTTTACTACAGTATCTGCTGCATAATCACCGTACCAAGTAGATTCGGCGTCCCGTCTTATGGCGCGTCTACAATAGGCCCCCAATAGGCGGGGATATCGCGATACCAGGAAAAAACAATGCCTACTTGATTTTTTCAATCCTTTCCTTTGTGAAGCCCGTTAATATCTCGATCATGGCCATAGGCAGACCTGCTTGCAGGGCGTTCTTGGCGACCTGAACCTTTTCCTGCTCGACGCCTTGCTCAATGCCTTGGGTTATTCCTTGCTCAATGCCTTGGGTTATTCCTTGCTCTAAACCCTCTTCAAAGGAGGTGTCGATGACTCCTTTTAAGTCTCTATAAACTTTCAAACTATTCTCGTATTTAGCCAGTTCTTTCTTGCTTAGATTGGCCAATTTCGCCACTTTGAATCCTTTTAGAAATACCTCTTCTTTTAAAATATCCGGGATGGTATCGAAGTCTTCGAGATATTTTAAGAAGTATAACCATTTTTCAAAATGGTTTTCTAACTCTTCCAGTTTTTTGGTGAACCTGGGCATCTCAATAAAATGAAAGGAGAGCTTATCAAAGAAGGTTCGACAATATTGGTCTTTTAATTGGACTTGGCTGTGGTAGTCTTTTTTCTCGCGTTCATCATCAAACTCGAAATCCAACAGGGCCACGCAGTACACCGGATTCAAGCTGAAATTCCACTCCCCTTTTTCCGCTTGTTCGCGGATCGGAAAGGTCATATAAAATACTGCCCGATCTTTAAAGAACTTAAGTTTGGCTTTCTGCATTTCCACGATAAAGCGGTCTCCTTTCTCATTTTTGCAATGAATATCGAAAATAGCTTTTCGTTCCATCTTGAGAGTCCCCAATTGCTCGGAGTTTTTAAAAGTGAGTTCCACGATCTTATGTTTGGCAGGTAGCAGTTGGTTTAAGAAATCTGCCAGTAAATCCTTGTTGGCTTCTTCGCCAAAAAGCTTTTTAAAACCAAAATCCGTATAAGGATTAATATATTTTGCTTGCAATCAATACCTCCGGTCGCGTTTTTACCTTCACGATTAGTTTCATATTCAAGTGGTTCATACTATATATATAACTCGAAATTCAAAATACTTCAATTATTTTTTTAATTTTTTTAAAATTAATGGTGCAAGCTGGAAGAGAAGCTCCTCAGAAACCCGACCTTTAAGAGTTAGGGCAAACACGCTTTTTTATTTTTCCTGGCTTCTGACTCCGTCTCTCCCCGATGTCACTTATTCCGCTCCGCTCCATCGCTCCATCGGGTCTCGACTTGCTTTTTCCTGCTTTTTTCCTGCTGGTTACTGCTTTTTACTAGCTAGGCTCGAAATGACCTGGGAAAAGCGAAAGCCGTGGTCGTCGCCGCGACTAGCAGGCGTGCTCCCGCTACGGTCCGCAGAGCGGGCGAATCTGCCGTCGTAGAACCAACTGCCACCACGACACACACGGTCCTCACCACTGGCAGCACCGGTAGGGTTTACACCAGTATATGTTACTATTTCTCCATACCAATCGGCACACCATTCCCATACATTCCCATGCATCTGGTAAAGACCCCAGTTATTGCAGGGCAAGGATTTGACCTCTACCGTCTGTTTTCTATACATCCCCTTTTTACCACCAGCATAGGGATACTCCCCGTTATAATTCACTTGTTCTGGCGTGATGTTCTCTCCAAAGGAGAAAGGAGTCGTCGTACCAGCGCGACAGGCATACTCCCATTGGGCTTCAGTAGGTAAGCAAAGCTCCAAATCCGGTTTAAATTGGTTGATCTTCTGGAAAAAGACTTGACAATCTTCCCAACTGACACATTCAACCGGTCTTTGTGGCCCTTTAAATTTAGATGGATTATCACCCATCACCGCTTCCCATAACTCTTGCATGCAGGTCGTATCCGCCAACCAGAATCCCTCGGTTAAGATCACTTCGTGTTGGGTTTCATCTTCATACCGTTCCTTTTCAGTCTTTGGAGAGCCCATTTTAAATCTTCCCGGTTTAATCCAGCGCATACATTGCCTGACCCCCCTGCAATAAAAAGCCATCCATATTCCATATTGATCTTGTCCCCATTCATCCGCCCAGGGCAATGGGAAAACAGGGGGCGCACTTTGATAGGTTTTGATGATTGCATTCATTAAAAAACTCCATGGGAATAATTTCGTTCACTTATCCATGGATATCTTATCATTAAAAAAAGTGAATAGCAATTCCTACTGGATTGGTCTGGATTTTTTTTTATAGTAGATGCGGCGTCCCCTTCCAGTCTATCTCCATTGACCTTCGTGTTTTCGATAAACCGCAGGCTAAATCTTTTTTGTCGTTGATAGAAAATTTTGATCCCCTGAAAAAGTTGTAAAATACTTGCTTATGAATTATAATAAAGATATAGTGAAAAAAACAAAAGATGAGGTTTTTTATGGATATGGTGAAATTGAAAACAATAGAGATCATGAATAATATCACTTTGGTTCCAGCGGAAAAATTGGCTGAAATCGACCATTTTATTCAATTGATTCTGCTCAATGACCCAGCGTTAAAACGACGCCCTATCAGTGTAAGAGGAATTTGGAAAAACAAGGGGTTTGAGGACTTAGATATCGAGAAAGAATTAAAAGAGATTCGCACTGAAGCCCAATTGAGGTTGGATCAAAAGGTGCTTTTTTAATGGAGTATTTATTAGACACCGTGACCTTGGTCCGTTACCTCTCCAATAGCGGGAAGTTGTCACCCAAGGTAAAAGAGATTTTTGATTGTTCAGAACGGTTTGAATGTGTGTTCGCCATTTCCACCATCAGTCTCATGGAGATAATGTATCTGGCAGAAAAAAATCGGATATCCATTTCATTGGAAGAAACCTTGGAGAGGATTCGATTCTCAACCATGTATAAGATAATGAATCTATCAACAGAAATTATTCAAACAGCCCAAACGGTTCGTTTTTACGAGATGCATGATAGGTTGATTCTGGCAACAGCAAAATATCTTAATATTCCGATTATCTCTCCCGATAACCAGTTCAAAAATATTGAGGGCATAGAGGTTATCTGGTAAAATTAAACAGATGTTCCATTTTCTTGCTGGTTACTACTTTTTCCTAGCTGGGCTCGAAATGACCTGGGAAAAGCGAAAGCCAAGGTAGCCGTGGCGATCAGCAGGAGTGTACCTGTAGCGGAAGGCAGACCGGACGAGCAAGCCGAAGCTGAACCAACAGCCGCCACGACATACGCGGACCTCAGTGTTAAAAAAAGCACCAGTAGGATTTACTCTACTATCTGCTGTATATTCTCCATACCAATCGGCACACCACTCCCATACATTACCATGCATCTGGTAGAGACCCCATTTGTTACAGGGTAAGGATTTAACATCCACTGTCTGATTTCGATACTGCCCCTTTTTGCCATCGGCATAAGGATAGTTGCCGTCATAATTCACTTGCTCAGGAGTGATGTTCTCTCCAAAGGAGAAAGGAGTCGTAGTACCGGCGCGGCAGGCATACTCCCATTGGGCTTCAGAGGGAAAACAAAGCTTCAGGCCCGGTTTTAACTTCTTGATCTTCTGCATAAAGGTTTGGCACTCTTCCCAGCTTACTTGTTCAACCGGCCTTTGCGACCCTTTATAATTAGATGGATTATTTCCCATCACTGCTTGCCATAACCCCTGCGTGCAGGTGGTATCTGCCAACCAAAAACCCTCGGTTAATATCACATGGTGTTGGGTTTCATTTTTATACCGTTCTTTTTCAGTTTCTGGTGAACCCATCTTAAACTCACCGGGAAGAATCAAACGCATCCGTTGTCTCACCCCTTTAACAGTGAATTCGGCATAAATGCCATAAGAGTCATACCCCATAGTATTGGCCCAATCGGGTTTGACAAAGCCATTCTGTTTAATGTCCAGATATTCCTGCTCTTCCAACCAAAACCCATTGGCGATGGGGAAAGTTAAAGATGGATAATGAGACATACGAACCGGGTATTGTCCCGGTGGCAGCCAATACACCAATCTCTCTTTTTTTCCGTCACCAATATCCACATACAACCCCTGCCGGTCCCGCCCTACTGCTATAGCCCATTTGGGTTTGCAGATGGTATCCAATTCCACCCGCTTCCCCGGAGTATCCAACCAGACGCTACCAGTCAACGGCACCGGAAAGGTCACCCCTACCCCTGTTTCCAAATTAAATAAATAGCGTTGCCCGTCCGTTTCCACGGCCAAGCGGCTGTTTTCCACTTCCAGTCCCACCACATAACTGCCCTGGTCTGCTTCAGTCGTAAAAACCATACCCCGTTGCGCCAATGCCACAACCTTGCTCTGCCCCTTGCCCAATACCCAGGTCACCTGTTTAAAATCAAAACCCTCCGGCACCTCGACCCGGCCCTGTTCCAGGGCTTCGCGGTTACGGATATACCAGAGCGGATGTAACACCGGACAGGCAGCAAATTGCGTTTCATGTTGCCGTTCAAAGAAGCGGTCCAGCCACTCCCCCAAACCCTTGGGGAATCTCCCGTTCACCCCCGCTTTTAAAACCCGCCGCAGGTATAAATGGCCCTCCGTCACCTGACCCGTGGCATCATCAGCAGCCACCCCAAAGACAATATTCTCCTCTTCCGCCCGGATAGAACCCGGTAGATGGGCATGATAGCACCGGATCATTCCAGAAACCCGTTGCCGCACGCCCTCCGGTAACACGAAAAAGAGTTCGCGGTAATCAGCCGCCTCCGCCGGTTTAAACCCGCAGGCCAGCGGCGAGCGAAAGAAATGGTTATGCTGCCAGACCAAAGCTTCCGTGCCCACATCCGCTTCCCCGTGAGGCAAAAGCAATCGCAGGGCCCGCAATAAAGCGGGTTCTACACGTACCGCCGCGCCCATCATGGCCAGTAACCACTCCACCCCAAGTTCCCGGTTCCCCGTGTCCGGCTGGAAATATCGTTTTCCCGCCGTATTGGGGTTCCTGGGCAGCATAAACCCACGGTCCCAACAGACCATGGTCCAATAGAGTGCCAATTCCGGGTACCATAAGCGCGGCGGGCAGGGTAACAAGACCACCGGTTTAAACCCGGCACCCTGTAACCGTTTGCCCAACCGTAACCAGGACAACGTGCGCCCCTCTTCCGCGTCCAGGCACCCCAGATCACCGAAAACCAACACGGGCGCACCGGGTGCGGGCAGGGTGTAGGGTTTTAATGGTCCCAATCCCTTTTTAGGCGTCCAAGTGCGGCAGCCTGCTTCCGGGTTGTTTTCAAATACCAGCACTTCCAGGCCACTGATGCCGCGCATACGGGTCAGCCGTCGCAACAATTCGCCGCTATCATCCCAAAAAGGCATGGTTGTTTCATGGACATCCACCAGCAATTGCCCCTGCCCCGCCCAGGTCAACCGCTGCACATAAGGCAAGCGTTTAATGGGCCGTGCATGGCAGAACAAAAACAAGGCACGGTGCAAATGAACCCGCCGGGAATCACAGTACCGTCCCAACGCGGCAAAAAGAAAGGGCCATAACCGCGACCACGGCAATAATGGCAGTTTGGGCGGTGGGGGTTGCGTGGGTGTGGAGGGGTCCCCGGTCTCGTCCTGCACATTTATCTCCCGCTCCTCGACCCACCACTCCGGCTCGCCACCACCCTTCTTATCCGGTGCCAATTCCTCTATAGACCGGGCACGCCAGAACAGCACTTCCGGTACCGCGCTTTCAAATTGGTGTTCCACTTCGGGTTGAGGCACAGAGCCGGGGAAATAAGGTAATGGAGTGGGTATAGGCAAGGGTTTGGTCGCCTCTTTTTTCTTCCCACGGCGGTAATATCCCAGGGCTGCGGCTGAAGCTTCCAAGCCCTCAGCGCCCAGTTCACGGTAGACACGGAGCAGATCGGCTCGACTAACGGCTGGGTTCATCTATTGCCTCCGGCGGCCAAGAACCTTTGAACCTGGCCGGAAATTAAAACTTAATTTGTTAGAGAGTTGCGGCTGTAGAGTGACTGTTTTTTGTCAATTGATCAAGCTCTCGTTTTGACAAGCCGGTTGCACGCAGAATGATGTTGATGTCAACACCACTTTTTAATAATTCCACGGCTGTTTTACGTGCTCTATTTTTCTCGCCTTCCTTGACGCCAATTTTCTCGCCTTTCTTGACGCCAATTCTTTCGCCTTTCTTGACGCCAATTCTTTCGCCTTTCTTGATCCCTAATTTCTCGCCTTCGGCTCTTAATCTACTTCCTAAGGTTTGCATGATTTTACCTCCTTTAATATTACTTTCCTTTAACATTTGTTGCAGTTTGTCCGGTTTGATATCCTGGGTATCGGAAATATACAGGAGAAAAAATACGACTGGCTCCGTTTCTTTGATAAATCCGGTGCGATGCCAGAATTTAAAGATTTCCAGGACCGCTTTCAGGTCACCGGTATAGGCGCATTTCATCAATACCAGGGCACTCAAGAGATACACATTGGATTTGAGCTCGTCATTGGCCCGCGCCATAAAATCCCACTGGCTGACATCAAACAAGACGTAGCGGAAATTCAGTAGAAATTCTTTTACTTCCTCGTCCACATCAAACTGCTGGATAAACGCCAACGGCACTTTCCACTTTTTTTTCCCATGATAAAAAACCACTGGAATAATAATCCGCAACCGTTTTTTTTCATTGGTATCTCGTTGCCACTCCAGATACATGTACTTGAGGAATTGCAGGAAAATCTTCCGCCGGGCATCGGTTTTATGCTCGAAAATGAAACAGATGTCCGTGGGAATCGTTCGACCTTTTTTGCCAAATATCTTGGTTTTTACGATGATATCGGAAAAAAAATCATCAAATTCATCGGATAAATAACCGGTAGAATCGACTTCCATGGTAGAAAAATCAAGCCTGCTCTGAATGGCCGCAGGTAACACATTCTGGAATAATATTCTCACGTTGGGCGATTTTTTAAACACCTCTTTGAACATCTTGTCATGCACGTTATTTATCTTGTCCATGGGACTATTATATTGCAAAATCGCTTTTTTTTCAACCCTTTTCCTGTGGGTGTTTGCTCAAAGCAAAAGGCGCGATGGCCTCCAGCACATCCAATTGCCCTTTTTCCGTATCACTGATCTCGACCACGGCCCGCAACAAGTCCAGGTACTCCGCCTGTCCCGGTGGTTGTAAACCCAGGTTAATGGCTTTCTCGCGATCCTCCAGCAACAAGTCCGCGGTTTTGTTGTATACCGGTTCAGAGCACCGTTTTTCAAAGTGTAATTTACCACGCCCCACCAGCCACTTTTTTAATTCGTCGCTATGAGTCGGTAATCCCAACTGCAACACCATACACCGGCGCAAAAACGCGCCGGGCAACTCCCGTTCCTCATTGGTGGTAATGACAACCAAGGGCGGTGGCATATCGCGGGGCAACACCACCTGTTCGGACAAATAAGGCACGGTAAACGCGCCATTGCCCAAGGTTTCCAATAACCCGTTGGGTAAATCGGCATCGGCCTTGTCAATTTCATCGATCAACAACACGCACCCCATGGCGGGTTGCCACCCTGCCGGGTGTTCGGGTTGGTGACGTCCCATGGCACAGGTATTAAATTGCCGCTCTGCCGAAGACCAATTAAACGCCCACCATAATACCCCCGGACTAAGATACAACGAGGCATCCAGCGGGTCTTTCGGATTCGGTGTATCCTTTTTGCTCAAACCCATGGTCTGCGCCGCGCCCAGGCGCGCCACAGCGTCAAATAGCCATAACAAGTCTTGGCTCTCACTGCGGGCATGCACCACTTCCGCGATGAAAGCCCGTCCCAATACCTGGGCTGCGGCACGGGCCAACTGGCTCTTGCCGCTGCCGGGTTCACCGCGCACCAACAGGGGCCGCTGCGCGGCCAATGCGGCCTTGATGGCCCAGGCACTGGACTTGTCAAATAGATGCACGGCTGCCGGCCAGGAACCGGCACGGGGAATTTGTACGATATCGCCTTCTTTTAATGTTATATTTATCATTTATCCGTCCTTAAATTGGGATTGGTCAATAAAAATTCGCGAATCTGTGTTTGCAATTTGGTTTCCGCCACAATAGCCATGCCTTTTTCATCCGCGACACCGAGGTAAAAAATATTGAGCTCCTGTAAATCCGCCATGAGTTCGCGGCAGACTTGGGCTTCCAAATTCGGATAGGTTTTATCCGGTGGATTGATAACCATGTAGTGGTTTCCCCCCAACATGCGCCGACTGTGGAGCATTTGTTTTAAATCATCGGTCAATTGTTCATCCGATACAGGCAAAGAATTTGCTGAGCTCAAAGGGTTCAACTGTTTCCATAACTGTTTTTTAACCATCAAAACCTTCTCTTTATGACTCCAACCACTCTCAATTTGCCACTTTTCAGCGGCAATCCGGGCAGGTGAAAAAATCTTTAGACTTTTTGCATCGAGGTTAAAGGTGGCTTTCACTTTATTCAGCCGTGAAACCACGATATCCAGGCCGACTTCGGTTTCAACGGGAATCATCACATCCAGAGGGGAACCTTTCTCTGCCAAATCCAGAGCGACCTTACAAGCCCACTCTTCTTTTACGCCAATTAACACCAACCACCCCAACAGGGTCACGCAATCTTCCCAGATATAAATGATGTCACTTTTCTCTTTGCCTTCATCTCTGAGGTCTTCCATACATTCGCGCACAGCCATTTGCAGTTGAATAATAGCGTCAATTAAATCGATTTTAAAAAGAGCTTCCACAATGTGTTCGGTCTCATCACCACCCTCTTTTTTTACCACAAACAACCGCTGCAATACTGCACGAAAACACTTCAAGCGATTCTTGGCAAGCATTCGGCAAATATTCTGCGTGACTATTTTTTTTATTTCAGTGCCCAGGGGTTCTGTTCTCAATTTACTGGGAGGCAAATCGGGTAGTGTTCTAGTTACGCCTACAACAAAGGAGGGAGAGGGGCGGGAGGAAAAAAAAGAGATGGGTATAATGCTTTCATTTTCTTCAAGAGTGAAAAAGGTATCCTGGTTAAATCTCCAGACCCCGTCCTCTTTTTTATCTAAACGGCGTGGCCAGATACGAAGTATAGGCGACTGTCCGGAGAAATCAAGGCTTCCTGCACTGTAACCGTGGCGGCGCGCCACCGTAGGGTTTCCCTCACTATCAATATACGGTTCCATTCCAAAAATGGCGTTTCCACACCAGAACCTCCTGCCCTCGGCAACGCCGCCCAGAATCTCAACCTTCATACCCGCTTTGTGCTGGTGTCCGCATAAATGCAATACAAAACGTCCCGATGGAGCAATATCGCTATAAAATGCCTCTTGCCCATGTGTCGATAACCAGTCCACCGGATGATGGGTCAATAGCAGACAAGCATCGTGCTTTTCTATCCACTGCGGGTGGTGTACACCACAGGCCGTAACAATTTGAGCGGCATTGGCATCCAGTTTACCTTTAAAATCACCCTCGGCCAATTGCAAAAAAGCGGTATTTAAACCCAGAACGCCAATTTTATTGGCCCCCTTTTCCAAAGTAACAGTAAATTCCCCGGGCAGCAGGCCAGGCTTCATATTGTCGGGGACTCTAATCTGGGTGGCGACTTCCTTATACCATCCGGTGAAATTCTCAAAAGCATCTTTGATGATTGCCCAAGTTTCGCTGTCGGTATGCTTATCCCAGATGTCGCTTTGCATACCTTCATCTTTATTCCAAGAACTCATTAACCCTTTTAGGGCCAAGCTTTTAGGACCCGGACGTTTTAAGTCATGGTTGCCCGGCACCACAATGAGGTAAGGATCAGACCCATTTGTTTTCAGATGATTAAAAAGATCACTTAACAGTTTGGTCAGTTCATCGAATTCCTCTTTGGTTCCTTTATTGATTAAATCGCCAGTAAAGAAGACCGCGTCCCACGTCCCGCCACATTTCTTCTGCAATCGGTCGATATCCTCAAACCACTCCTTTTGAATCATTCCCCATAAATTTTTGTTGGCCTTTGCGCCCCAATGTAAATCCGTTAAATGCAACCAGCGAAACGTTGTCATACAAAGCTCCTTCTTGGCAGAATTCCCGTTGCCCTAACCTATCCAAAGGTATTATCTTATCATAGGAAATAGAATTATGCAATTGTGCAAGAATTTTTTATCCACATGGAAATTAAGGTGGCCTACTGGTTAATCGGACAAGAGATTGTTGAAGAGATACAAGTTGGTGAAGCACGAACGGAATATGGCAAACAAGTCATCGAAAACCTGTCAAAACAACTGGATGCCACATACAAAATAGGTTTTTCCGTTCCCAATTTAAGGAACTTCAGGCAGTTTTATCAAATCTATCAAGACCGCTCAATTCACTACCCACCGGGTAGCGAATCTGCTTTGTTAGATATAGAAGGAATTTCCAATGAAAAAAAACGCGGCACCGGTGACCCATTCAAAAATGGCTTTCATTTTGCCTTGAGTTGGTCCCATTACCGCGCCTTGATGCGAGTGAGCAACCCTTAACTCCGCCCTAAATCCACCGTCAATTTGTTGAAAAGCAAGTCCACAACAATTTCAAAAAACTGGCGGTGAATCCAGGCATCTATAAAACTTATTATTGTTTTTTAATAGCAAAACGAGTATAATTCATAATAAGAGGCCACACATGAACAAGCAATTTAATATTACCGGGCTTTGTATTCCCGATATTCACTGGACAGCCGATGTACCAGGAAAACTCCAGCAGATCATCAAAATGGTGGAGGCAGGAGATTATTTTATCATCAACCGCCCCCGTCAATTCGGCAAAACCACCATCCTATTCATGCTGGAAAAAGAACTTTTAAAAACAGGTTCATTCCTACCCATTGAAATCAGTTTCGAAGGTATTGACGCCCCCACGTTTAATAGCCACCCACTGTTCATTCAAACCTTTCTTGGAAAGATTAGCAAAGAATTAAAAAGATTGAACCGCCCAGACTTGCTCTCTATTATTCAACAGGAAACCGGTGCCATTCAAAATTTCTTTCATCTGGATGAACTACTGGAGAAACTTAATACTACCGATCCACACCTGGTTTTAATGATCGACGAGGTGGATAATTCATCCAACAACCAGCTATTCCTCGATTTCCTCGGCATGTTACGCAACAAATACCTGGAAAGACACAAGGGGAAAGGCGCTACCTTTCACTCGGTCATCCTGGCCGGGGTCCACGATATTAAAACATTAAAATACAAAATCCGGCCCAATGAAGACCAAAAGTTCAATTCCCCTTGGAACATCGCCGCTAATTTTGATGTGCCAATGGAACTTGATGTGACGGAAATATCGTCACTGTTAACCACTTACAGCCTGGGCACGGGCGTGACCATCAATATCCCAGCCTATGTGGAGAAACTTTATTATTATACTTCCGGGCACCCCTTCCTGGTTAGTTACCTCTGCAAACTACTGGATGAAAAAATAATGCCGGGGAAAAGTGTAAAGCGCTGGGATTTAGCCGACATCGAAGTGGCTGTCACCCTGCTATTAAAAGAGACCAACAGCAATTTTGATTCCCTGATCAAAAACCTGGAAAATAACCCGGAACTATACACCTTCATAAAATCCATCGCCATTGAAGGCGATTCCACCTCCTACCATGTGACGGATAACCTGATATCCCTGGCCAAAATGCATGGCATGGTGGCAGAAGAGGAAGGCAATTGCAAAATTCATAACAAAATTTACGAGCAATTAATATACGACCACATGATGGTCAAATTGATCCGCGAAGGCAGGGTCGAAAAGATTTCACAGTATACTATTTCCGCTAATTATATCGATAGTGATGGCAACTTGGACTTTGAAAAGGTATTACTCAAATTCCAAGAGTTCATGAAAGAGCAGTACAGCCAAAAAGATCGCTCGTTTCTGGAACGAAACGGTAGGTTGGTATTCCAAGCTTTCTTAAAACCCATTATCAATGGCAAGGGTTTCGATTTCAAAGAGGCGCAAATATCAGCGGAACGACGTTTGGATATCGCGGTCACCTGGGGGAACACAAAGTATATAATAGAATTAAAGATATGGCGCGGTCCGAAAGCCCACAAGGAAGGACTCCAACAATTGACTGGATATCTGGAACATTCCCACTCCCCCAAAGGATACCTCATCATCTTTGATACGGGGAAAAGAAAAAGGAACCAATGGTCAAAAGAAACCATTCATATTCAAAATAAAGAGATATTCATGGTACGAGTTTAATAAACCACGGCGTATAGCCTTTTAATTCAAATATTTGAATTCTTTCTTTGGATTAATCACAAACGATACACTGCGATTTGAAGAAAAAAATAGAGAGGCAGGTAAACCTGCCCCTCTATTTAAACGAATTTCAACTAACAGGCATATCTAGGACATTGACTCCAACCTGCACACGTATACTGATAACAGGTTGCTTGTGTTACAGGACAGGTGGTTTTGGTTAAGATATCTGCCCCACCCCGAACGTCAGTTAAACTGGAAACTGTAAGTTTGTTGATACTGAGTTTCTTTGAAAGTTTTTTTTGCTTCATGAAATCCTCCGATTTTTTTATTTTTACTTGTTAATTCTTCTCCTCTTCATTCTGCCAACGCGGCACACCCCGTCCTGGAGTCCACGGTGCGCCTATGACTTCCAATTGTTTTTCCAGATTCTTGAGATCAATGTCCACTACTTGCCGCAATTGTTCCAATAGCTGGGCAAAACGGGAAGCTGCCATATCGTAATTACGTTGCACGGTTTGGGTAATAGGCGCGGTGGCGGCTAACTGGGCGTTGATTCGTTCGGACAAGTTAGGACCCATGGATTCATGATAGGTTATCACAGCGGGATTGCCAAATATTTCCTGGCGGATGTCCAGCAGTTGCTTTTCTAATTTATTGGCCTCTGCACTCACACCAGAAGCAAGATCAGGGGTATCCAACAATGCTTTTTTAATATATTTAAGTTCCTGCAACGATTCATCGACAACCCTTCCCGAACCCATAACTGCCCGTTGCAAAGCACCGGCTTTGCGCTGAAAAGCCAGCAGTTCAGTCCTATCCTTGGCAGGCAATGAAGCCAAACCTAATGATTCTACTTCAAAGCTCCGGGGTGCAGACAACGGGGTAATCACACCATCCACATCTTTGGCAAGAGTGACCTGGAACGTACCGGGCACAACCAGCGGTCCCTGGGGGGCCATGTCCCAAGGCTCGGAATCTTTGGGCACTTCAAGCTGGACGGGATTGATCGCTGGATACCGCAAATCCCAAGCGACACGGTGAATACCCGCCTCAGTGGAACCGGTAAGCCGACGCACGACGCGCCCTTCTGCATCCGTAATAGTTATGATAACGGCAGGTTTTGCCTCCTGAAGCTCCTGCTTCAGCACATCCCAACTGGGAAACAATACCCCCTTGCCCGCCTCTAACAATTCTTTCTCCTGTTCCTGGCGCTGCTGCTTGCGTGTTTTTAAACTGTCTTTCAAATAATAAGTAAATACAGCGCCAAAAGGAGGATTGGGGGCCAAGTAAAAAGAATCACCAAAAAATGCCTTGTCCACGAGATCATAGGGGCGACGCTGAATGTACATGAGCGCTTTTTTCACGGGAAATAGCACACTGTCCTGGGCGAGAATGTTCTCATTGACGGTGCGCAAACAGGAATAATCATCCAAGACAAAAAAACCACGGCCAAAAGACGCACCGACAAGATCATCTTCACGCCGCTGAATCTCAATATCACGAAAGGAAATCACAGGCATACGACCGCTGAACTTAACCCAATGACGCCCACCATCCACTGTAAAAAATATGCCCAACTCGGTGCCAATAAAAAATAAATCAGCCTTTTTATGATCCTGGGTAATCGACCACACGAAATGCCGGGGTGGCAAATCACCGGCCATGGAAGTCCAAGTCTTGCCACGATCAGTGCTTTTCAATAAATAGGGTTTAAAATCGCCGTTCTTGTGATTGTCAATAGCGACAAACACGGTGTTGGCTTCAAACAAAGAAGCTTGGATATCGTTCACAAAATAATATTCTGGCACTCCCGGCAATTTCTCGGTCTTGCGCCACGTTTTCCCGCCGTCCTCGGTGATATGAATCAATCCATCATCGCTCCCTGCATAAATCAGTCCCTCTTGCAAGGGTGATTCGGCCAAGGCGGTCAAGGTGCTGAAATAAGACATGGCACTATGATCCCACAGGGCGTCAGCCCCCCAGGTCCGGCCCATGATCTTTTGATCGAGGCGAAAAATACCACGGGTTAAATCGGGGCTGATGGGCGTCCAACTGTCGCCGCGATTTTCGCTCCGATAAAGCCGTTGTGCCCCATAATAGAGGCGCGTGGAAGAGAAAGGACTGAGCAGGATAGGAGCATCCCAATTCCAGCGGGGTGTTTCCTCCCCTATACCGGGATAGGGCCGGATATCCACTAACTCACCGCTACGCTTATCATAACGAAGCAAATACCCTTCCTGCCACTGGCAATATATTATATTATTATCCTTGGGATCGATAACGCAACCATACCCATCGGCCCCACCGGTGGTAAACCAATCACTGTTGGGAATCCCATTGATATTTAAGGTCCGGGAAGGTCCCATCTGACTGCCATTGTCCTGGGCACCACCATGAATATTATAAAATGGCAGAACATTGTCCAGAGCAAGCTTATAAAACTGGGTGATCGGTAAATTAGCGAAATATTGCCAGGTCTTGCCCCGGTCCCAGGTTTGATACACACCGCCATCACAACCCACCAATAAATAATCGGGATTATGACCCACAAGATCAAAAGCAAGCGCATGACTGTCGGAATGTTTGGTTCTTTCCCCCAGTTTCTGGAAAGTTTTACCGCCATCTTCAGTGACATGAATCCACACTTCCATCTGATAAACCCGATCAAACACATGGGGATCGGCAAATATTTCCTGGTAATAGTGGGGACCAGTCCCGGCATTACTGATAAAACTATTGCGTTTTTCCCAGCTTTCACCACGATCAGCGGAACGGTAAAACCCGCGTTCCTCTTTATTTGCTTCAATGGTGGCATAAACCACATTGGGTTTCTGAGGCGAAACAGCCAGACCAATCCGTCCCATATGTCCCTTGGGCAACCCCACGGTTAATTTCCGCCACATAGTGCCATTGTCCGTGGATTTATAAATCCCGGATTCAGGGCCTCCTGCCAGGAACGCGGCCACGCTTCTGCGCCGTTGGTAAGTCGCGGCATAAAGAATCGCGGGATTGCCGGGTTCAAATTCCATGCTGGTCACACCGGTATCAGGAGTAATAAACAAGGACAATTGCCAGTTTTGCCCGCCGTCAGTGCTTTTATAAATCCCCCGTTCGCCACCAGCAGCCCACAAGGGTCCCTCGGCAGCCACGTATATAATAGTACTGTCTTCTGGAGACACCAGAATTCTGGAGATATGCTCGCTGTGGGTTAACCCCATATTCTGCCACGTCTGGCCACCATTTAGACTCTTATACACACCATCACCAAAACCTACATGACGACCACTGACATTCTCACCAGTGCCCACCCAGATAATATCTGGATTCACGGGATCAATCGTAATACAGCCAATAGAATAAGAAGATTGTTCATCAAAAATAGGAGTCCAGGTTGTACCCGCATTGATCGTTTTCCAGACCCCGCCAGAACCAGCAGCCACATACCATATCCGTGGGTCTCGGGGATGAATCGCAATATCACTGACCCGCCCCGAAGTTGTCGCTGGCCCGATATTGCGCCATGTTAATCCGGCAAAAGTCTTAGAATTTATTTGTTCCGGTTCACTCTTTTTCTCTGCCGCCGATAAAAACGACGGCATGCCCAGTAAAAAAACAACGGCCAATCCCCATAGAATCATTTTTCTCATCAATTGCTCCTTGAATAAAACCTTTATTCGTATGACATATGTACTAGCAAATATTTTCTACCATTATAATACGAAATAATCCATTTAGCAACCCTGGATTCATGGTCAAGTTTCTAAAAAAACTGGACTATCTGGACTATCTGGACATACTGGACATACTGGACTTCAGAAAACCGTTGATTTTTCCAGCTTGTCCAGTATGTCCAGTATGTCCAGATAGTCCAGCGTACCACGGTTATCCGTGGCTCTTTTTAAAACTTAGCAGCGGATTTAGGCATCCCTGCTCTATTGAAAAGAATCAGGAAATAGACTATAATTCAACCTTCTAAAAAAGGTGAGCACAATGGCACGACAATTTAACAGGGATTTGCAGTACTATAAGTTTTGCACTTACGGTTTTTTAAAGAACCTGAACTTCTTCGAACCTTTCTTTGTCCTGTTCTTCTTGGAAAAAGGCATGACCTTTCTGGAAATCGGCACGCTCTACTCTATTGGTCAGATAGCTACCAATATCCTGGAAATTCCCACCGGTGTGGCGGCAGATGCATTGGGGCGACGGCGCACCATGATTTATTCCTTTATCAGTTATATTATTTCGTTCCTGATCTTTTATTTCGCCACCAGTTATACTCTTTGTGCCGTGGCCATGATTTTCTGGGCGTTTGGTGAAGCCTTTCGCACGGGCACGCATAAAGCCATGATTTTCGAATACCTTAAAATAAAAGGCTGGTTAGACCAAAAAGTTCATTATTACGGTCGCACCCGTGCCAGTTCGCAGATGGGTTCGGCGCTTTCCGCGTTGATCGCTGCGGCCATCGTTTTTTACTCCGGTAGTTACCGCTTGATCTTCCTGTACTCCACCATCCCCTACTTCTTAGACCTATTACTGATGATTACCTACCCTAAAGAATTAGACGGCCACCTGGAAGCCTTCAAAACTGAGAAAGTCAAGGAAACCATCCTGCGGGTCATTAAAGATTTTATCATCTCCTTTAAAGATAAACTGATGCTAAAAGCGATTGCTAACCTCTCTTTTTACACGGGCTACTATAATGCGGCCAAAGACTTCCTGCAACCGATATTGGAGAGTTTTGCACTGGGTCTGCCCATTTTTATCACGTTGCAAGGGAAACAGCGGTCCGCCCTGGTGATTGGATTTGTCTATTTTATACTATACTTTCTCACCTCTTTGGCATCGCGGCATGCCGGTAATTTTGCGGATAAATACAAGGGCCTTTGCCTGTTACTCAATACTACCATGATGATCGGTTACATGGCCGGGCTAATAAGCGGGCTGTTGATCATTCTGGGTGTGCCGTTTCTGGCGATTCTGGCTTATATGTTCATCTATTTGATCGAAAACCTGCGCAAACCAATGGGGATTTCCTATGTCAGCGATATGATGAAACACGATATCCTGGCCACTGCCCTTTCTGCGGAATCGCAAACATCTACCCTTATAGCGGCGATTTTGGCACCGATCATCGGTTTTTTTGCCGACAAATGGGGCGTAGGATATGCCATCGCTTTTGTCTCTCTGTTGATGATACTGCCCGCACCATTGTACTTCGCCAAAAAGAAATCCCGCGCTTAACAAAAATAGAAAGCAAAAAATAAAACCTTCGTGTGCCTTGGTGTGCAGGGTTCCCCTCTTTTTTTTTTAGAAAAAACTTGACTTTAATGTGGATTTAATTTAGTCTATATACTTCATATGCTTCGCCGTTTAGGAATAAATCCGGAAAGATTGTAGCCATCTTCCGGTGATATAATCATATAACATTAAACTAAAGGAGAAAAACATGAAAATTTCACGTGTGTTAGGCGTTTTGTTGGTCATGGCAATGATTTCCACCCTGGGATTGTTAGGGTACGATGTCAACAAAGACCTTAAAAACATTGGGCCAGTGGCCTATGATGTGGCAGTACACTTAAAAGGTCACGAAGATATAGTGGCGCATTTTGATGGTTATGAAGAGGGTGATAAGATTGGCCATTTTGACATTGTTAACCCTGGAAAGGATGCGGATGGTAACTCTTTACTGCATTGGCAAGGTTTCCGGGATGGCGATAACAACGCGATTGATACGAACCAGATTATCCATGTAGGCTGGAGTACCAAAGACGGAGCGAGTTCTGTATATGATATGTATTGGACAGACATAGACGGCAGAAGAATCCCAGGAAACGTGATCATCAACGTGACTCCTAAATGGATGAATACGGGCGGTATGGTGGATGTCACCTGGAGCAATGATTTTGCCCATCCTTCCATCATCAACATCCGTAACCTGACTTTTGCCACATTAGTCGCACCCGTGCCGCTGGCAGAATTGAATACAGAAAACACGTTCTTACAAAGTCGTTTTGTTTCTTTGCCCAGTGCGGGAAATATCCAAATCGCCCCAGGCCAAGAAGTCACGCTCCGAATTCCAGTTCCCGTGCCCACAGGCACGGCTTTAGTGCTCAGATATGAAGTACTGGGAACAGGTTCAGACGCGGAAGCGCTGGATTTTGTACAGTTCGTCGTAGAATAAAGAATTTCAATATTATAAATGTGGCGGGCAGGGTTTCCCTGCCCGCTATCTTTAAATAAAAAACTTCCCCACCAATTTCACGAATTATCACGAATTAAAGGAAATAAAACATTTTTTTTCGAGTAAATTCGTGATAATTCGTGTAATTCGTGGGTAAAAATTTTTTAGATAAAAGCCCCGAACAGGTTAGGCAGTGCTTTTCCAGCGGGTTCCCGGAAATGTTTATCATACAAGGCGGATATAGCAGACGGTTCCGGGTTGATTTCAATGCATAACGCGCCGTTATTACGGGCTAAGTGGGGAAAACCAGCGGCAGGATACACAACGCCGGAAGTACCGACACTGATAAACAGATCGCAATCGCTAATCACCATGGCCGCGATACGAACCACATCGTCATTCAACATATCGCCGAACCATACAATATCGGGACGCAACCAGTTCTCGCACTCCTCGCAGACCATGGTGGCATAATTGTCACCCAGGTCTTCGCGGAGTCCGTGGATAGGGCAACGCAAGCGCCAGAGACTGCCATGAAGTTCAATCACGCGGGTACTACCGGCCCGCTGATGCATACCGTCAATGTTCTGGGTGACAATTTCCACGTGCGGGTGTTTCTCCTGCAAGCGTGAAATGACTTGATGACCAAAATGGGGCTGGCACTCCAATACGGATTTCCGACGTAACTGGTGAAACTTCAATACTTTTAATGGGTCGCGTTCAAACGCATCCTGACAGGCATACTCTTCATAATTGTACTGGTTCCAGATACCACCATGGCCGCGATAGGTTGGCACTCCACTCTCAGCAGACATCCCAGCACCGGTAAAAAATACAATTCGTCTATATTCACCTGGATTAATCATGTTTTTTGCCCATAGAGGAGGGAAGTAAGTCCCGTTTCTGCTCCGTTATTTGATTTCTTTATGATCGGGTTTGATATCTGGTTTGGGTTCTGGTTTACCCAGTTGCGGGTTGATCTCATTTAAGGATTGTCCAGTGAGGTTGATTTCTATATCCATGCCTTCTATTTTACGACTGATAAAATAGAGTTCTTTTAAAGGGGATAAGCCTGATGAACCGGATTTAACCAGTATTTTCAGTGTGCATTTTTTCCACTCTTTGGCGTGTTTGAGAAAGGCCTGCTTGGAAGTGGCTTTGTAACCGAATTGGCTCCTTAAATTAATGGGAGCACTCACAGCGTCCGGCTTTAAAGGGTCTTTAAACGCCATCACAAATCCTTCGCCCAATGATTTGGGGGAATTATACAGGCTGAAAACCCCCAGCATGTACACATAACTCAAGTCTACTTTCCCTGCATTGCGGACTTGGAAGGTTATTTCGGGAACAAGGACAATCCCTTTGAAATCCGGGGAATCGATTTTCTCACTCACTACCCACTGGCTCCTGATATTAAAAATCTGAATGGCGGCGACCAAGTCTTTGGGTGGGATGGTTTTATCGATGATGGAAGTTTTAAAAATAAAGACCATCAACACGAAAACAATTCCCAGAATCACCCACATCCAGAATCGTGTTTGTTGCCATCTCGGTTTGATGTACTGTTCGATACCCAGTTCATCTTCTTCTAAATCGTATTCCACACCGCTTGTCCCTATGTTTTCATGCATGTTTTCTGCTTTTTTTTCTTTTTCTTCTGTCATTGACACACCTTCCTAATTTCCGGTTGTCTGTTGTCCGGTAAGAAATGTTATTATAACACTGAATAAAAACGTATACAAGCCCAAAAAATGACCTGGGTTCTATTATAACCGATGTCACGGTTGAGGAAAGACTGGACTATCTGGACATACTGGACTTTCTGGACTAACTGGACTTGCAAAACCTTTGAAAATCCATGCCAAAATAACGATGGAGGGGTTGACTTTTGAAGCAAAAAGAACTACGATATCGGCAAGTGATGCTATGATAAAAAAAATTGAAAAGACTTTTAAAGCGTTAGGCGATTTGAACCGCCTTAAGATTATCAACATGCTAAGCAGTAAAGCCCTGTGTGTATGCGAGATGACTGCGATTTTAAAAATTTCCCAGTCCACGGTTTCGGGTCATTTACGGGTTTTAAAAGAGGCTGGATTGGTAGAGGATACCAAGGATGGTTTGTGGGTGGAATACCGTCTCTGCCAAAACAATGCCTTCAGCACGGGTATATTGCATTTGATTGCCCAAGAATTAAAAGCAGACGAGAAGATGTCTGCCGAACGGGAATTGGCAGATCAGGCGAATAGAGAAGTGTTATGCAAAAAATAAAAAATAGCGCCCGAATAAGTACTAAATAAGTATTAAAAATAAATCCTGACACCCGCCACAATCTTAAAAGTTGAAAAGTTAATCTTCATTTCATACTCTGGTAAATTGGGAAGACTGAGAGGCTCTCCAACATCAAAAATACCAAATCCACCGACATAAGGGCGGTTAATAAGTTCCCAATTTCTTTTCTTACTGGGAATCAAGTAGTATTGGCATTCGAGAAAAACACTTAAAGGCGGGAACTTATACTCCAATCCCCCACCGATATTTCCACCGACGCCCAAACCGACATCATTATTGTGATATTTAAAAGAAAACCATTCGGGGTAATACAACTGATTAAGTTTATGAAACCAAATTCCCCCAAACCCTATCCCGGTAAATAAATCAACTTTAGAGTAATGAACGGTTGGCCCGGCATAGAGATTCAGGTACAAGTCATGGGTAATATTTTTTTGAAACAAATAATCAATACTAATCAAGACCAACGTGCCCTTACCACTCTCTGACATTGAATTTCTACGGGTTTCGCTGGTGCCATCAAGCCATTTCCAGTAAAAATAATAATTGGTATCAAATGTCCAGTTCTGCCTGATGGATGATACCGAAGCCCTTATCCCGGAAGAGGGGGAAAACATATAAATAAAACCTATGCCAAAAGAGGTTTCTTTTTTAAAGTTAGTACCGGTGATGGTGTTTTCGTTGGTGACATATGCGACAATAGGGATATGATAAGTCTTATAATAGTTCATCTCGGAGATTTTAAAATTTCCAGAACCGCCCACGTCCATAAAAAAAGCGAATTTTCGCTGTCTTTTCAGAATGTTTTCCCACAGTGATTTGGCTTTTTCAGTATATTTAACTTTCATGGAATCTTCTATCAACGCCAGAGTAGCAGTCAAGTCCCTTTTTCGATATTTGTCATTGGCTTGATTATATAAATCGGCACTCCATAACACTTTGACATTATTTTCCTGTATCACGATTTCTTCAGTGGACAAAACACCAGCGGCCTGGTTTTTCAGTATATTAAGCGCTTTGGGATACATTTTTGCGGCCATAGCCGCATTAAAATCGTCCAAACATTGTTTCGTTTTGCTTTCGAGGCGTCGGCATTCAGCCATTAATACTGAAGTTTCCGCTAAGGGCCAGATTTTCCTGGAGGCATTCAATTTATCCAGGGCGTTTGGATAATTCCCTTTTTCTATCTCTTTCCTGGCCTCCCCCACTAGTATTCGTGCGGCTTGGAGAAACTTTTCAGCGATTTTTTTCAGTTCATCCTTTAAAAGTTTCTTATCGGCCCGTGTGGTTTCATTGAGAGAGAGTATGTCTATTTTATCAATGGTGGGAAACTGAACCTTGTATTCAGTCTTAACAAATTCTTCAATCTCTGACTGAGGAAAAGAGGAGATTGTGACTTGCAGGGATTGCAGTCGTAAGTATACGAGATAACTCATAACCAATGGCTTATCATTTTTATTGGTATGTAGATTTAAAAATAGGTTATAGGATTGGCGCAGTAGCTCTTTTTCTGCTACCTCGTCCTTGGCGTCTCTTTTTTTCACCGCGAGTTTGTATAACTGGGCACCTTTTGCAAAAGGGTCTTGAGCTGCGGCACTCACCTGCAAAGCCAAAGGCTCCAAGATAAAAAAACCAAGCACAATCATCAATAAAAAACCTTTTCTCATATTTCTTCCTTCTAGTATTGCCAATTGCATCGTGTTGATCTCGACTGCTATATCTTGCCGTGATATACCAGCCGATTGCCGCTGAAGATTAAGACTAGTTTTTTCAGCGTGGTATTTTCGATTGTTTTCTGGAACTTTTTGTCCAAGCTGTATTGGTTCATTTGGGTTTCGGCTTCAGTGCGGAGGACCTTTATTTTCTCCGCTGCATTTTCTTTCTCCCACTCGGCTGGTTTGATATATTTGAATTCAAAAAGGTAGGAGTATTTTAGTTCCGGGTATTGCACTAATATGGGCACCATGACCAGATCGGCAAAACCTTGATTCATTTGTTTTTCAGAGTAGACGTTGTAAACTGGGCTCAAGCCCAGATAAACATTCCAGAATACTTGCAAGGCTTTTTCACCGCTCAATAAATCCCGTAAATTTAAGGCTTCTTCCATTCGTCCGGCAATAAACTTTACCAGAGGTCGCCACACACCAGCTAGTGCCATATCCTCGATTAAACCGGAATATTCACTCCACTCTATCTTGAATATCTTGGTTTTCTCATAGGCTTCTTTAATAATATCGTAATACAAGCGGCGCACAAATTCATTGGGAATGGCAAGAACACATTGACCAGTGGGTGTGGTGCCAGTGATGGTTAATAATCCAAAATAAAAAAGCAGGGAATAAAAATTCTCGGACTCTGCCAAACGCATCACGGGGAAACTTTCTTTAATATAAGTTTTAGCGATATTGGTCTCAATCATATTTTGCAATTTGGAAAAATTACCATTGGTGGCGGGTAAGCCTTTTTTATCTAGTATAATCAGGTGGCGAAGTTTTCCGTAATCAATACTGGCATTGGAATCAATCATATTTAATGGCATCCGGGATTCTTTCAGATATGCCCGTAGAAAGTACAATACTTGATCTGTATTGAATAATTGGCTGGTGGCATAAGGAGAAAAGGTATAATGGTTGTACCAATGGCTCATCATTTCCAGTAGTTCCGGCGTAGTATGCTGAATTTTCCCCGATTGTCGGTAGTATTCGATCATGGTTTCTACTTCTGTTTTATTAAAACCCAGGATTTCATTGATATCCGAATCCAGGGAGATGTTGGTGGCAATGTTAAAGCCAGAAGTGACGTCGTCCATGGTAATGGGAGAGACGCCGGTCATGAATATCCGGGAAATAGGTGCATTGCTATCAGAAGTACCGGCCTTTAACACATTAAAAAATGCGCGCAAAAAACCAGTACCGTGGGTTATTTTTTCAAATTCTTCTTGGCCATATTCGGAAAGGATGGTATTGGCAAAATTATCGTATTCATCAATGATCACGTAAATTTTGGTTTTAGTTTTGACGCATAATGCCAAGAAGACATCCAGCACCTCAGAAGCGCTCTTTTTGGCATTGAATTTTCGGATGGCGTTTTCTAAATCAATATCTAGAAGTGCCTCGTATTTGGTAACAAAACCCTCGATAGCACTCTGAATAAGAGTTAAAAATGCATCTTGAACGGTATGCATATTCGCATTGACGCGGGAAAAATTCAGAGGAAGAATCATATACCCGTTCTTCCTAGGGGCTGGGTGCTGGTGGATATCGGTGCCGCTGAATAAAAAGTCATACTGGTTCTTGCTTAAAATATCATAGTACTCTTGAAGGGTGGATATTAAGAGGGATTTTCCGAAACGACGGGGGCGAATGAGGAGCAAATAGTTTCCCTTGTCTTCAAGATGGACAATGAATCGGGTCTTGTCCACGTAATAGCGGTTATTTTCCCGGATTTCCCTGAAATCGGACACGCCATACGGTATTTTTTTTAAGTCGTTTTCGTCAATCATGGTCCTATATTAAACCAAATGCCATGAATTGTCAACTTCCTTTTGAGTGTAGACGCGGCATGTGACGGAGTGCTGCTTTATTTTTATTGCGATATTCCTGCGCACCGTCCGCCATTTTTTCCCAGCTAATGAGAACCGCTAAAAACGAGGAGTTGATGAAATTTTTCCCCAATTGAGCGCTGGTTGCTTGGAATTTTCCGTTCGTAATTCCTGAATTAAAACATTCAGCGGTATGCCGAGTCCTTGATGAAGAGATCGAATCATCTTAAGAGTCAATGGACGTTTCCGATTCAAGACCTCGGATACTTTACTACGACTGCCAATATAAGGAATAAGGTCTTTTTGATTTAATTCTTGCTGTTCCATGCGAAACATAAGGGCCTCAATTGGATCAGGTAGCTCAATCGGGAAGTGCTTTTTCTCATACTCGGTAATAAGCAGAGTCATAAGTTCCAATTTATCAGCGTCTTCACTCCCCGGCTGAGGGTCTAAATCCAGCAAACCTTCAACCTCGCGCAAGGCTGTATTATATTGTTCATCTGTTTTGATTACTTTAATCACGATTACCTCCTCTGAGCTTTTTTATTCAAAATCCTTTTTGTCATACTCGGCATGAGTCCCTATCCATTTAATCATCACGGTTCTATTTTGATAAGAGACTTTGGTTACGAGTCTGTATTTATTGCCTTTTATGTTAAAAATCACCAGATTGTTTCCGAGAAAACTTGCTGTACGATACCTGTTCTTTATATCCTGAGGAGTATTCCATTCGGCATCGCAGGTTTCGTAGTACCAACCGAAAAGTGCATCCCGTGAATCAGCGAATTTTTTTCCAAAATCTTGTATATGTTTTAATGATATGACGTTCACGGATTGATTATACTTTTAATATCATGTGCTGTCAAGAAAAATGTTCCCGAATCGGGAACAAATAGAAATGAGTAACAACGTATCTGGCTTGGTCTGGAGATTTTTTTAAAGTAGACGCGGCGTCCCGCCGCATTGTTTTAGTCCCAATGCAAAAAAGAGGCTGGATGCACCCGCCTCATTCAACCGCAAAATAGGAAGAGGAAGTTTCTGAACCGTGATGCGTGGGATTATAGGATGACCAGGATGGTGTGGAAGGAAGTTGGGCGACTGGGAATCTTTTTCTGGGACCGGTTCGTTGGAATGATGAAAAATTACAGGGAACTCGGCTCTCTACGAAATGGATTTCGTTCGCTGATCACCCGGTCAAACTCCTCCAGTTTCTTTTTTCCTTCATTCGCCAGCAAACCATTCATCTCATCAATAGCCTGGAGCTTCTTCAGCAGCAAAATATCTTGATCGGTTTTATCAATGGTGGATATGATCACCTCAACATTCTTTTTCATGAACTTCTTGGGAATCTTTATCCATAAGGTGTCCGACTCAATTTCTCTGATTTCTTTGATTATCTGCATGCTGTACTCCTTCAATTATATTATGGATGAGAATCGGAGGTTTGTCAAGTTTTTTCCAAGAATATGGTGCAAGCATCGTGCTTGCGTTTTTTTAATGTAGAGGCGGCATGTGACGGAGCGCCGCTTTATTTTATTCCCATGGCAAAAAAGAGGCACGATACCCAGATTATTATTCCGGCAAATTGGAAGAGAAAGTTTCTGAACCGTGATGCGTGGGATTATAGGATGACCAGGATGGTTCGGTAAGAATCTGGGCGGTTGGAATCTTTTGCTGGGACCGTGGGCGTCCCCGCCCACATTTTGCTTTAAAGCAAAACCAAGTTGAATTATTTTTTTTTTGATATATAATTATCCTTGAGGTGAAAAATGATTGTGGAAGCACAAAACCAAGAAGAATTGGAACGAAAACATCGGGAAGGCTATCTGAGTCATCCCGTGGAACCGGGGGAATTCAACGACTTGGAAGAGGAACAGGTATGGCCGCCGCTCACCCACTCTCCTTATCCATGTTCTCTTCCACCAATAACTCAATCCTCATTATATCAACCCCAGAAATCACAAATTTAACACATCTTCTTATATTTTCTCCCTCAGAATTTCGCTGGTGTATTTCCACAAAGACATCTTTTCCAATGGTTTTAATTAATCGAAAATATTTTATAGAATCTTCAAAGATATTCGTATTCATTTCTACATCAATAAATGGAATTATTGCCTTATCGCAATAAACGGCTTCTATAAATCCTTCAACAACTTGCTCTTCAAAAGAAATCTTCTTTCCCCTAAATTTATCATGGTATCCATTTTTCCTGAAATCATTTAGTTTCTGACGCCATTCATTTTTTTTTTCATTCTTTTTTTTTAAAATGTTGCTAATTTGCTTATCATTTTCACCCATGCAATCTTTATCTTCATCGTAAGATCCCTTATTGAGTTCTTCCAATTCATTATCAGTCTCAGTACACTTTGAGTTATCTACATTTTCAGAAAAAAAATCTCCGATTATTTCTTTAGATTTTGGGTAATTATTTAGTGAGAAAAAAGAAAGGATAGAGAAATTAGGGAAAACAGAAAATGGCGAAAATTTCTCCTTCAAAGTACCATTTTCATTTAGCCTGAAAGCAATACCTTTTTTTTTATATTCCGGTATTTCGATTCCCAATTGTTTCATTGAATTATTTAGGGTCAACCAGGATTTAGAAATAGTAAATTTAAAGGGGTCCAATTCTTCAGGCAAAATAAATAAACATTTGGAAAAATAATTTCCTTTTTTCAGCATATTAATTTCCCATTTAGTGCCTGCACTGCAGGCAGGGACAATAATAATTAAAGTAGCTTGCTCCATTAGAGCTAAGACCGATTTTTTCCATTTTTTTACTTCGATCAGATTCGCTCCGATATCCTCGTTCGGAGTTCCCAGTCCAACCAAAGGCGCCCAATTTTCCAATAATTCTGCTAATAAACTTTCCCACTTAATATTGTCCTCTAAAAAATATTTCGGGGGAAAGAAAAAATATGATAGGGAAAACCTACTTCTATGCGGGTTTTTAACTTTTAATATATCATTGATGCGAAAGGGTCTTAAATACAAAATAAAAGGGCCAGGAAAATCGCCACAGGTAGCTCTTGCTAAAATATTCTGAGCTTTTTTCGATGTTTCTGCAGCTATGTCAGAATTAAATTTTCTTTGAGATTTACGCCCTAAAAACACCAAATAACTCGATAAAATCCATGCTATTGGTATTAGAGGCTCAGCAGAGTAATTATTGGAAATAAGTTGGGCAGCGAAAACAATAATCGTTGCCATTAAATAGTAAGAATATGTTTCATCACACATTTTATATTTTCTTTTGTTAATTGAATATAAATGTTTTAAAGATTCATCCATTTTTCCCTCCTTTTCTGTCCATTTTTCGCGTATTTCGTAGTTAAAGATTCTTCCCCAAAACTTCCTTCAACTCCTCCCCATCCCCTTCCTTCAACTTCCCCAACACCCGCAATATCCCCTCAAACGTCACTGCCCTCAACAATCTCTCCACCAATTTCGCCGCCAAACAATACGCACCCTTCACCACCTCCGCTTCCTTGGCCCGAAGCTTCTTATCCAACTCATCATAACTCACCTCCTCCCCTATTTCCTTTTCAAAGCATCCCATCTCCTTTGCTTCACCGGAAAGATTTAAAACCAACCCCTCATTCAACCATACAGGACACTCCGCACCCGCTACACTCCTCACACAATAATGCAAAAACTCATGAATCACAGTCTGCTCAAGAATCCCCCGCTCCCGTAACACCACCAAACGTTGTAAATAAATCGTGTCCCGCACAAAATGTCCCCCATTCCACCGCGACGCACCTGTTAATCTTAAAAACTCCTGCAAATCGCTACATACATGAATGGTCAATTGGAAATTACTATCCATTTTGAATTTTGATAGGAAGGAATGTTCGGCTTCTGACAAGATGTTTTCAATCTCTTCGCGGTCGGAATCGGTTACTCTGCCGGTAATGGTGTACTGGGCAGCAGATAAAACCATGACGTTCAAAAGGAATAAAAGCACCGCAAAAACTTTTGATATGGAAAAGATATGCATTTAATATACGGTTAAGGTGGTGCCAGGGAAATATACCTGGAGAATCTTGGGATACAACTGCCCGGCCTGGGCTGAAACTTGCGCGCCCCACTGACATAATCCTACTCCATGACCTAAACCTTTGCCGGTAAAATGCCACTGAGCTTTCTCTTTTGTGAATGTAAAATTGGCACTCTTTAACGAACTCCAACCACTTAAACGCCCAATTAATATATGAAACTCCTCGCCTCGCATCCGGGTTTCACTGCTATCGGCGAAAATGATGGCAATGGATTTTACCCAGCCTCCGGTTCCGGTTTCTTGGATACGTATATCTACGGGCTTTTTTTGGGTTATGGTTTGTAGGTGCTGGAACAACTGCGCCTCATCTATTTTAAACTGCCATGTATAATGAGGGGATAAACGGCAACGCTCTGCATCATTGATGCTGGTTAAATAGGGAACGTCTACTTCTTCCCATACGCCATTATACGAATTGGTGACTCCTCCACAAGTGGAAAAATAATAGACATCACATAGTTGCTGATTATACTTTAATACTAATCCTGAGGTCTGGGCAACAGCGTTACTAATCACGGGGGCTACACGGAACCCACCGGTAAAATGCTGGCAATGGGTGGTATCACAAAAATCATACTCACCATGACGCTTCAAATTCTTTAATGCATAGGTCCGACTGACTACGGCTTGACTCTTTAAGGCTTCTGGTTGCTCACCTATTTCATTGCCAATGACTCCTTCTAAATAGTCATGTAATGGCAGGGTATTTATTATTTCTAAACTTGTTTCACTGCCACGTATGGTTAATTCACCACGATAATCACGGGATTCGCTGTTGACGGGCTGAAGGGTGAATGCGCCCTGGGTATCGGCAGGACGAATATGAATTCGCTCCACTATACGACTCTCTTTGTGATCTATGAAAAGTTTCAACTGGCTGGAAGAATCATAACGAACCTCTACGGCTTGACAGGTTTTTTCTTCCTCGTTGTTTTCCTCGCCTAACTTGAGAATTAAATGGGTGAGACGCCCACGTAGGGTGATGACCTTGGGTTTGAGGAGCGAAAAAAGGGAAACGGTGATAGTTTGCTGGTCTAAGGCTCGATGAAGAAACTCTTTTGCTAATTGTATGCCAGCGGGTAAAGCATCTTTGGCACCGGTGCCTTCTAATTTGAAAACTAATATCACGAACCGACGAAGTCGTTCACCTAAAATCAGGGGTAAATAACCAACAAACCAACCATGGGTACGAAACCCTTCACGCCACGGGGCAGTTCCGGTCTTACCAAAGCCGCCAGTAGCGTCATAATAACCGGCGGTGGTGCCATACGTGGAACTTTCCTGCAAAGCTCGCTGAATGATAGGGAAATACAGGGACATATCTATAGATTCGATGGGTTCGGGTTCACTTTTGGGGCTGGAGAAAAAAGGGTGTACTAATTTACCACCATTCACAATAGCAGCGAACGCGGTAATAATTTGCATGGGGGTTAGTTCAACGCGAGTACTGCTACCGGCAAAAAAATGGGCGGTTTCCAAGGGGGTGGTGGGTTCTATCAGTGTGCCGGTCTCTTCTGGGGCATCAGTGGGGATGGATGGATGAAATCCAAAAGAACGAAGGAAACGAACATAGTCCGCGCCATTCACATGCTGTCCATAAAAATAAAAAAAGACATTACAAGAATGGGCCAACGCTTTGTATAGATTCACGGCACGATGACCTGCACTTGTCCAACACTTGAGTTTCTCGCCATTAATGGTAATGGCACCACTACAAGGCACAACATCGGTAGGAGAAAAAATACTCTCTTTCAAACCATACAAAGCGGCAAATATTTTTAGCAAAGAACCGGGCGGAAAAGCTGTTTCTACGGCGTATTGAGGATTCTCCAGAACCAATACTTCCCCGGTATCAGCATCCATCACAATGGTTGCACTATCATCACTAGCGGAATTATAAAAAGGGAAGAGAAAACAAAAGCAAAAGACCCCCACGAATTTCACGAATTTACACGAATTAAAAAGCATAAACCATTTTTTTTTCGCGGTAATTCGTGCTAATTCGTGTAATTCGTGGGCCACTCTTTTGCCTATTTTTCATTGCCTAATTGTTCTATGTTAAAGGTTCCGACGAGAAAAGTATCATCGGTGCGCACCAATACTTTTTCGAAATTGTATTTCTTTTCCATGTCCATACCTTCGAACAGAATGACCTGCACTTTGGCTAATGTCTGGGGATGGCCATGACTGGAATAATAATGGGCTTTGACTTGATATTGGCCACGATCGGCATTCGACTGGGTGAAAATCTCAGGACCATAGCCATTGGTGATATCCACATCGAGTCTGCCGCCTTCAACAGTTTCGGGATGGCTGTAATAACAATCGACATTGGCGGGATTAATGACATGCAGGTCCACATCGGTGCCATCGGTGTCCCAGGTGAGGATGATCTTGATGTCTTTCTTGGGCACGGAACTGTACAAGACGACATGATCGGAATAAATGGCGTGGGTTTTGGGATGATTGACCTGGAGGATGATCTGGTTACTGCCGGGTGATAAAACGAGTTTCTCGGAGACGTGACCTTCTTTGACACGCACCATGCGCTCGGTGCCATTCTCAATGAGATGGGCGAAATGAATGTCTGGATGGGTGACGTCGGCTTCTAAAGTGATGATTCGATCACCGGACCAGCCGTTAATGGGGAGCAGTATCTTTACTAGCTGCGCGGGTTCAGCGCTATAAAGGACTGGAACGAAACAAGACGCTAATACGATACATAATAAAAAGAGTGGCAGAGCAAGTTTAAGCTTTTTATTCTTCATTTTTGCACCTTTATTGATTACTATTGGCCTTGACTGTCAGAACGGCGCGTGGCGATAGGGCGCGACGGTCATTAAAATACATGGAACGAATCACGGCGGGATTAACTTGATAACTGCCCACTAAAGCGGCCCGCATCATGTAATACACAACAATGGTCTGATTGGGTTTTAACTGGTTGAAGAAAAAAACCATGCGATTATCGCGAATCTCTTTATAGGTGATGGCGGGATTCTCAAGATCCTCGGTAATAGTGGTATCGGTATAATTGTAAGCACGGGTATTTTCTATAATCTGGAAACCGGCGGGAATAAAATCTTCCAATACCATATAATGATACTGTTGTTTGGGCTCTATCTCTAAACGAACAAGGAAATCTTCGCCGGGTTGATAGTCGGGTTGATCTTCTAAGAGGGTGGTTCCCATGGCATTGTCCTCCCATTGTAGACGGTAATATTCACGGCTAACAGCGAGGGGACCACTCTGGGTCTGAGTGTCAACCTGGGTGGATAAATAAGCCAAGGAAAGGGTGATAAACAATTCACTGTTGCCTTGCTTCTCTATTTCCAAGATGTTGTTGCCTTGCTTGATCGCGGCATGGGGAATGAAGGCAAAACTCTCACCATTATCGGCATAAAGTTTGGTGACATCAAGGTTCTGCCAGGGATTATCATTTAAACGGAACCGCAAAGGCACACGGGTTTCGGCACCGATGCCCTGGTTTCCTAAATACTGGGAAAGAGCCAACACAACGGCAGCGGTATCACGGGTGGATAACCAATGATTGTCTTCACGGTGCTGTAATAACCATTGCACAATATCAAATAACTGGGGATGTTTGGGCCGGGTGGTTAAAATAGCTTGTAAAACCATGGCGGTGGTTTCGATGGCACTCTTTTGTTGGGTGGTACCATAGGTGACCTCACCATCCCAATAGGAGGTTTTGGCTTCTTTATTGGTGATGGCTTTCGTTAAGAGCAAGTCGGTGAGGGTTTTAGCCTCGGCGCTTTTCCCGGCTTTGTCTGCGGCAAGGGTTAAAAGGGCGAGACTGTAAGGGGTTAACTGATTACGCTGTTTGAAGATATCAAGTATGATAGAAACAGCGGGACGTTTGGCAAGGGCCTGAACATAAAGAGACAAAATGCGGATATCTGTGGGAATGTCTTTCCGGGCGATTTGTTTTTCAAGGGCGCTTAAACCTTTGCCATAAGAATCATTATCGACTTTGTAGCCTTGATCTTTGGCGAGGGTGAGACCATATAAAACGTAAGCGGTCATAAAGGGATCGATTTCCTCTTCCTGCCACCACCCCCACCCGCCTGCTTTATTTTGAAACCCGAGTAGTCGACTGATACCGGCGCCGATATGTTTGGTGACATGTTCTTTGAGCACGGGATTAGCGACTTTCTGTTTTTCGAGAACAGCAGATAAAACGACGGAGGGTAAGAAGCCACTCATGGTCTGTTCGACGCAACCGTAAGGATAAGTGGTGAGGTATTCAAGGGCAGAAAGCACGGCGCGATACACATTGGTATGGGCATAGACGCGACCGCCATTAAAACGCTGGATAGCTTCGGCTGGAAGATTAAATTGAAAGGTTTTACGCTGCTCCTGGGGTAATAATATACCGCTCACGGTTTGCACTTTCTGCACGCCATAGGGGGTGACAGGAATAGTGATTAACATATCATCGCCATTGGTACCGGCTTTGGCAGTAAGGCGAAGGGTGACCATGTTTTTGGCAAAAACGTTTATGATAACAGGAATAGTGATGGTGCCCATGGCATTGATATTAAAAGCAGTGGTATATTTATTGACAATCTTGGCACCTTCGGCATCCACTTGAAAAGAACCGCTGATTTTCTGGGCGGTGATATTTTTGATACTGATCGGAAGTTCGACGTGATCGCCCTCGGTTAACGTGAGGGGTGGGTCAGCGATGATGGACACATCACGGCGAGCGATTATTTTGGTGACTGCGCCGCCCATCTGGGTATAATAATTGACGCAACGACTGGTTAAACGCCACTGGGTGATGTTATCAGAAAGCGTAAAGGTAATGGTAGCTTTACCATCAGCATTGGTCTTGACTGTGGGGGTCCAAAAACAGGTATCTTTATACACTTTGCGGACATTGCGGTTCTGATTGGCTTTAAAACTGGACAAACCATTGGGTTTACGCATTTCGAGAGCGGCCAACTGGTCTTTGACAGCCCGACTGTAGCCATAAAAATTAAAGATAAGGGAATTCTGGGTGCGTACTTCATTGCGTTTGCGCGGATAGAAAAACTTTTGCATTTCCACGGCCAGTTCGGGACTGATGGCATAGATGGCTTCATCGACAACACCCAGGGAGAGCTCAACTTGTACGGGGTGTTGGCGGTAATCTTTGACCTCGACATTAACAGTGACGGCTTCGCCGGGTAGATATATCTCTTTGTTGGTTTTTAAATAGACTTTGAGCAACTTATCAACAGGGGGAACAATGATATTTTTATTGGCGAAATAGAAATGATTATCAAAAATGGCAGCAGCGGTGATATACACATTGGGAGTGAATTGTTTGGTCAAGGGCAATTGGATCACACAGGCATTGCCAGTGAACTGGTAGACCTGATAACTATACAAACCACCGCCTTCAACAGAAAAAAGGAAAGGAATATCAGGGGTGCGCGACAATACGAGAAAACGGGCTTTATCACCGGGAACGTAACTGTATTGATCGGCTATGATTTCAATCCCTTCGCCGCTATAGGTGAGGGTTTGGCCTTTATTGGCAACATAAAAAGAGGTGGCGCTATGGATCACATTCTTAAAGGCATCCAAACCATCGGCTACCAGTTGGATATGGCCTTTCTCTTTAAGTTTAAAAGTGAGGGTGGTCTGTCCAGTCTTGCCCGTCTCAACAGCCTTGCTGTACAGGGCAACTTCACGACCATTGGGAAGAATTTGCATGGCTTTGAAGGAAAACTGCGCGGGTATGGGGCGATTGTTGAGGTTGCGGGTAGTAAACGAGATGGTGATGGCTTCATTGGGGGCATAAATCAACCGTTTGCTATGCATCTCTATATTATATTGTCCCTTGGACATACGAATGGTATTCTCACCACTGGCAGTATAATTACTCTTGTCCATTACATTGACATCTACACGATAAGTATAATCAATATCTTCGGCTTTGGTCTCAAAACTAAAATAGAACTTGCCATATTTATCCAACTTGCCCTGACCGTCAGTGATTTTTTCCTCGCGGGTGCTGCGGTACTCGGATTCGCTGTAATACCAGCTATATTCTTCATTGAGCCACCAGGGCAGATAAAAACGGGTGCGGTACACCGTGTATTTTAGGGTGGCGTCTTGCACGGGCGTGCCAAAATAATACCTGCTATTCACGGTCGCATTAACCTTGGAACCAATCAACCCGGAACCTTCAAGATAAACATCGACTTTGAACTTGGGTTTCTTGTACTCTTTGACTTTAAATTCGCCAACGTGCTCCTTGCCTTCCAGTACAGCAATTAATTTATAAGTACCAATCGCAGGTTCGCTGCCCATGGTCAACGTGCCGTTAAATGTACCCATGTCATTGAGTTTGGTAGTCGTCGTAAAGATGGTATTGCCCAGCGGATCAGTGACTTTAATGGCAACCGGTTTATCCTTGACCGTTTGATAGTTCTCGTCGACATAATCGCGCACAATTCCTTTATAATAAACCTCTTGCAGGGGGCGATACACGGGACGGTCAGTATAAATATACACTTTGCGGTGGTTGACAGACACGGGGAAAAAAATTGGATCAATAATCGCCACCTGCTCATCCTTTTTGGCCACAATCGTCAGTTCCGACACATTTTTCATCGGTGTGATAAAGAGTCCGTTCTTATCTGTTTTACCAGTGATCGGCCCTTTGCCCGAATTTTTAATGAGCGGATTAAAAATAGCCAGTTCTGCACCCATAACCGGTTTGCCACTGATCTTATCCACCACATAACACAACAGCGCATCATCGGCTTGCTTGGTAATCACGGCCAATTTGGAAATAACCACCAGAGTATAACCTGCCTCGCGGTCCTTGACACCTTCAACCAGGAACACACCGGGTTCGGATTCATTAATCGGAATATGGTTATAGTTCCAACCGGTTTTTTCATCGGGAAAGAAGCGGAAACTGCGTTGTAATGGATAGTTTTTCAACAATTTAACAGTGGAGTGCTCCGTAGTGATGTTGGAGGGGTACGCGACATCACGTAAACTGGGAAAAATGTCGGCGATACCGGTGCGCAAGTCATAATTGACAAAAGAACGCAGGTAATTGCGCGAGGTATCCACGGCAGTATTAAACGTTTTGGAAAGAATATACAGGGCATTGGTGCCTGCATCATAATTTTTCTCCCAGGGCTGGTGGGCATTGGGTTGGGTCTTAAAAAACCCAAGCGGATTGTCGACCTTGTATACGCGGATATCAACGTATGCCAGCCATTGGGTTTCAATGGTGACAAAGGCGGCGTCACCGGGAGAAAAAATCTGCTCGGTGGAGATATAGAACCGGGGTTCTTGCCCCTGCACTACACTGGCAGAGATAAAAAACAGTAGCACAATGACGGTTAATAGTGGGATAAAAAATGCTTTATTCTTCATGGGCGTTTCCTTTTGACTTGAACCTGTTGGGGTTGTGTTATTTTTATAATTCATTATTCACCTGTAACGACATGGTGGTAATCAAGGATATTGAAGCGAAAGAAGCCGAGAAAATGGGGATTATCGGCTTTAATATGCCAGGTATCGTCCGGGTGGTTGTTCAAAGTAGAGATTTGCACTTGACGCACCTCGCCGGTATTCTGACCATCGGGACCAGTATGATAGACCACTTCGCCATCGGGATGTTGGGAATCGTGGCGGTTGGTTTTAACCAGGATCATGGCGTGATAGAGGTCGTTGATATTATCCTGGTTGTGATAGTGAAAGAACAAGATATCCCCGGCTTCAATGGTTTCATCCAGTTCTTTGCCCAGGTACTGGCAATTGTATTGCATCAGTATTGGGGCTGTGACAATGGGTAAAAAATCGCCGTTTTTGAGTGCCATTTGGCCGTTCACAGTGGTTGGGGCAGAACCACGGAAAAGATCGGCACCAATGAGGGGAATCGCGGGGTAACGATAGGTTTTAATATCGGGAATAGTAGTATTGGTGAGGTATTTGAATCGTTTAAACCACTCTTTATCATGGGTTTTTAAGGCTTCTTTATATGCAAAACAGATGAGTCCGGTACAATCGCGGCGTACATCGGGCCAATGGGGATGGTAATAATAAAACTGCGATTGGGCAATAGATACAAACCAGCGCCGGAAATTACTGCGCTCGGTTTCATCAACCAGTTCAATGCTATCGGGAAAACCATCATGATCGGTATCCTTAATGGATTGATAGGGATAGGCAGTTGTGGTTATGCTAAAGCACATAAATAAGAGTAAAAAAAGAGCGAGCTTATGCACGGGCGTACCTACTCCTTTTCAAACGTTATATTGCCGTGGAGGTTTTTATCTTTTTTCTCTAAAAAGAGTCCAAACGCCGGGATTTGGCCAAGAATATCAAATGCCGGTAATATTTTATTTTTGATATCCAGCGCATTAAAATTGTCAGCCGCTTGCGCAACAAAAGCGAGGTGGCGACCGAAGGTTTGGAAAAACTGGGCGGGGTTAATCAGTATCTGGCAATAGCTTTTTTTGGAGAACATCGGTTCCATAGCGCGGTAAGCCGGGGAATCGCTGATTGCCGATTTCTTTTTTGTCAGTACAGCCAGACTCTCTTTTAATTCATAATAGGTTGTGCCAATGAGCAGCCAATTTTCCGTAATACAGAAAGCCGGGCGGTTCTCTTCATCGTAACGGTATACTGGGAGTTCCCCTTTTTCTGCTTCCAAGCGCATGCCCATATCTTTTTTCGTGATCACCATGCGTGTAAAGGCGATCAGTTTATCGCGTTGGGTTTTATTAAAGGGATTAAGGGAGAATCCCATCAGGCCATCAAATACATTGGGGTGTTCCTGGTCTTGGAACTGGCTAAAATAGACAAAAAAACGATTATTAAAGAATGGCATAACATCTTTCGCCACGTTGAGTCGGGTTGTTTCGTTTTTAGCTGCAAAACCGGGTAGTCCTTCGATCATTTTAATATAATAGTGAGCGGGATAGACGCCAACATAGGTCCAGATGGGCGACACTGGGATAACGTTCTTGCAATCGGCCAGGGTAACGGTTTGTTTTGTGAGCAAGGGAGGGTCAGGTGTGATCGTGAGCGCGTGAAAGCGCACGGTTTGGCCGAGGTCCATGGCAATACCGAGAAACATGGTATTCTTTTCCAGTGGAGCTTTAAAATTCTTCAGTAAAGCCATTAGATCAAGGCGGCATTTAACATTACCGGGGTGGGAGTGGAGGTATTTCTTAAAAAAAGTGGAGTCGCGGAAACGTTTGCCAGGGTTTCCTTTACCGCACATGGTTATCAAGTAGTCCTGGTTATTGGATAGCAGCAATTGGTTTTTGAGTAGCAGGTGAAACAGAGGTTTTTTGCCCCATTGGGTTTGGTGGATTTCCAGGTTATTGGTTTTGATGGGGTTTAATTTATTCGTGTTTTTCGCATAAATTTCCATCAGTTTGACCAGACCTTGCAGTGTCGGGTTGATTTCCAGGCTCATCACAAAGACAGTGTCTGTTTGTTCATTAAACGCATTCCAGAGCGAGAGTTCCATCGGAGCGCTCATGAATTCTTTAATGAGTGATTTACTAACAGCCAGGCCCAGTTGGTTTTCCAGGCGGTGGCGTAAACTGGCCAGGCCCAGGAATTGATCGGACAGTTTCAAATCTTCCCAGAATGCCGTAGTGGAAAGTTTTTCCAAGTAAGGGTTGGTTTCCAGCCATTGGTAGAACCCAGTGGCAGCGAAAAGCTCGATTTCTGGAGGTTGAATAGATGTAGGGTCCTCTGCACGGCTAGGAATGGTCAGCATCATAAAAACGAATGCTGCCAGCACAGGCCATGTTTTAGCCCGTGAAAGTATAGTTTTCTTCATAGTACACCTCTCGCAAAACGTTGAAGATTTATGTTATTCTTTTGCGAAAAAAAAGTCAAGAGGGAGAGTGAAATAAAGTAAAAATTAAAAGCCAGCAGCAGAACCAGTGGGGCAGAAAGAAAAAGTCGGGGTGTTTTGAGGTCTGGAAGGGGAGCATTGTGTGATAGAAAGCCATTTTTTTGCAGGAATTGTCTTTCATTGGCAAGAAACAGGGGTGAAGTGTCTTAAAACTTTGGATTTTCTGTCCATTCAAAGGAACATTGCCTTTCTTTTGCGGTAATATGTCTTGTTTCTGGAGTACAATACCTTCATGTTGCGGTACACTCTCTAAATGCAGTGGTGCAATCACTAAATGTCGGCGTACAATCACTAAATGTCGGGGTGCAATCACTAAAAACTGAGGTGCAATCAAAATATGTCGGGGTGCAATCTCTAAAAACAGTTGTGCAATGACAATATGTTGGGTTGCAATCTCTAATTGCACGACCAAAGTGTCTCATTGCAAGGGTGAAACGTTTAAGTTTCCCTTTACTTTGTCTTTTATTTCTGAAATACGTGAAGGAACCTAGTCAAAGTGTGTATCTTTTCTTTTTTTTTAGTAGGCGCACCATCGAAGTGTATGATGTTGATGAAGTTATGAAGTTATGAGGCTATGAAGTTAGAAAAAAAATCTCTGTAGATGCAGTGTGCGTGGTGAGAGATGTTTTTGGGAAATGAAATTGGGTTAAAGATTAGCGGCTATAGGTTTTTTTTTAATGCGACAAGGATGTCGCGTCTACTATTTTCTTTTCCGCTGAGTCTGAGTTGATAAATTCACAGAACAGAGTTATAATAGAGTGGATGAAAAATAAAAGAACTATTTTGAAAGAGCTGAAAAATGCCCTGGTTGCCAATTTTGGAACTGATATTAAAGATGTCATCCTCTTTGGTTCCAGAGTCACTGGAAAAGCTCGTAAAGATTCTGATTATGACGTGCTGATTATTTTAAATGATGATTACAACTGGGAATATGAGCGAAAAATTTCCAATGTCGTCTATGACATTGAGTTGGAAAATGACATTTTCGTGGATAATAAAATCATTTCCACCCATGAACTGTATCATACCATCGAAGGAAAACATCCCCTTTATCAAGATGCCATCAAAGACGGGATTCACGCCTGACCCTAAACGATACTGAAAGGGAAGACCTTCGTAGTCTTTGTGCGTGATTTAACTGTCATCACCAACAAGTATTAACAAAGGTAGAGGCTTGAATGACGGGATCATTGGTCAATAGAACCATGTCGAGAAATAACGCAGTCCCAGCAATTAAACGATCATGCAATTCACGGATATCGGTAATCCGTGCTGAAGCTTGAATAACAGAAAAACTCAGTGGATATTCAATATAATTTGGATACCGCTCAATATAGGCGGTCACATCATCTATGGAAATACCAATCCTTTGCTTTTCAGAAAGATAAAGTATCTCTGCAAACACAATCGCAGGTATATAAACTGTGGTTTTTCCCACTTCCACATCATCGAAAATTTGTTTTACCTGTCGACTTAATTTTCGTTGCTCCATTCGTAAGACAAACCCCATCGTATCTGTAACATATTTATCGGCGCGGATAGAGTTTGTCATAGTTTTCAAATTCCTTTTCCAGGTGGATTTCTTCATCCCGGCTCATCTGATGCAACTCTTCATTAATTGAAAGATGTTTCATCTCTTCCTGAAAAAATTCAGGTTGCAACCTTCGCTTTCGCATGAAAAACACAAAGTCGGCTATCTCGGCAAGTGCTTCTGATGGTAATCCCATGAGACCTTCATTAATAATCTGCTGATAAGTCTGAGTGATCATAAACCACCCTCCCTGAAACAACATTCTTTAACAAGCATAAGGTATTTTCCTTTTTCATAAATCAATTATAGTATTTAAATCAAAAATTTGCAACCTCGTGGTTAAAGATTTTTTTTGAGTTGGCGGTGAATTTAGACTAGTATAAGGGATTGAAAACATTCACCATTGCTTCATGTTAAGCAGTTGCTTGAGAAAGTTTCTGAACCGTGATGCGTCGGATTTTAGGATGACCAAGATAAAGCATAGAATCCTTCTGGACATCCTGGTCATCCTTTAATCCCACGCATCACGGTCCGTTTTTTTCCTTTGGGTATTGCTTTTTTTCTTAAGTTGTGGTATTCATTATTTTAACCATGCAATAAGCAAGAGTTAAAGGGATGGACAACCATCAATGAAAGATGTCCTTGATAAATTGAAATTTGCTGTCTTTGAATTTGTTCTGGTTCCTGAACGGGCTGTGGAATTTACCGGATTTAAGGGCAATGTGTTTCGCGGAGCACTCGGAAAGACGCTACGGAACCTGACCTGTGTCTTCAAAAACAACGATACCCAGTGCAAAACCTGTTTTGTCCGGGATAAATGCATCTACTCTATACTATTCGAAAGCCCACACCTTCCAGATGGTTCCGTTTTAGGTCATGTTGAAAATGCCCCGCATCCTTTTGTGCTTTATGTCCCAGATAAATACCGCCTGGAATATCCCGGACAAAGTAAGATTCATTTTTTCCTGACTCTCATTGGTCAAGCCATCGAATACATCCCCTATTTTATTCTGGTGTTCGAGGAAATAGGAAAAAAAGGAATCGGCACGACCCGCACGCCCTTTAAAATTGCAGCGGTTTTGTGCGGAGAAAAAAATATATATAACCCTGACGAAAAAAAGCTCAATAAAGAGTTCCCGGTTCATATTGGCCTGGATTTTTGGCAGGAAACATGGCCGCACTGCAATTTAACTATCCAATTGGTCACGCCAACCCGTTTGAAATTTGCCAAACAGTTTCAGAAGTTCATTACCTTTGAGATGTTAATGCGCAATTTATTACGGCGGATTCAGTTGCTCAGTGCCCTCTATTGTAGTGGGCCTGAATGGGTCGATTTTAAGTACTTAATTGAATTGGCCAAAGAGATAGAGATGAAAGATGCAGATATTTTTTGGGAACAACAGACCCGTTTCTCTTTTCGTCAGGAACAAACTTTGGCCATTGGTGGAGTGTCAGGAAGACTTGAAGTGTCAGGGGATGTGAGTCCTTTTATGCCTTATTTAAGAATCGGGGAGTTTCTGCATGTAGGCAAGAGCACCGCTTTTGGATTGGGCAAAATTGCATTGGAAAAAAGCGAGAGTTAAAAGGTAGGAAATAACATGGAAAAGGAATTAATATATAAATAATTGAAGGTCGGGTTGGTCTCTAAGAGTCTTTGACTTTTCTGGATGAATGAATTTAAACAATCTGTCGATCTCCAAATGCTTTTTGTGGTTGTTGCCCTACCTATAAGGGATTGAAACTGAAAGGCAATTTTTGCCAAAGTGGCCTTGTATTTGTTGTTGCCCTACCTATAAGGGATTGAAACATTAATTCAAACAGACACCTTGATGGTCGATATGGGGCGTTGTTGCCCTACCTATAAGGGATTGAAAACATTTACCATTTTCGCAAGGGAAGCAGTTGATTGAGAATGTTTCTGAACCGTGATGCGTGGGATTAAAGGATGACCAAGATGAGCAAAGATGAAGTTGGGAAGTTAGGAGGCTAGGAAGTTAGGAAAAAAAATTGATGTGGATGCGGTGTGCCCCATAAGAGAGAGATGGTTTTGGATAAAAAAGGGATAAAGATTAGCGGCTAGGTTTTTTTTTAATGCGACAAGGATGTCGCGTCTACTATTTTCTTTTCCTCCGGGTCTGGGTTGATAAATTCAAGGAACGGAGTTATAATAGATTGGATGAAAAATAAAAGAACTATTTTGAAAGAGCTGAAAAATGCCCTGGTTGCCAATTTTGGAACTGATATTAAAGATGTCATCCTCTTTGGTTCCAGAGTCACTGGAAAAGCTCGTAAAGATTCTGATTATGACGTGCTGATTATTTTAAATGATGATTACAACTGGGAATATGAGCGAAAAATTTCCAATGTCGTCTATGACATTGAGTTGGAAAATGACATTTTCGTGGATAATAAAATCATTTCCACCCATGAACTGTATCATACCATCGAAGGAAAACATCCCCTTTATCAAGATGCCATCAGAGACGGGATTCACGCATGACCAAATCCATTTAACTTCGTGGTTAAAGATTTTTTTTCTACCATTTCACCGCTTTTCTTTTCACAGGCATAGTCATACAACGACAACCACCCCCGCCCCGCGAAAGTTCAGCACCATGAATAGTGATCACATACTTCTCGTAATCCGCCACATTCACCTTTCCATTCAAAATCTGCCGCGCATCCAATACTTCAAACCCATTCTTATTCAACTCTTCAATAGTATGAACATTACGACCATAGCCAATCACTTTCCCAGGCCCTACTGCAAAGAAATTAGCTCCACTATGCCACTGCTCCCGCTCCTGAAACCACGTGTCCTTAGTACCACCACAATAAACAGGTTCCAAATCAAAACCTAACTTCCGCAACACTTCCAAAAGATTCTTCTCCTCACTAATAGAAACCACCCGACCATTATCCAAAATCATATGAATAGTTCGATATTGATGATGCAAGCGAATAATAGGCTCATATACCATACATTGATGCATATCCAAAAAAGTAAAGACCATATCCAAATGAATAAACGATTCAGGACTGTGTGGCAACTCCTGAACAATAATATGCTGTCTGGTTTTTTGCGCATTAAAACTATCCACAATAAAATCAATACCCGCCGCTGTAGTACGCGCCCCCATACCAATTAACAACACATCCTCACGCGCTACCAACACATCACCGCCTTCTATTGTAATCCCTTCGGCCTGATTGGCACGCTCCCGTTTGGGATTCACGGTCCTGGTACGAAACCGGGGATGAGATTCAAAAATAGTTTCCATGATAATCGTTTCCCGTTCCCTAACCTGCCCCGCCATTTTGCCAATCAATACCCAATGATTCATGGACATGGCTGCATCACGGGTGAAAAAAAAATTATGCAAGGGTTGCAATGAATAATACTCTTTACTCAGGAACCGCGAGAGGGTATCCTTTTTCATGACAACCCCCTCAATCAAATGAGTGGCCAATTGATCGGCAGGCAAATCAACAAGCTGCTCCATCATATCACAAATACCTTCATGGGCACATATTTTTTGCAAGAGGTCTTGTTTCACGTTTTTTTCAGCCAAAACCTGGGTAAGTAAATCACGGACAAAAAAAGTCTGGGTAACTTTTTCCAATACCCCTTGCAATTGCGAATATTCAGGCAACATCACGGCCAAATTAAGAATATCACTATACAAGGCTCGCTCAACGTGTTGCGGCGTCATGTTTTCCACTTCATTACCGGGTCGATGAAGGATCACCCCTTCCAACTCACCAATTTCCGATTGCACACAGACCTCAAATGGACTCATTCTACGGTTCCTCCTGGTTCACAATTCATCTTTTATAACTGACTGGTACAAAACTTACAGCGGGTAGCTGCATCAGGGATTTGTTCGAGACAAAAAGGACACTCTTTCATGACTGGCGCAGGAGCTTCGTCCTGCTTTTTTTTCAGTTTACCCACTCCCTTAATAAGAATCAGAAAAATAACCAGGGCAATCACAAGAAAATCTACCAGGGCAGCCAATATGCCTCCCAAATGGAACTTCCCTACTACCCACGTCTGCCATTCACCACTGGGCAGCACGTAACTCACCAATGGCATTACTAACCCATTGACCATAGCCGTTACAATCTTGCCAAACGCACCACCAATCACAACGGCAATAGCCAAATCCAACACATTCCCTTTTAAAATAAACGTTTTAAACTCATCTTTAAACGCCATGTTTCCTCCAAGTTGTTTTCTACTTAAGATATTCGTCTATAACTTCTTAATAATTGACTTCTTTTCTTCCAGCCAAACGTTGTGTACGCCATTCGGCTTCATCACGGGGTGGGGTTTCCAATTCAGCCGGGTTTTTCATTTGCAGACTCAGGGCTTCGGCAGGACAAACAGAAGTACACAGCCCACAGCCAAAACAATGGGTGCGGTCAATGTGACACATGTTTTCATTAATAGTAATAGCATTAAATTGGCATCGTTCCACGCAAGCCCCACAACCAACACAAAGAGTCTCATTAACAGAAGCAAAAAAATCGGAACGGGCAATACCATTAATATGACCAAAATCGGCAATACCCCGAATTATTGTACAGGAACAAATACAACAATTACAAATATACGAGATATCGTGCAACACATTGCTGGCAGAATGAACAAGCCCTTCTTGATCTGCCGCAGCCAAAACCTGCAAGGCTTCTTCTTTACTAAGCGCACGAATAGACTCGCTATGATCAAACGCACCGGGTTTACTGGAAAAAATTAGACAATTATCCACTGTATGCTGGCACCCATGACCAACCAACCGTCGTTGTGTGCGGCACATGCACGGCACAACACCCCACGCCCGGGCATTTTCCACATAATACGAGGCCCGTTCGTATGGCATCACTTCCAAATCCACTGGAATTGTTTTTTCAGCAGGCAGAACACGATGCACAGAGGGTTTAACTGCCATCATTTTATGAAGCCCTTCCAGATAATAATGCTCGAACAGATGCGCGAATTCCGGGCTCATCTTGCTACCCAGTTCTTCATAAATACCCACCACAAAAGGCATTAATTTAAAAGCCAACCCACCCTCCCCTTTCTCTGCTTTAATCAATCCTTTTTTAGTCATCTCTTTTAATGCAGCATGGATTTGACGTTCATCGCCACCACAGCGCGTGGCAATTGTTTTAGCCATTTGCGGTTCAAGTTCCAATTGGCAAGCCAATGCCGCTTGCTCAGGAGTAAAAAGTGCCGCCAATATCTGCAACTCCACACCACTCTCTGTAGCGGGGTAACCATTGGGTATTCGGTCTAAGACCACAGCCAGTTCTTTATAAACAGTATTCACAATAACCTCCATATTTATAGAAATATCTTAAGAATATAATATTGTATCACACCAGGAACGAATGTAAAGCCCTGGATTCACCATCAAATTCTTGAAAACATGGTGAGGCAATGTGGGAATTATGGGAAGTATGGGAATGATGGGATAAAAAAAAATTCCCATTCCTCCCATTCTTCCCATAATTCCCATAATTCCCATACTTCCCATATTTCCCATTCCCTTGGCGGTGAATCCAAGTTCCAAAAAATGCTTTACAATTTAAGAATTTCTCTTTATAATATACCCATGGAAATCATAGACAGACCAACAATTTTAAAATATCTCCAGATTACCCTGCTTTCATACAGCCGCATTTGCCACTTTATCCCGGAAAAGGCACCCACGACACGGTTCAAAGCCCGCTTTCAAAGACTCTCCAGAGAATCATTACAAATACGCCTGGACGATATCCCCAATGGCATAGACGGTTCCATTGTCTTCTTTTCCTATACCTTTATCTTTCGTTTCCGCACCCGCTTACATGCCAATGCCGACACCGGCATCTACTCCTGCTCCATCCCATCAATGATCGAAACCTTCGATCGTCGCAAATACGCCCGCCTCAAATTTGAATCCAGAGAAAACAAAATCGTCACCATCCATAATAAATCACTGAACCAAAGCATCACTGGAATCTTAGCCGACCTCTCCGCTGGCGGACTCGGTTTTATTGTAACCGACCTCGACCTCGTCCCCAAAAAAGGCGACCTCATCATGACCGCATTAAAATTAAGAGATTTGGAATTCCAAGTTATGGCTGAAGTCGCCCAAGTTCGCAACGATTTCGTGGGCGCCGTGTTCCTGGAAAAATCAACCAAATTCCAACTGGAACTAAATAACCTCATCAAACTGGAAATCGACTGGCGCAGCGAACATATGTTGAAAAACCTTAAACAACGCGAAGAAATGCTGAAAGTCTTCCACCAATCCCAGGAAAAATCCGCCTTGGAACAAAAAAAACTGGCGGATAAATTAAACTTCCTCGACCCCTTCCTGGATCACTTTTGCGACAGTTTCAAAGCAGTCACCGACCTGGACCTCACTTACGAATCCGCCCAATACCGCGAAAGCACATCCCCGGCAGAACTAAAATTCCTCTACCTGCATTTTTACTTTAATACAGATTTACTCTTCATCGGTTACTTCTCTGCGCCGCAAGATGTTCTCTATAAACTAGCCCTTCCACTATTCGGCGATCAATTGTCTGGCAAAGGATTCAATGAATCGATCCTCCTGGAAGTACTGGGAAAACAAATAGTCGCCCGCTCCAATGGTCCGGAAAATAATAACAGAATTTTTACTTACGCGGACGCAAGTGTCCATAATACCAATAAACGTCTCCTCTCTGACCTGTTACAACAACACTCCATTCGCATTGATTTCCAAAGTCCTATCGGCACATTCTCGCTCATGCTCATGGCAGAGAACCTGGAAGAATCCCTCAACCTCTGCACCAAAGCGAAAGCCCGCGAATTCATCACCATGGAAAAAATGGACTTGATCGAACCAATCTCCTACTCCACGCTTAAAGTGTTCTCCGAATTTCTTAAACTAGATATCCGCGAAAAATCAGTGACGACCCGCGAACAACTCATGCCCCGTTTCGAAATCTCCATATTATTAGATATCTTCTTCGAAGACGTTGATGGTAAAGTAATCCTAAACCTCTCTAAACGTTTAGCACTCAAAATTTACGAACTGCTCCTCAATGAAAAAATCGACGAGTTCAACGCGGATGTAAAAGACGCAGTAGCAGAACTAACCAACATGATCACCGGCAATGCCAAAAGCCAATTCGAAGACCAAGGCATCTATTATAAAATAGGCACCCCCGTTGTCCTGGAAAGTCGCGAAGGCGTAATCATCTATGCCAAAAACATGAACTTCCTCTCCTCCGTCTACTGGACCTCAGAAGGCTTCTTCGAACTCAGCTTCTCTTTCTTCAAAAAATAACGCATAGGCAAAAGGAGTTTAATATGTTCTTAACGCATTTGAAAATAAAAAATTGGCGGAACTTCAAAAATGCAGAAGTATCACTTGGTGAAAGAACCTTTATAGTAGGTCCCAATGCCTGCGGTAAATCCAATTTCCTTGATATCTTCCGCTTCATGCGCGATATCGTGAAACAACCCGGCGGTGGCTTGCAAAAAGCAGTTACCGATAGAGGTGGATTGTCCAAAATAAGAAGCCTCACCACTGACAACGATTCCCTCGTCGAACTTGAATTTCACTTTGCCGACTCCCTGGCAGGAAAAACCAAATGGAAATACTTGATTGGCCTGATACAAGAAAGCAAAAGCAAGCCAAGAACTCTAATCTCCAAAGAAATCGTGTGGCATAATGACCAAAAAATTCTGGAACGACCGCATAAAGAAGATAATAATGATGACTTAAGACGAACTCAAACCCACCTGGAACAACTTAATTCCAATTTAGAGTTCCGGGATATATATGAATACTTCAACCAAGTCGGTTATTTTCATATTATTCCACAACTCCTGCGCCACCCCGAAATATTTTTTAATACCAGTACTCCCAAAGAAGAAGACGCTTTTGGGTTTCATTTCCTTGAACAAATCATCGACACCCCCCAAAAAGTTCAAGTGGCCAGATTGAATAAAATCGAAACAGTATTAAAAACAGCCATTCCCCAATTAAAAGGACTTTCTATCTCAAAAGACGACCACGGGGTTCCACATTTAGAGGCATTGTATAAACATTGGCGTCCCAATGCAGGAAAGCAACAAGAAGATCAATTCTCTGATGGCACACTACGATTGATCGGTCTTTTATGGTCCATGTTTGAAACCCATTCATTATTCCTATTGGAAGAACCGGAACTTTCGCTAAACTCCTTTATCATAAAAAAGATTCCCGCGATTATTGCGCAAACTTCTAAAAAGCAAAAACAGCAACTGCTCATCAGTACTCACAGTCCAGACTTACTTTCCGACCCCGGTATCGGTGGCGAAGAAATATTACTCTTTAACCCAGAAAAAAATGGCACAACAATCACAAAAGCTTCCGATAATAAAGATATCCGAGCACTTTTGGAAAGCGGCTTCGTTGCCTCGGAAGCAGTCATCGGGTACACTAACCCGGAAAATTATTCGCAAATGAGGAACGAGTCTTCACATTCACGGGTTTCGATTTAATCCTGAGTAGCCACAGGGGCTACCCTTCCATTATCGTTTTATTTAATCCGTGTAATCATTTTAATCCGTGTAATCTGTGGATTTTTTTGTTTTTTTTCTTTTTTATTTACCTCCTTTTCTTTTGTGGGCTTGACTTCCAATGCAAAATAAGAGAAAATGATATATTAATTAAATTTCGAGGAGTACTCACCATGTCTGACGAAAAGAAAACTGACGAAAAGAAAGTTATGTGGAAAAATACATTGAATTTGCCAGAAACAAACTTTCCCATGAAAGCGCAACTGAATAAAAAAGAACCGCAAATTCTTAAAAAATGGCAAGACATAAACATCTATCATAAAATTCTGGCCAAACGCCAAAATCAAGAACTCTATATTCTCCACGACGGCCCGCCCTACGCCAATGGCAATATCCATCTGGGCCACGCACTCAACAAAATTCTCAAAGACTTCATCGTAAAAGCGAAATCCATGGAAGGCTTCCAAGCCCCCTATGTCCCCGGTTGGGACTGCCACGGCTTACCTATCGAAATCAAAGTAGAAGAACAACTGGGTTCTAAAAAAGAGAAAATGTCAATCGTAGAAATCCGCGAGAAATGCCGCCAATACGCTGAAAAATTCGTGGCTATCCAACGGGACGAGTTCATTCGCCTAGGCGTCTTCGGCCTCTGGGAAAAACCCTACACTACACTCGACCACTATTACGAAGCCAACGTCATCCATTACCTCAAGTCCTTCGTTCAAAACGATAACGTCATTCGCAAAAAACGCCCGGTTTACTGGTGTACCTCATGCACCACAGCCCTGGCTGAAGCAGAAGTGGAATACGCCAATCATACCTCCCCATCCATTTATGTCAAGTTCCTCTTAAAAGATTTTCCCTCTCAACTCTCTGCATATAAAGATAAAGAAGTCTTTGTCCTTATCTGGACCACCACGCCCTGGACTATCCCCGCTAACCTCGCTATTGCAGTACAACCAGAATATGATTACGCCCTCTTTCAATTAAACAACGAGTACTATATCGCAGCCACCCGCCTCGTACCAGTAATTGCTGAAATCGCCAAAGGCGAAGCGACAATTTTAACCCAACTCAAAGGTAAAGATTTGTTAGGTCTTAATACCCGCCACCCCCTCTTTGAACGCAATTCCATTATCATCAATACCGATTACGTCTTACTTGACCAAGGTACGGGTTGCGTTCACACCGCCCCGGGTCACGGCGAAGACGACTATCGCGCTGGATTAGAATACAATCTGGAAATCTACTCCCCAGTCGGTCCCTCTGGTTTATTCGATGAAACCGCAGGCAAATACGAGGGTAAACATATCTTCAAAACCAATCCCGAAATCGTCAACGATTTACGCGAAGCCAATCGTCTCGTTCATGATACTAAGATCGACCATTCCTATCCCCATTGCTGGCGCTGTAAAAAACCAGTGATCTACCGCGCCACCGAACAATGGTTCATTGCCATGGATGTTGCCGCTCTCAGACATAATGCCCTGGAAGCCATCAAAACAGTGGCATGGTTACCCAAATGGGGCGAAGAACGCATTTCCAGCATGATCGCCAATCGCCCAGACTGGTGCATCTCCAGGCAACGCGACTGGGGCGTACCCATTCCCGTGTTCTATTGCAAAGAGTGCGGCCACCCACTACTAACCACTGAATTAGTAGACAAAACCGAAAAGATGTTCTTAGAAGAAGGGGCTGATTCATGGTATAAAATGGATGTTTCCCAATTCTTACCGCCGGGTACTAGCTGCGTTAAATGCCATAGCACTCAATTTGAAAAAGGCAAGGACATAGTTGATGTCTGGTTTGAATCAGGCGCTTCCTTTAATGTCGTGGAACATTACCCCGGTCACCGATTCCCCGCTGATATGTACCTCGAAGGCGGAGATCAATACCGTGGTTGGTTCCACTCTTCCCTATTAGTAGGCGTCAGTGCCAAAAAACAAGCGCCCTATAAAACCGTCATCACCCATGGTTGGACTTTAGACCATCAGGGTCGCGCCATGTCAAAATCCCTCGGCAATACCATCAGTCCGCAATCCATTATCAATGATAAAGGAGCCGATATCTTACGACTCTGGGTAGCCATGGTCAATTATCGCGAAGATACCCGCTTGGGCGACGAGATTCTTTCCCGCGTCAGCGAAAGTTACCGCAAAATCCGCAATACCTGGAAATTCATGCTGGGCGTTCTTAATGACTACAACGCCGCTAGCGATCCCCTCAAAGAAGAGAACCTGCGCGAAGTCGACCGCTTTATCCTTTTCCGATTACAAGAAATCAAAGAAAAAGTTCTCCAATCCTATAAAGATTATGAATATCATATCATCTTTCACGCCATGTCCAATTTTTTCACCGTGGATTTAAGCGCCTTCTATCTCCATTTCACCAAAGATATCCTCTATTGCGACACCACCACCGCTACCCGCCGCAGAACCACCCAGGCCGTTATATTCAAAATTTTAATGGAGACCTTGTTACTGCTCACCCCGATCCTCTCCTTCACCGCCGAAGAAGTTTGGGAATACATCCCTGATTTCCCCGGCAAAGAAGAATCCGTTCATATGCAACTCTTTCCCCCAGTAGAAAAAAACTACCTGGAAAAACTGGACAGTGATAAATGGCAAAATATTTCCCTCCTGCGCGAACGTATCTTAAAAGAGATCGAGGAAGCCAGAAATAAAAAGATCATCGGCGACTCGCTGGAAGCCGTCATTCACTTGGCCTTCGATGGCAAAAACTATGACTTGATGAAAGAACACCGCGACCTGTTTAAAGAGATTCTGGTGGTTTCCGACATCCAGTTGGAAAAAGCCTCCACCGAGACTATCGAAGTTTCCAAGTCCACTGGCAATAAATGCCCCAGATGCTGGAACTGGTTTAATGAAAACACAGCCACCGCGAAACACCCAGAACTCTGCCCCAGATGCAATCAGGTGGCTCAGGAGATGAACCTTGACACTGCTGAATAAAAAAAAATACATCCTGATCTTCAGTCTGATTATCATCGCCGATCAGATTTCCAAATTGTGGATTCAATCCCAATTTAAAACAGACCCCTTTAAAGTAATCACCGTGTTCCGTGATTTTTTCGTCCTCCGTTACGTGGAGAATAAAGGCGCAGTCTGGGGCATATTTTCCCAGACCAGCAACAACCTGATCCCCATAGCAATCACTCTACTATCCCTGATCGCTCTGATCTCGGTACTTTATTTCTTTCTGAAAATACAATCCACCTGTGCGCTGGAATTAACTTCCCTTTCCTTTGTTATTGGTGGAGCGCTTGGTAATTTTATTGATCGCGTGTACCAGGGATACGTCGTGGACTTCCTCGATGTTTTTATCAAAACACACCACTGGCCCACCTTTAATATTGCCGATAGTTTTATCAGCATTGGCGTGTGCCTGTTGATCATCTCTATCTGGAGGGGAAAATGCACCCAATTCTAATTAAACTGGGTCCAGTTGTCATTCATACCTACGGCTTCTTATTGGCCCTGGGCGTATTGTCCGCGATACTACTCAGTTTAAAATTAGGCAAAAAAGAGAACCTGGATATTCAAGTATTAGCCGATTTCAGCTTCTATACCATCCTAGTTGGATTGCTGGGAGCCAAATTATTCCTCTTGGTCACTGAATGGAAATACTATAGCGAAGCTCCTAAACGGATTCTTTCCTTGATCACTTCAGCCGGAACCTTTTATGGAGGTTTAATCTGCGGTGCCATTTTTGTCATCTGGTATGTACACAAACATAAATTAAACATCCGCGTCATCGGTGATGTGATGCTTCCTGCCGTAGCCTTGGCCCACTTTTTTGGTCGTATGGGCTGTTTTATGGCCGGCTGCTGCTGGGGCAGAAATGCCGACGGGTGTCCTGTTGCTGTTGAATTCCCCAAAGCAGGGTACGACTCCACCGGAGTACCCTATAATGAACCCCTCTACCCCACCCAATTGGCCGAATCCATACTCAACCTCCTCAATTTTATTCTATTGATGATCCTCTTTAATAAGAAAAAATTCCAGGGCCAAGTGATGGCCGTTTATGTGTTTAACTATTCCCTGATTCGTTTCTGCATCGAATTTTTCCGGGGCGATGACGACAGGGGGTATCTATTCGGCGGCATTGACCACCCTTTCACCAGCCTTTCTGTCCCCCAATTGATCAGTATCGCCGGTATTATTCTAGCCATCGTGCTCTATTTCCGCTTCAAAAAAAATAGTAAGCAGAAAGGATAAAAGAATGAATAACAGAAAGAATAAACAAGCAAGCAGGTGCCAGTGATAAATATCAGACATAAACGTTTTAAAGTAACCCAATCCTATCCCAGGGTGGATGTGTTCCTCCACGAATGCCTGCCCGAGATGTCCCGGACCAGTGTCGCCAAATTGATCAAAGACAATTTAGTCAAGCTAAACGACACCCCCCTGTTGAAAAAAAACATGGACCTCAAGGAAGGGGATATCCTGGAAATCGCCCTGGCCCAGCCGGATACAGATATAATACCCTACACCCCCAGCTTCCATATCAATGATATTAAACTCTATGAAGACGATTACCTTCTCATCGTGGACAAACCCACCGGAATTGCCATTCATTCCGGTTCTGGCACCAAAACCGAAACCATCTTGGACATTTTTAAATATTACTATCCCCAGATCGCCGACATAGATACCGATGACCCGGACCAACGTCCCGGCATTGTTCACCGTTTGGACCGCGAAACTTCCGGTTTACTGATCCTGGCCAAAGATAAAATCACCATGAAACGAATGCAGAAACGTTTCAAACGACGGGAAGTTCATAAAACATATTTAGCCCTCGTATCCGGTCAGGTCCGCTTTCAAAACGGCACTATTGATGCCCTAATTACTCGCAGTCCTAAAAACCGCACCCGTTTTTGCGTCGCCGATTTGGATAGAAAAAATACCTCTGCTGTCCGCGATTCCGTCACTCGCTATTCGCGGATTATCCAGTTCGATCATTTCGCCCTGGTCAAAGCATTTCCCATCACGGGCAGAACACACCAGATACGGGTTCATTTCGCCCACCTGGGGAACCCTGTCCTGGGAGATATCCTGTACGGAAAAGGAAAAAACTTCCCACGTCTCGCCCTGCATTCCCATGCCTTACAATTCTACCACCCCATCACTGAACAATTAATCACCAGCTACTCCCCCTTCCCCTTGATTTTCAGGGAATTCCTTAAAGAAAACCTCGCCCATATTTGAAACTAACACGGAAATAGGTTATAATAACCCTCAAATGAAAACCTTACAAATTTTAATACTGATTTTATTGTTATATGTGAGTTTTGGCTGCGGAAAAAAAGACAAACCGCAAGAAGAATCCGCCACACCCCACGCCCAACAGGGAACCCAAACCCCGGTCCCCGAAAGCCCAGATGATAAGAAAGTCGTGATGCAAATCAATGAACAGAATTACACCAATAAAGATTTTAAAAACTTTATCAAGGTTCAATATTCTGGTATCGCTGAAGAGAGTCCCAACCCACGGTTGCTTTCCAGGCTCTTTGATTCTTATCAAGAACAGAAATTAATCGGCTATGTAGCGAGCCGGGAAAATATCCAGGTGTCACAAGCAGAATATGAAGGCTATATCGCCAAATTGGATAAACCCGGCCCAAACCAACCCCCCATGGATAAAGTGGCTATTACCGAGACCATCATGATCCAGAAATTCCTGGACAATCGCGTCTACTCTTCCGTGGATGTCACCCGGAAAGAGATTGAAGCCTATTACAAAACCCACACCGACGACTACCGCACCAAACAACAGGTATTACTGCACCAAATCCTGGTTCCCAATCGCGAACAAGCCTTAAAAATTATCGGTGAATTAAATAATAACCCCGACCGCTTCGAAGAAATCGCCAGAGCGCAATCCATTTCCCTGGAAAAAAATAATGGTGGCAAGATGGGTTATTTTGAAGAAGGCACCCTGCCCCAAGATATGGAAAAAGCCGTGTTTTCCCTGAAAATAAATTCCATTAGCCCGGTGTTCGAATCCTCTTACGGATTTCATATCTTCAAAATCAGCGAGCGGAAAAAAGAGCGGTTGCAGTTTATTGATAAAGTGGCACCCGAGATCAAGAACATCGTGATGTCTGAAAAATTAAGCAATGCCCTAAAGAATTTTATGGACCAATCAAAACAAGAACTAAAAATCTCCATCACCTATGATAACTTATATTTTAAATATCAACCCGTGGATGGTGGCGACGAAATAAATAAAGGAGAACCCAATAATGAAAAGACGACTTCTACTGATACTGAGCCTACTGATTATTAATTGCCTTCAACCCCTCTTGAACGCAGAGGTGGTGGAAAAAATACAAGCCGTAGTAAATGGCGAAATCATTACCTATTCGGAATTAAAAAATGCCGAGATTGAAATGTCCCGCGTACTGGCCCAGCAATACAAAGGCGACGAGTTGCAAACCCAGATTGAGAAAATGAAAAACGAGTTGTTGGACCGTTTGATCGAGCAAAAAGTCGTGCTCTCTTTCGCCCGCGAGAAAAATTATGACGTGGATGGCGATATTGAAATGATCATCAAAAACATCAAGAAAGAAAACAATATCAACACCGATGAAGAATTGCAGCAGGCTATTGCGTCCCAGGGTATCGATTACCAGGAATGGAAAAAACAATTAAAAGAATCCCGTATCCAGCAACGATACATTTTCCAGGAGATCGGCGCCAAGATCAATGTCGACAATGCCACCATCATGGATTATTACAAGAAGAACGCCAGTAAATATACCACCACGGCCAAACTCTCCCTCAATTGCATCTTCCTCAATAAAGCCAATTACCCCACGGACGAATCATTAAAAGCAAAAATGGCTACCATTGACGCCGAATTACCACAGCTTGGGTTCATCGAAGCCGCCAAAAAATATTCCGAACTCCCTGTTAACGAAAACAACTACTTTCTGGGCGAATTCAAAAAAGGTGAACTGGATGCTAAAATCGAAGATGCATCAATCAATCTAAAAAAAGACGAGCATTCCCCATGGATCGATTCCAACACCGGCTGGTACATGACCCAACTGGTGAGTTACACCGAACCCCAACTGGCCGAATTTAAATCCGTCCGTGACGAAATCGAACGCCAACTGCGCGAAGTCGAACAAGATGCCAAAATGGGCGAATTCCTCCAAGACCTGAAAAAACAAAGCCATATCAAAATCTACGAATAGCATTAACATCATATAAAATCATTGTATTGCGGTTTCAGGTTTCGTAGAGACGTAGTGCGCTACGTCTCTACCACGTTATTATATCTTTACCTTCTGTCCAGAATGCCCCTCTCTATCCCAACCCAATTCCCCAACAAAATAATAAAAAAATAATCCCATGGTTTTTTTTAATTTAGCGTATTGACAAAGCAAAGGATTTTCTGTATAATCTAAACTTAAGTAACAATGTGTTCCTCGGTGGCTCAATCGGCAGAGCGGGTGACTGTTAATCACTAGGTTGCAGGTTCAAGTCCTGCCCGAGGAGCCATTTTTATTCCCCCCCAATACATCCCCCAAACACACCCTAATTAAGATCAATCCATTATTTTTGATTTTCCAACTTACTCGTGGATAACTTTGTGGACGATATGGAAGAATGGACGATATGGACAGCAGTCTTGCCCGCTTTTTTTTTCTTTTTCCTAACTTCCTAGCTTCCGAACATCCTAACTTCCTATCTTTTCCTTCACCGCCTTCATCTTCCCTTCCATAGTTAGAATTTTATCCCGGCGGTCATCAATGCTGATACGGGTAGAAACCCGTTTTGCACCATTCAGAAAAGGTTCCTCGTGCATTTCTCGGATCGCCACTAGAATTTCATCCAGTTCCCCTTCCAAAACAGTGGACATGGGAGTTAACATCGTTTTAATGTGTTTATGCTTGGCCAACACCTTTGCTACTCCTGCCACATAAAGGCTCAGAGAAGTAGACGAAGTCCCCAACGGGACAATAGTGACCTCGACAATCACATGATTGGAATTTGCTTTATTACCCATTTAAATCCTCCTGACATTAAAGAAAAAAAAGCATCATTTCTCGTTTCAATCCATTTTTCAATCCATCATAACCCGATTGCGCCCGCTTTGTTTAGCTTTATAGAGCAACTCATCGGCACGATTAATCATTTTTTCCAAAGATTCCCCAAGAACGGTTGTCACACCAATAGACACATTAAGAGAAATTTCCCCCGAGTCAATCACTACCTTTTCTTCACTGATCCGTTGACGCAGTTCATCAAAAAAAGAGTAGGTTTTATCGCGATTCATATTGGTAGCTAAGACACAAAACTCCTCGCCACCAAAACGGGCCACCACATCTGCCCGCCGGATACTCCCACTGACCAACGAGGCTATCACTTTTAACGCCATATCCCCAGCCTCATGACCATATGTATCATTGACCTGTTTAAAATGATCGATATCCAACATGGCCACCGTGATTTCCAGGTTCCCCCGCCTGGCATTTTCAAAAATCTTGTGCCCCAGGTCAAAGAAATAGCGGCGATTGTACAGACCCGTGAGATAATCTTTATTAGAAGCATCCTGGATCACCTTGATATACTCTAACATCTCAACGTTCTGGTTAACCCGGCAATAAAACTCCTCCTTGGCAAACGGTTTATTGATAAAATCATTGGCACCCCGTTTTAAAAACTTGGCAGACAATAAACCCGTGCCATGAGCGGAAATCCCAATTATAGACAACTGGTCGGCACTAAACTTTTTACGCACCTGGGAAATAAATTCAAAACCATCCATCACCGGCATATTATAATCCGTGATAATCAATTTTATTTCCGGGTGCTGGATCAACATTTCCATGCCCTTTTTGCCATTCTCCGCTTCCAATACGGTGAACTTCTGGGTAGTCAAATAAGAATGGATCAACAGTCTGGAGACACTGGAATCATCGACTACCAGAACAGTCACGAGTTGATTTCTATAAATTCGCCAAATCGCACGCACCAGATAATCGACATCTTGAATCCCCTCTTTGAGAACATAATCCACCACATCTTTAGACAGGATACGCTCGCGCATGTCATCGGCAAAGTTCCCGGTAAAAATAATGGGGGCAATGCCTTTGGAAATAATATAATCCACGATCTCATCATTATGAGCATCCGGGAGATTAAGATCCAAAACAGCCAAAAAATAATCGGAAGCCCTGGTATCAACCAATGATTTGGCCTCCTCGAAAGTGGTTGCAATACGACAGCGAAACCCTAACCGGTTCCGAATCTCATTGCTGATCACATTGGCAAACATCTTACTGTCTTCTACCACCAAAATTTGCGTCTCATCTAACATCTGTGCCATGTTGATACTTACCTCACTCTATATTATTCCATATTTTTTCCACATTTTTTTGCCACAACAGCAGTGATTGCTGTTGTTCTTTATTTTTAACATATTTTACATTACTTTGCAATCGAAAATCAAACCTTCCCCAAAATTCCCTGGTCATTTTTACGTTAAAAATAATTATTGAAATTTTTATTGTAAAAATACTTGACATTTACATGGAATCTATGTTATTGAGTAATTTTATAAATCCAAGTAACATTATCAAATGAAGGAAGTCTGTATGCTTAAAGGAAAAGTTAAATGGTTCGACACTAAAAAAGGCTTTGGATTCATCCAGAGCGAAGAAGGCAATGATGTGTTTGTACATTATACAAGCATCAAAGCGGCAGGATTTAAGAACCTCACGGAAGGTCAAGAAGTGAGATTTGAAATTACAGAAGGAAAAAAAGGCCCTCAAGCCTCCAATGTAGAATTGGTAGAGTAGCCTGCTTTTCCAGGTATTTGCCCCTCCCTCGTGGTGTGAAACCATGAGGGAGGAGTTTGCCCGTTAGCCTTTTGCCCCCCACTTGGCTTTAAGACTCATGAGGAGATCTTCAGAGTGTTTTTTTGCCAGTTCTTGGGCATTGGGAACAACCGGCGTTTTGCCACGAATATCTTTCTTGTGTTTATGGTCGTCGTTTTGTTTCTGCTGCGGCTGTTTTGCTTTTGGTTCTCTGTCTGGTTTTGGTTGTTTGGGTACGATAGCCGGGGGTTCCAGCAATGCTTTGATACTCAGGTGGATTCGTTTTAACTTTTCATCAATACTCAGCACCTTCACCTTCACCTTGTCTTCTACCGCGATGACATCCTCGGGATTGGTGATATAGCGGTTGGAAAGTTCCGAGATATGAACCAAGCCATCCTGATGCACGCCAATATCCACAAACGCACCGAACTTGGTCACATTGGTGACCACGCCACGTAACACCATGCCCTCGTGCAAGTCCTCGATTTTCTCCACGCCATCATCGAATTCAAATACTACAAAATCATGCCGCGGGTCGCGGCCCGGGGTTTCCAATTCCTTGAGAATATCATGAACCGTGGGCAAACCAAACTGTTCATTCACATATTCTTCCGGTTTGATGGTGGAGATGAGCGCTTTATTGCGGATCAAACCAGTCACAGGCACAGCGGCGTTTTGGCACATCTGTTCCACGATAAAATAAGATTCGGGGTGAATGCCCGTGGTCTCCAGGGGATTAATAGCGCCGCGAATCCGCAAAAAACCGGCGCTTTGCTGGAACGCCTTGGCCCCGAACATACGTACCTGGTTGACCTCTTCCCGGCTCTTGAACATGCCGTTGTCATTCCGGTACTGGACAATGTTTTTAGCCAGAGTCGGACCAATGCCGGATACATATTTCAGTAAATGATAGGAAGCCGTGTTTAATTCCACGCCCACCCGGTTCACTACCAGCTCCACGACTTGGTCCAGCTTGGATTTTAATAGTGGTTGGTTGACATCGTGCTGATATTGCCCCACGCCGATGGATTTGGGGTCGATTTTCACTAATTCTGCCAATGCATCCTGAAAACGACGACCAATAGAAACAGCGCCACGCACGGTCACATCATATTCGGGGAACTCTTCCCGTCCTGCCTCGGAAGCGGAATAAACCGATGCGCCCGCTTCACTAATCACCGATACAATCACATTCTGGGGCACGATACTCTTAAAAAAAGCCAGGGTTTCCCGCGAGGCTGTGCCATTTCCAATGGCTACCGCTTCAATCCCATGTTGGGCAATCAAATGGTTGACCACAGCCGTGGATTCTGCCACCCGTTCCTGGGGTTTCGTGGGATAGATCGTCACAGTTTCCAGCAACTTGCCAGTCTCGTCCAAAGCCACCAATTTAACACCGGAACGAAAACCGGGATCAGCACCAATGACCCGTCGATTCCCTGCCGAGGGAGACAACAGCAATTTTTCCAGGTTAGCTGCGAACACATTGATCGCCTCTTCATCGGCCCGTTTCTTCATCTCCGAACGAATATCCTGTTCAATAGAGGGCAACAGCAATCGTTCCAATGCATCTTCAAATACCTTGTTTAAGAAATCAAAACGGGGATGTTGATCAATAAACATCAAACTTCTGAACTTGACTTGGACACGTTCCTGATCGCAATCAATTTTAATGCGTAGTACTTTTTCCGTTTCGCCACGGCGAATAGCTAAGATGCGGTGCGAAGGCATCACTTTAACCGGTTCCGTGTACTCGTAATATTGCTCGAACTTGGTCCGTTCATCTTTAAATTCCGGTGTGACTGCCACCACCGCTTTGCCCAGTTCCGCCACCTCGTGGCGCACTTCTTTACGCAGGTCTGCCTGTTCCGAATACATTTCCGCGATAATATGACCCGCCCCTTCCATGGCTTCCTCGATAGTAGCTACCTGTTTCTCCTCGGAAATAAAGGGCACGGCCATATCTTCAACCAGTCCTGGTATGGTCGCGTCCAGAATGGCCAGAGCCAGTGGTTCCAGACCCTTTTCACGCGCAATTGTCGCCTTGGTACGGCGTTTCGGTTTATAGGGCAGATAGATGTCCTCCAATTCCGTTTTGGAATAGGTATCCTCAATCTTTTTCTGCAACTCGGCGGTCAACTTGCCCTGCCCCTCTATGGTTTTTAAAACCGTCTCTTTTCGCTCATTGAGCTCTTTCACATAAATAAACTGCTCGCTAACTTGCAGAACTTTTAATTCGTCGAGATCTCCGGTCTTCTCTTTCCTGTACCGGGAAATAAAGGGGACCGTATTCCCTTCCATCAACATCTCGATCACATTATTCGCCTGGAATAACCGGACATCCACGGCAGCAGCAATAAAAGCCAGATCCTTTTGATTAAGCATTCTTATTCGTCCTCCATTTTTCAATTCTCATTCAATTCTCATTCAATTCTCATTTATTTATATGCACGTGTCTTGCTCTTTTTTTTTCATGTTGTTTAATACGATTCATGTATTAAAAGTGAGATTGTACCACAGAATTCAGAATTACAAAAGAGCAGAAATAAAATTTAAAACCTGCCATTTCAAAGTTAAGCTATAGAGATAAGCCATAGGTTTAATCCAGAAGTCCCAGTTCCTCGATCCGCGCCATTAATTTTTTTTTATCAATAGGTTTGGTAATATAGCCCTCGCAACCGGTACGAAATGCCTGGAGAATACTTTTATTATCATCCAACACGGTGATCATGATTACTTTTACTCCATCGGAACCAAAAATCCCCATGGCTTCTTCGGCTTGTCGTATCTTCTGCAACGTTTCGTGACCATCCATGATTGGCATTAAAATATCCAGACAAATCAAATCGTAAGTGAACTCATCGGCCAAGGAATTCCTAAAGGCATCGATTGCCTCTTCTCCATTTACGGCAATATCAGATTCGCCAAGGGGCGCCAGAATCCGCTGGAGCAATCTACGGGTGAAAAAATCATCTTCCACGATTAATATTTTTAATGCCCCATGACCTGTTTTTCTTACTTCTTCCATCATACCATAACCTCCATCAATACCCGCTGGTATCTTTTGTTATTTTTTACCGCTTCAACTAATACTATCAAATTTAAGGAATATGTTTTCAACATCGGAATCCGACTTTCTGCGACTGTTTTTTTTAACCATATTCTTTATAATATTAAAACATGGTTTTGTCAATGGCGGATTTTTTTCTGTCGTGGTTTTTTATTGCATTTTTTCTTAAATTTATTTATAATACACCTATGAAGAGAACTGAAAAAAAAATTGGCACGTTGTGGAAGAAATATGTACTCCCCCTTTTTCTGATCACTCTGCTTCCCAGTCTCCTACACGCCGAGATTTACCGTTTAGAGCTCAATGGACCCATCGAGTCAATCAGCGCGGAATATATCAGTGATTGTTTCAAAAAAGTAAGGGAATCAAGGAACGTCCAACTGGTGCTAATCATCATGGACACCCCTGGTGGATTCGATACATCCATGCGCAGCATCATCAAGGATATCCTGGCATCCCCGGTTCCAGTGGCGGTTTATGTGAGTCCCCGTGGTGCGCGGGCGGCTTCCGCTGGTTTTATTATCACTATTGCCGCAGATATTGCCTGCATGGCTCCCGGCACCAACATGGGCGCGGCTCACCCTGTAAGCGTTAGTGGTACCAAACTGGATGATATAATGACCGACAAAATCACCAACGATGCGGTCTCCTACGCCAAATCCCTGGCTAAAAACAGGAACCGCAACATGGCATGGGCGGAAAATGCGGTTCGTAAAAGCGAGTCCTATACCGCAGAGGAATGCCTCAACAATAACCTGATCAACTATATTGCCAATGATCTCAACGACTTGCTCCACCAATTGGAAGGAAAACAAATCACCACGGCCAACGGGAACACGGTTACGCTCAAACTAAAGAACCAACGGTTGGTTTCGCTGAACCTGAGCGGCCAACAACAATTCTTAAAGACTATCACCAATCCCAACCTCGCCTACTTCCTCCTTATTTTCGGCCTGTTGGGACTTTACCTGGAGTTCTCCCATCCCGGCGCCCTGTTTCCCGGCATTTTAGGCGGTATCTGTTTGCTTTTGGCCTTCCTGGCCTTTCAGGTGCTGCCGATTAACTATGTGGGACTACTGCTGATCCTACTTTCAATCGGTTTTTTTATCGCTGAAATTAAAATACAAGGATTTGGGATGCTGGGTGTGGGTGGGATCATCGCTTTTGTGCTTGGTTCCATCATGCTCATTAACAGCCCGATCCCGGAGATGAAACCCGCTATGTCGACTATTTTTACATTTACGTTGATTTTTGGTGCTGTCATCCTGTTTTTGACCTATCAGGTTTTAAAAATCTGGCGCAGTAAACCCGAGACTGGCCAAGAAGGAATGACCGGTGAAATGGGTATTGCCAAAACCGATATCACCCAGACGGGGGGGAAAGTGTTCGTTCACGGTGAATGGTGGAACGCGGTTACCCTTTCCACGACCCCTATTCCTGTCGGTTCCAGTGTGATTATAGAGTCTATCCAGAATTTTACATTAAACGTAACCCTAAAAGGAGACTAAAAATGACTGCATTAACCCCTTTATTTACAATCATTATTATTGGTTTTTTCCTGCTGTCCAACTGGTTAAAAGTACTAAAAGAGTACGAGCGCGGCGTGGTGTTCCGGTTGGGACGTGTGCTGCATGATTCAAAAGGCCCCGGCTTGATCTTTGTATTTTGGCCTATTGATAAACTCATTAAAGTCAGTTTAAGGACCATAGTCATGGACGTGCCCCCGCAGGATGTGATTACGCGTGATAACGTGTCGGTCAAAGTAAATGCCGTGGTTTATTACCGGGTTCTTGACCCCAAGAAAGCCATCCTGGAAGTGCAGGATTATCAATACGCCACCTCGCAGTTATCCCAGACCACCCTGCGTTCCATACTGGGACAAGTGGAGCTGGACGAACTGTTGTCTGAACGGGACAAATTAAACCTAAAACTGCAAAGTATTATCGATCAACACAGCGACCCGTGGGGTGTTAAAGTATCCATGGTGGAGATCAAACACGTGGACCTGCCGCAAGAGATGCAACGGGCTATGGCCAAACAAGCGGAAGCAGAACGGGAAAGACGGGCTAAAGTGATCCACGCGGAAGGTGAAAACGAGGCCTCTGCCAAATTATTGATGGCTGCCAATACGATGTCCCAAAACCCTACTACGCTGCAACTGCGGTATCTGCAAACCCTGATGGATATATCTGCGGATAATTCATCCACCATCATCTTTCCTCTCCCCATCGACCTATTAAAAGCGTTTACGTATCAATCCAAAGAGGAAAAATAGCCAAAAATAAAAAGAAATAGCAAGGAAAAAAAATAATGGAACGATCATACCTTGAGGTAAAAGTTAGTTTTATTCATATTGTCGTTTTGCTGGCCGGTGTCATCCTGATCGGCACTTTTTTGTTTTACCTGGGATACCAGGCCGGCAAATCCTCCACCCAAACACAATCCCTACAAGTTGAAAAACAGAAAGGCGAGGAAAAAGGCGAGGAACTCCAATTGGGCGATGGGGGAACACCCGCCACGGCCACGACCTCTCCTACCGAACCTCTTGACAAACAACCGTCGATCAATGACGAACTTAAACTACACCAACTGCCCACCACTGAAACTCAAACTGAACCAGAAAAGACAAATCAACCCACACCTCAAGCAGAAGATAAAAAAGCGCTTGGCACTACCGCCGGGAAAACCAATGAATCAATGGCAGCTAAACCGATAGAAAAAGAATCCTATTTTTCTATCCAGGTCGGTGCCTTTACAGACTACGCCAATGCGAAAAAATACTCCTCGAAATTCGCTGATATGGGTTACCCCACGGAAATACTTTCTAAAGCCCAAAAAGATAAAACCATATTCCGGGTCCGGGTGGGAAATTTTACCACGCGGGATGAAGCACAAGCAGAGTTGACTAAATTGGAAAAAATGGAGAATCGAAAATTCGCAATCATAAAACCGGACTGACAGTAAAAAAAGTAAAACAGACATGGGTGTCCCGTCTTCACGTTGTGTTATTAGTGATTTTAGCGGCATTGCTATTGGGTATGTCGTTACCCAAGTTTTTTTTGTCCTGGCTGGGATTTTTTTTCTTGATCCCCTTGTTATACCTTTTAGAAAGCGGGAAGGTTAAAAAGGCATTTTTGCTTTTTTTTTCCTTTTCCTTTTTGTCGTACCCGCTCATTTTATATTGGATTCCCAACGTGATGATTCAATACGGGGGCATGAGTTCGGAATTAAGTATCGCGGGGTTAATCGCGTTGGCCGCGTACCTGTCGGTATTCACTGGTTTAGCTGGCTCCCTTATTTCCCGTGCGCCGCTCTTTATGGCGCCCGTGATCTGGATCACCAAGGACTTGGCTGTCGAAAAAATTCTGGGCGGGTTTCCCTGGTGTCAAGCGGGATACTCGCAATTTCAAAATATCTATTTTATCCAGGTTGCGGAATGGGGTGGTATTCATCTTATCACTTTTATTTTAATTGGTTTTAATGTCCTGTTGTACCAGTTTTTCAAGCGCAGAAATAAAACCACGGCCATTGCTTTACTGGCCAGTTTAGCCTGTATCTATGTGACGGGTTATATCCTGTACCAGATCAACGAAAACCACACGGCATCGTTACCCACGCACCACGCGGGTATTATTCAACCCAATACCAATAATGACTACATCGAACTCGCCGAAAAACACCGTATCTTGGCGCGGCTGTTCCGAGAATCGGAGCAACTGGTGCAACAAGGCGCGGAATTTATCCTGTGGCCGGAACATTCCGTGGCCCTCTATCCGCTGCAAAACCAGGAAGACTGCGATCTCTTTTTAAACTTCGCCAGTACCCATGTCCCGCTCCTGGCCGGGTTTACTGATCGCCAGAACTATAATGAAATCTATAACTCCTATATTCTTTTCGCTAAAGATCGTTTCGAGAAATATGATAAGGTCCATCTGGCTCCTTTCGGAGAATACGTGTTGTTCAGAAAATGGCTCTTCTTTATCAAACGGATCACGGATGAAATCGGTGATTTTACCCCTGGTGCCGCAGTAAAAAACCTGACGGTTAATAACCATGCTGTGGCGACTCCCATTTGTTACGAGATTATCTTCCCGGAATTAGTACGCGACTTTGTCGCGAATGGAGCGGAAGTGATTGTCACGGGTTCCAATGATTCCTGGTTTGGGGATACTTCCGCCCCGTTCCAACACCTGGGTATGGCCGTATTTAGAAGCGTAGAAAATCGGCGCTATATATTAAGAACCACCACCAACGGCATATCTGGCGTCATTGCCCCATCGGGGAATATTGTCCAGCGAGTACCCCGTTCCAAGCCAGAACATTTTATCGCCAACTTTAAATATGTGGGGCGAACGACTGTGTTTACTTGCTGCGGATATCTCTTTCCTTATTTGTGCCTTGTTTTGACGCTGGGATTCTTTTTAGGAAGACGGTTTTTAACTTGGAGAAAATCAAAGCATACTGACAAGAGCTATAAACTTGAATAAGTCCGTTTTACAATTTTATTTTCACCGCATAATAGGCAGGTACTTCATACGGATGGACCCGTACCAGTTCAGCCAATACGGCGCGTAAGATTTCATCCCTACAGATCATTTCTACGCGGTATTCTTTCACAATCTCTAATTGGTCCGTGGCACCAATAAAAGGCTTACTGCCTGCGAGTGGTTCGAACTGTCCCGTGCCCAACACCTGCCATGAACAACGTCGATAATGGTTATAACTGCCCGCCCCCTTGGCAAATAATGCCTCTTTTACTGCTTCGACATGGGCTTCTGGTACAAAAAAAGTTATTTGATACATGGTGGTTCTTACCTTTTTTTTTAGCTTGATTCTTTAATCCGCATTATCAGGTTTCTGTGCCAGGATACTGGCCTGCGGGCAGATAAAAACCAGTTTGTTTTCCTCGATCTGGGAAAGTCGTGTCCACCGCCATTCATCCAGCAGTTTATGACTCAGTCGATTACTTACAGGAATATTCGGGTGTTTATTGGCATTATAGAAAAAATTAACCAGCATACGTAACATCTCGGCTTCATCATTGCTGTATCCCCCATTTTTCGGGTACAATATCCAATCGGTGGTTTCAAAATGGATCACGTTTAACCCATTCTCCTTGAACTTGTAGAATAGTCTAGCACCACTCCGGCTGTCCCCGCACACGCGGCCTTTATATTCCTGGTTTTCAATGGAAAAAGCATCGAAATTATGCACCATCAACCGATCGACGATTTCATCGAAAACAGGTTCAAATAGCGACGGGGATATATAATGATGCGGACAGTACAACACTCCGCCGGGTACACAGTACTCGCTCATCCGCCGAATGGCATCATCCATATGAATCCGTTCCAAAAACGCCTGGGCTAATACGAGATCAAAACTACCCTCGGGGATAGTGGGTTCATTGTCATAGAGATTATGCTCTAGAAAACGGATGCGTTTATCCTGAGCATGTGCCTCCCTGGCTTTTGCCAATAATCCGTGATTAAGATCAATGCCCACCAGTTCCTTAAAATCAATCAATTCCTTGATAACAGAAACAAATTCACCTGTGCCTGTGCCACAGTCCAGGACTCTTTTAAAGAATTTACGTTCCGCCAGCCAGTGGTGCATGAATGGACTGTAAGCCGGGGTATCCAGCACCACCTTTTTTAAATACAACCACCTGATTTCTTGATTCAGTTGATCCATTGTATTTTCTCCTTATATTTAACATATTCAACCACTATTAAAACTAACACAAAACAAAAAAAATCGCAACCACGAAAAAGCCACGTAAATAATTTTTTTTTATCCCAATAGGGCTGAACCTCTTGCATTTTTTTCTTACTTATGTCATAACAATAGTACAGTTGTTAAAATAACTGGTAAAAAATAAGAAAGATAATATGGAACGGGAATTGTCCTGTTTCTATAAACAATTTAAAAGGAGGTACTATGGCAGACGACATTATTGATTTACAAGCACTGCAAAACAAGGTCAACCCTAAACTGATTTTTACAATCATTGTGATAATCATTGTACTCATCGTGGGTTATACCAGTTTTTATATTGTGGACCAGCAGGAAGAGGCGGTAGTGTTGCAGTTTGGGCAGTACAATCGCACGGAAGGCCCGGGACTGCATTTTAAATTACCCTTTGGCATCGAGAAGAATTTCAATGTGCCGACGCAACGGAACTTAAAAGAGGAGTTTGGCTATCGCACCGAGACCCCAGGCGTTAAAAGCACCTTTTCCAGTGCCGATTACTCCACGGAATCGGTGATGCTCACCGGTGATTTAAACATCGCCGATGTCACCTGGATCATTCAATACAAAATCAAAGATGCCAAAGCATGGCTCTTTAACGTGGAAGATCAAAACAAAATTATCCGCGATATTTCCCAGTCGGTGATCAATATGCTGGTGGGGGATCTGGCGGTTTTTGATGTGGTTACCACGGAACGGTCCCGTATCGAGGACAAGGGCAAAGTGCTGATGAATGAATTTTTTGGCCGCTACAACATGGGGGTCAATGTGGAAACGGTAAAATTGCAAAAGACCATGTATCCCCAGGGCGCGGTACAAGATGCTTTCGAAGATGTCAACAAGGCTATCCAAGATCGTATCCGCTTGATCAACGAGGGTAAAGAAGCCTATAACCAATCCATTCCTAAAGCCCGCGGTGAAGCGGAACGAACGATCCGCGAGGCGGAAGGCTACGCCATGGAAAAAGTCAACGTGGCCAAAGGTGATGTGGCCCGCTTCCTGGCTGTTTATGGCGAATACAAGAAAAATCCCAAAATCACCCGCACCCGGCTCTATTACGAAATGTTCGAAGACCTCTTCGAAAAAGCCGAGGGTACGGAACTGATCGATAAACAGTTAAAAAACTTTATCCCCTTCAAATCCATGAACAATGAGAAACAGGGAGGTGAAAAATGAAGAACATGAGAATAGGGATTATTGCCTTCACTATACTGATGGTGATCCTGTTGATCACCGGGCCTTATTATATCGTGGAAGAGGGCGAGGTGGTGATTGTCACCCGTTTCGGAAAAATCATCCACACGGAACCTGGCGCGGGCTTGCATTTTAAAATGCCACTGGTAGACAAAGTCCAGACCTATACCAAAAAGATACAATCCTGGGACGGTGACGCGCAACGTTTCCCCACGGAAGAGAACCAGATGATCTGGGTAGATTTTACGGCCCGCTGGCAAATCAATAATGCGAAACTTTTTTATGAATCGGTGGGCACCATCGTCCAGGCCCATTCTCGTTTGGATGATGTGATCAATTCCAGCGCCCGCGAGATCATCGCTAAAAATTCACTGCGGGAAGCGGTGCGTAATTCCAATCTGATCAATGAAATCGAACGAAGAGATGTGTACCGTTCCCAAACAGGGCCCACCACGGAAGGGGAAGCAGCCACAACCATCTCCACCTTCACCAAGGTAACCTATGAAGCCATCTCCACGGGCCGGGAAAAGTTATCGGAGCTCATGCTGGCCAAAGCCAAACAAATCACACCCCAATACGGGATCAAACTGATCGATATCGTGGTCCGCCAGATCAAATACTCGGACGATATCACCCACAATGTGTTTAACCAGATGATCAAAGAACGAAACCAAATCGCGCAGGCGTTCCGCTCAGACGGGGAAGGTGAGAAAGCGAAATGGCTGGGTAAAATGGAAAAAGAACTGCTCTCTATTCGCTCGGACGCTGAACGGCAAGCAAAAGAAAAGAAAGCGAAAGCGGATGGTGAAGCTCTGGAAATCAGAAATAAAGCCTACGGCCAGGACACGGAATTCGCTGAATTCTGGATGGCGATGGTGGAATATCAAAAACTGCTGCCTAAAATGAAGAAAATCCTGTCCACGGATTTTGAATTCTTCAAATACATGTACAACAAGGGCGGAGCGAAATAAATTAAGTAAAAATTGCTAATAAAAGCGGTGCCCTGCGGGCAAAAGAAAAATGCTCGCAGGGCACCTCTGTTACCTATGATCGCTCATCAATGATTCATTAAATGACTTTCTTCAGTTTTTCGATGAAGAAATCGTTGTCTTCTTCAAATCCAACAGTGACGCGCATCCCTTCAGGCACACCAAAAGATTGCACTGGTCGGATGATGACCCCCTCTTGCAGTAAGCGGCGATCCAAGGCATTGGTATCCTGTTGCGGTAGGAAAAGCAAGAAATTGGCTTCCGAGGGAATCGTGCGCAACCCCATCCCTGTCAATTGCGTGAATAATTTTTTCTTGTTTTTCAAATTGAGTGTGGCGGACTGGATTTTAAAATCGTCATTTTCCAATGAGGCCAACGCTGCCACCTGGGCAATCCGGGTGACATTAAAAGGCGCTTTCATCCGGTTTAAAATACCGATGATGGTCGGGTTGGAAATAGCATAACCAATACGCATGCCTGCTAAAGCGTAAATCTTGGAAAAAGTACGCAAGACAATCAGGTTCTTTCGCTGCAACGCCTCCCCTATCCCCTCTTCATAATTGTCCATATCACTGACATATTCATGGTACGCATTGTCCAGCACGATAATTTTATCCTCGGGAACCTTATTGATAAAAGCCATGATTTTTTGTTTGGATACCATTGTCCCGGTGGGGTTGTTGGGATTGGTCAGGAAAATAATCTTGGTTTTGTGGTCCATCAATTTGGTCATGGCATCGAGATCAAAGGTGTAATCGTCGCCCATGGGGGCTTCAATATAAGCGGATTTACCAGCGGTTTCTACCGTGGCCACGCGGTAAAACATGAACGTTTTGGCCGAGGTTAAAACCGTTTCCCCCGGTTTCAAAAAGGCATGGATGATCATGCGGATCAGTTCCACCGAACCGGCGCCCACGATCACATTCTCCTCGCCAATGCCGTTGTACTGGGCTAGTTTTTGAATTAAATAAAAACTGTTGGAATCGGGATAAGCATTGATATTGGCGATTTCAGCTTTAATGGCCTCGACCACAATGGCTGGAACCTGGAAAGGGTTCTCGTTGGATGCCAGTTTCACCACTTTTTCCAGGTGATACTCACGCTGGATATCTTCGACTGGTTTCCCCGGTTTATACGGCATTAATTCTAATACATTGGGATTTAAAAGATTGTCCATTTTGTTTTTTTACTCCTTCTTTTTTTAGCTATTTTTTAACCTCAGAATTGCACGGGTCATAATTATATTTTATTTAATTATCTTTTATTTAACTATATTTTATTTAAATAGCGAGGGTTGTTCTTTATCTTCAAACATCTCGGTAAGTTCTTCGAGGGAAGGCAGTTCAGAGAGATCATTCAAACCGAAATAAAGCAGGAACTCCTTGGCAGTAGAATAAAGAGCGGGCAAACCAGGAACCTTTTTACGCCCGGTGATTTTAATAAGTTTCTTTTGCAGTAAATTTTTTACAGGTCCCACGGAATTCACGCCCCGCAGATCGGAGATTTCAGCAATGGTAACGGGTTGGCGGTACGCGATAATAGCCAAACTTTCGAGTGACGCCAAGGACAAACGGGAGGTGCTTTTACTGGTAAAAAACTCTTTCAAATAGGGATGAATCAAGGGCTTGGTAGCCAATTGCAAACCGCCACCGGTGCGTTTGATAAAAATGCCGCGCTCGGATTGGGCGTACATGTCATCCAAATGGGTGATGATCTTTTCAAAATCAGAGACATCGGCAATATTAAGGTACACCATCAGACGTTCCGGTTCCACCGGTTCCTTGGATACGAAAAGTACGGCTTCCAGCAGTGCCATTCGTCCTTTTAATGACTTGATATTAAAGCTTTTTTGTTCAGTAGCCTGCGCGATTTCCTCTTTCATTGTGTTCTATGTTCTCTATTGGGATTATTGAACAAGTGCCTCCTCTGTTTTGATCTTCCATAACGAGATGGTATCGAATATCTTTTTCTGCACTCCCAGCAACACGCGGCGTTTGATCATTTCCAGAATGGTAAAAAAACTGACCAGTATTTCCTGGATGTCGGGTAATGTGTCGACATACTGGGAAAAATTAAGATAGCCGTTTTCATCTAACAGGCCCAGTATTTCGTTCCATTTTCGTTCAATGGAGTAGTTCTTGGAATCGATATAGAGGAATTCCTCGCGCTCCTTTTTTCTGACGATGTTCATGAATATTTCAGCCAATTGGAAGGTAGTGACTTCTTCTAGTTTATACTCTTTGGTTTCATAGTTTTCCTTGACGTCTTCACGACGCCAGAGCAGCAATTCTTCCATTTCCATATCTTTGAGCAGGTGAGATATTTTTTGAATTTTATCGTATTCAATGAGGGTATGAATCAGTTTATCTTCGGGGGATTCTTCATCCAATATTTCGGGTTTGGGCAATAAGGAGCGGGATTTGATATAAATCAGGGTGGAAGCGGTCATCAGAAAATCCCCCTCGCGGGCTGGATTAATATGACTGCGGTCTTGTAGATAATAGAGATACTCGGCGGTAATTTCGGAGATGCGAATCTGTAGGATATCCATCTTGTTTTTTTTAATTAAATGCAGCAATAAATCCAATGGACCATCAAAGGTATCGGTATGAATTTTATAGGCATCCTCTTCAATAGGTTCTAGCACCCGTCACTCCCTCACCCAACCGTTAAGGACCGTTGGCTAATTATATATTAGACGCGGAGCAATTCCCGCACGCCCGCTACTGTTTCTTGGGCTTTTTTACGGGCCACATGGTTACCGTTTTCCAGAAGTTCAACCGTATCGATTTTCTCATATTGGGCACGTCGTTGGCGGACGGGATCGAGAAATTGATTCATATTCTTGATGAGAATCTTTTTACAATCAATACAACCAATAGAAGCGGTAGTACACCCATTGACGATCTCAGCGCGCTCGCTTTCTGTAGAAAAAGAGAGGTGAAAGGAATAAACTGGGCAATCGTCAGGCACGCCGGGATCGGTGCGTCTTTGACGGCGCACATCGGTTTTCATCGGCTTTATTTTCTTATCCACGACCTCGGCACTGTCCGAGAAGTAAATGGAATTATCATAACTCTTGCTCATTTTGCGACCATCCAGCCCGGGCAGTTTAGGAATGGGTGTGAGTAGTTCCATGGGTTCGGCGAAATAGTTGCCATAGAGAAAATTAAAGCGCCGCACAATTTCGCGGGCCAATTCAATATGATAAACCTGATCCTCGCCAACAGGCACTAAATTGCCGCGCACTGAGATAATGTCCACGGTTTGCAGTAATGGGTAACCGAGGAACCCCACGGTATTAATATCCCGATCACTCAATTGGGCTTGTTGCTCTTTGAAAGTAGGCACGCGTTCCAACCAGCCCAGAGGGGTCATCATGGACAACAATAAATAAAGCTCGGAAATCTCTTTTATGGCGGATTGCACGAACACCACGGATTTTTCCGGGTTAATACCGGTGCTTAACCAATCCAATAATACATCCCTGATACTGGCTTTGATACCTTCCGGTTTCTGATAATCCGTGGTCAGGGCATGCCAGTCCACGATAGAAAAAAAGCATTGGTATTTTTCTTGCAGGGAAATCCAGTTTTTTAACGCCCCTTCCCAATGTCCCAGGTGGAGTTTTCCGGTGGGGCGCATGCCGCTCATGACAATTTTCGTTTCATTTTCCATAGTGTTCATCGTATTATTTATCCTTAAATTAGAATTCGGTATACCAGCATGATGATGGGGGTGGCGATATAATTAAAAATGCCCGTGTAAATGACCAGGACGAGAATAATAAAGCCATAAGGTTGAATTTTCTCATAAGTGCGCAACGCTTGACCGCGCAGAGTGCCTTCCAAAATTTTACTACCATCTAAGGGTGGAACTGGGATTAAATTAAAAATGGCCAACAACACATTGAGTTGTACCAAAACCAATAAAACGTATATCACCAGGGGGTGTATCATAAAAGGCAGATTGCGGACAATGGTAAAAAGAATGCCACCGATAGTCGCCAAGATCAGATTGGATGCCGGGCCTGCGGCTGAAATATACATCCATGCCTTTCTGCGGTTTCGTAAGCCATAGGGATTCACTATCACCGGTTTGGCCCAGCCAAAAACAGGGGCGTGGAGCAATGCCAGCATGGCGGGTAATATAATAGAACCAAAGGGATCAATATGTTTGATGGGGTTCAATGTGATCCTGCCCTGTAAACGGGCGGTGGGATCACCGAACTTCTCGGCCATCCAACCATGGGCAGATTCATGCACGGATACTGAAAATAACAGCACGGCTATACTAATTACAAAACTCATTATATCGTTCATGCTATGAAAATAACATAAATAGCGGTATCAGTCAACCGGTAATAGAGGAAAAAGATGGAAGTTAAGAAGTTAGGAGGTTAAGAAGTTAGGAAAACGAAAAAAGATAAACCACGACTCACCTTGCGCCACGTCTATACTTTAGACTGGCGTTTGGTTTTTAGATTGATGATCAAGTCAATATGGGGAATCAGTTCCTCGATTTCTCTGAGGCGGGCGCGCAGGCTTTTCCATTCAGAGAGTTCCAATCTGCCCGAATCCAGCAGGGCGTCTTTTATTTCATCAATGAGAGATTTTTGGGCGCTTTTTTCATTGATAAACCCATTGATGGTCAACAGATCATTGACCTCGTCCTGAGAGAGTAAATTTTGTTTTTCATCATCTATATCATTCATTCTATTTTTTCCTCACATATTATTAATACCATTAAATTTGGTCGATTTCAACTATTCTTGCAGTCGTTTTTTTAATTCTTTGACTTTTTCGCGTAGATAAATCGCTCTCTCGAACTCCAGCCGATCAGCCGCCAGTTTCATTTCCCGTTCCGCCTCGTGAATAAAATTGGGGATGTTTTTCTTGGGAATATGTTTGGTGTCCGTCAGTTCCACTTCCTGTTCACGAATCGGTTTAATGATGGTTTGCGGTTGGATATTATGTTGTTTGTTGTATTCGATTTGCAAAGTGCGGCGGCGTTCGGTTTCAGAAAGGGCATTGGTGATGGAATCGGTGCTTTTATCGGCATACAAGACAACATGGGAATCCATATTCCGGGCGGCACGACCTATAATCTGGATTAAGCTGCGGGTATCGCGTAAAAAACCCTCTTTATCGGCATCCAAGATGCCGATAAAACCGATTTCAGGGATATCCAATCCTTCACGCAACAGGTTGATACCGACTAACACATCGAATTTGCCCAGCCGCAGTTGGCGAATGATTTCGGTTCGTTCAATAGTATCTACTTCCGAGTGCATGTAGCGGGTCTTAATATTTTTCTCCGCTAAGTACTCAGTCAACTCTTCTGCCAGTTTTTTAGTGAGCGTCGTGACCAGGACACGGTGGCCCCGTTTAATGGTATTGGCGATTTCATTCAGTAGATCGGTCATCTGGCCTTTAATGGGTCTCACTTCGACCCGTGGGTCTACCAGTCCCGTAGGACGGATGATTTGTTCGACAACCTGGGAAGAGATAGTTCGTTCATATTCAGCAGGAGTGGCAGAGACAAAGATGGTGCTTTGATTGAGGAGGTATTCTTCAAATTCATGGTACATGAGGGGGCGGTTATCAAACGCGCTGGGTAAACGGAAACCATAATCAACGAGATTCTTTTTCCGGGAATAATCGCCGCGATACATGCCGTGGCATTGGGGAATAGTTTGGTGGCTCTCGTCGATGACGATCAAAAAATCATCGCCGAAATAATCAAGCAAACAAAAGGGTTTTTGACCTTTGGCGCGGTTATCGAAAAAAGAGGAGTAGTTTTCAATGCCCTTGCAAAACCCGGTTTCGCGGATCATTTCGATATCGTAGAGCGTGCGTTGTTTTAAGCGGTGGGCTTCTACCATATCCAATTGCGGCAGGCGTTCTTCCAGTTCTTTTTGAATGCCTTCCAGGGCGTGGGCGATTTGTTCTTTCGGGATGACGAATTGACTGGCAGGGTAGATAAAAAAGTATTTATGTTGTTCTTTGATATCGCCCGTGGTTTTATCGATTTCCGTGACCCGTTCGATTTGGTCGCCGAAGAGTTCGATGCGGATGATGTTATTGAAGTATCCCGGCACAAAGTCGATCGTATCCCCTTTAACGCGGAAGCGGCCTGGGGCCAGTTCCATTTCGTTTCGTTCGTATTGAATATCTAATAGTTTTCGGAGCAGGTCGTCCCGTTCGATGTGTTGGCCGACCGAGAGTTCGAAGCCCATGTTGCGAAAATTCTCGGGGTTGCCCACGCTGTAGATGCAGGAGACGGAGGCGACAACGATCACATCTTTGCGGGAAGCGAGGGATGCGGTGGCAGCCAAGCGCATCATTTCGATTTTGGGATTAATTTGGGAATCTTTTTCGATATATTGGTCCGATTGCGGGATATAGGATTCCGGTTGGTAATAATCGTAGTAGGAAACAAAGAATTCCACGCGGTTTTCCGGGAAGAAGTCTTTGAATTCGTGGTATAGTTGCGCCGCCAGGGTTTTATTATGGGCGATGACCAGCGTAGGTTTTTGGATATGGTTGATGACGTGGGCAATAGTGAAGGTTTTGCCTGAGCCTGTCACGCCCAGCAGCGTTTGGCGGGATTTGTGGTTATTTTCCAGGCCCGCGCACAGTTGTTTAATCGCTTCCGGTTGCGAACCTTTGGGTTCAAAATCGGATACCAGTTTAAATTTCATTTCAGCCTCGTTAAATATCTATTAAACACCAAAGCCCACCACCAGATATTTAGTCTTGTTGCAGTTTCTGCGAAACTCTTGGATATATGAAATATTTTTTCCATGTCTTTATTTTACCATATTTCGACAGTAATAAAAAGGTTTCCAAGGCCAAAATTCTTTTATACCTGGCGCATTATTTTATCCCTCTACTTATTAATGATAACACATAAATCACTCAATGGCCGGGGTGGAGTACTGGCTGGTATTTAAATTCTTACTTCATTTTTTCCAGCAGGCCCTTTTCGCCTTCGCTTTTAGCCACGATGACCGCGCAGTAGGCGTCACCCGTGATATTCACCATGGTCCGGTACATATCCAACGGTCGGTCTACAGCCAGCATGGTACCAATAACGGTGGCCACTTGTGCATCTTTGAAACCCACGGCCTGGGTGACCACAAAAATAATCACCAGTCCCGCGCTGGGTATACCCGCGCAACCAATGGCCGCCAAGACCGATGTCAACACGATGACCATTTGTTGCGCCAGGGTCAAGTCAAGACCCAGAACCTGGCTGATAAAGATCACGCCCGCGCATTCGTACAGAGCCGTGCCATTCATATTGATAGTGGCGCCCAACGGCAGGACAAAACTGGAAATGCGGTTCGATACCCCCGCGTTTTCCTCGATGCAGTTCATGGTGACCGGTAATGTGGCATTGGAAGAACTGGTGGAAAACGCCGTGATCATGGCTGAAGCCATTGCTTTTAGGAAGCGTAATGGATTAATGCGGGTAAGCAGGTAAAAAAGAGACGGCAGAATCACCCATAAGTGAATGGTCAGGCCAATGGTGATGGTGAGCACGTATAAAAATAACGACGAGAACATGCCCAATCCTGTCTCTGCCACTGCTTTGGTGATGAGGCCCAGCACTCCCAGTGGAGCCAGTTTGATAATCACGTCCGTTATTTTCATGATGGCCTCAAAAGCCGCTTCAAAAAAATTCTTCAGTAGTTTCTGCCCCGCTGGTTTTAGCGTGGTAATGCCAAAGCCCAGAAAAATGGAAAAGAAAATAATCCCCATCATGTCGCCCGTAACCATGGCTTCGATGGGATTGAGGGGGATCATGCGGATCAGAATTTCCGCTGGGGAGCTGGAACTATTGATAGATTTGGCATCGAAGGTGCCGCTAACCGGTATTTGTGAACCTATACCCGGTTTTATAATATTGGTTAGTAGCAGGCCTATCAGTACTGCGATCAGGGTGGTGCCCACAAAAAAGGACAATGTTTTTATACCCAGGCGGCCCAGGCCTTTACCTGAACCCACGCCAGCCACGCCTGTGACAATGGAGGTGAACACCAATGGTACAATGACCATGCGGAGCAAGCGGATAAAAATCGTGCCGCCAGCGATTAGAATCTGGTAGACTATACCTTCTGGTTTGTCTGGGTAGATGGATTTTAGGATAATGCCGATGATAGTGCCCAGGATCATGGCGATCAGAATTTGCCAGTGGAGTTTTAATTGGAAAAGTCGTTTCATAGAGCCTCCGTTTGCTATAATCCATCATTGTAATGTATTCCTCTAATTTTTTCAAGTAAAAAGTGTTGCCCAGGTATCTAACCGGAGTAAAATTGCCGTTCACAAGACTTTTTTTCTTGCCCAATGCCTCATTTTCCCAGTAAAAATCATTTTTCTCCCGTAAATATCATTTGTCCCTAATACAATATCATTTGTCCCTTGAGCAATATCATTTGTCCCTGATACAATATCATTTGTCCCTTGAGCAATGTCATTTGTCCCTGATACAATATCATTTGTCCCTTGAGCAATGTCATTTGTCCCTGATAAAAATCATTTGTCCCTTGAGCAATGTCATTTGTCCCTTGATTAATGTCATTTGTCCCTTGAGCAATGTCATTTGTCCCTTGATTAATGTCATTTGTCCCAGGACAAATACCTTATAATTAATTTTTTTCTTTGTTGTTTTGACGTTTGTTCTGTTTTACAGGTGATTCGTCAGGTAATTGCTGGTAATTGTCCGGTCCACAAAAAATAAGTGTCATTGGAGACAGAAATGGCAAAATTTAAAAGGAGAATTGCTGGAAAAAAAAACTTTGCCTATCAGGGAAATATAAATATGCCATTGCTTTTTTCATCTTCTGAACAATCCAAAAACAATCAAAAGCCAAAAAACATCAATATGCCGCCTCTATTTAGCAGGACTATCCTGGTCATCCGTTAATCCGACGCATCACGGTTCAGATAATTTCTCTTCCACTCTTCTTAGAAACTCGTCCGAAATCGTATCCCATTATTTATTTTCACCGCTTATTAATGCGCCAGGATGGCGCGTCTACGTAGACGCGACATCCTTGTCGCATTCTTTTATTCTACTGTTTCCAAGAACTCCCAATTGCACGAGTTTCTTTCCGGTTATAATCCCACGGCGCGTTGCGTCGTTGGTGGGGTCGCTTCCAAGTCGCTGAATTCCCCCGGTTTCACGGGATGACGCAGATAGCCCTCCAGATGTTTTCGTTCCAATTCTTCTTGGTTTTGTGCTTCCACAATCATTTTTCACCTCAAGGATAATTATATATCAAAAAAAAATAATTCAACAGGGTTTTACTTTAAAGTAAAATGCGGGTGGGACGCCCGCAGTCCCAGGAAAAGATTGCCATTGGAACCAGGAGACTCATCTCGCGCTTTCGCCGTGATACACGAGGTGATTGCCGCTGAAAATTAAGATTATCTTTTTTAAGGTGGTATTTTGAATGGTTTTCTGGAACTTTTCATCCCTACTGTAGTGGGCCAGTTGGTTCTCTGCTTCCATGCGAAGGGCTTCTATTTTCGTTTGGGTCTTTTCTTTCTCTAATTTTGCGGGAGTAATGTACTTCAGTTCCAACAGGTAAGAATATTTCAGTTGCGGATACTGGGCCAGGATAGGAATCAAAATGAGATCGGAAAAACCTTGATTCAATTCCCTTTCGGAGTAGACATTGTATACCGTGCTCAGTCCGAGATAAACATTCCAGAATACTTGCAGGGCTTTTTCGCCTGCCAGTAAGTCCCGCAAACTCAAGGCCGCTTCCATTCTTTCGGCTATATATTCCACCAACGGTTTCCATATACCGGATAAGGCCATATCCTCGACAAGGGTGGCATACTTCCCCCACTCTATCTTTAAATTCCTGGTTTTCTCGTAGGTCTCTTTGATAATATCGTAATACAACCGTTTCACAAATTCATTGGGAATAGCAAGTGTGGCTTGCCCGGTGGGCGTGGTGCCGGTGATGGTTAATAAGCCAAAATAAAAAAGCAACGAGTAGAAGTTTTCCGGGTCAGCCAAGCGGGTGATAGGGAAACTTTCTTTAATATACGCCCTGGCTGTATTGGTTTCAATAACTTGTTGCAGCATGGAGAAATTGCCATTGGTGGTAGGTGTACCTTGTTTATCCACGATGACCAAATGACGGAGTTTGCCGTAATCTATACTGGCGTTACGGTCCACCATGTTCATTGGAATCAATGATTCTTTCATATACTCGCGAAGGAAGTACAATACTTGATCGGTATTAAATACTTTATTAATAACCCGTATGGAAAAAGCGTAATGGTTGTACCAAAGGCTCATTATTTCAATCAGTTCGGCGGTGGTATGCTGGATTAACCCGGATTGTCTATAATATTCAATCATGGTTTCCACTTCCATTTGCGTGAAACCCAGTATTTCGTTAACATCCGCATCAAGGGAGATGTTGGTGCCGATGTTAAAGCCAGAGGTAACGTCGTCCATGGTAATGGGTGATACGCCACTCATAAAAATTCGGGAAATAGGTGCATCAGTATTGGAAGTACCTGCTTTGAGGACATTAAAAAACGAGCGCAGAAAGCCAGTGCCATGGGTTATTTTTTCAAATTCTTCTTGGCCATATTCAGATAGGATGGTATTGGCGAAGTTATCGTATTCATCAATCATCACATATATTTTGCGTTCTTTATTCAGGCAGTACTTTAAGAAGGAATCCATCACTTCAGAGGCGCTCTCTTTTGATTTAAATTCATTAATGGCTGTTTCTATGTCGATATTCAAAAGTTTCCCATACTTGAGCACAAAAACCTCGGCTGCATTTTGAATCCGGGTCAGAAATGATTTTTTAACCAAGTGAATATCCGCATCCACCACGGAAAAATTAAGGGTAAGGATCAGGTAACTATGTTTCTCAGGAGTTGGGTTCTGGTAGATATCGGTGCCGTTGAATAAAAGATCATAGCGGTCTTTGTTGGCGATATCATAGTATTCTTCCATAATAGAAAGTAAAAGGGATTTGCCAAAACGACGGGGACGGATGAGATATAAATATCTTCCTTTGTCCTCAATAATGCGAATGAACCGGGTTTTATCGACATAATAGTAGTTACCTTGCCGAATTTGCTTGAAATCGGAGAGGCCATAAGGCGATTTTTTTAAGTTCTTCTGGTCTATCATGATCTTATAATAAACCAAACCCCATGAATTGTCAACATCCGTATCCTGGGAACACGGACGTTCCCGGGAATGTATAACACTACTTCAACAACTCTTTCTTCCTCAATAAACGATTGTAAGTAATGGCGAAACGGTGGGCTTCATCGCGGATTTGTTGGAGTAATTGCAAGGCTTTGGTTTTGTGGCTGAGAACCAGGGGTTCGTCAGCGCCGGGAACATAGATTTCTTCCAGTCTTTTGGCCAAAGAAATGGTAGGGATTTTGACGGATAATTTTTTTATTTCCGCGGTAGCAGCATTTAATTGACCGATACCACCATCAATCAGAATCAAATCGGGCAGCTCACTGTTCTCACTTTTCAAGCGGGTGTAACGACGCGACACAACCTCGGCAATAGACATAAAATCATCGACCCCAGTGACAGATTGAATCTTATAACGCCGATAATTACTCTTGTCAGGCAAACCATTGCGAAACTGCACCATAGATGCAACGGTAGATGTGCCGGAAATATGGGAAATATCAAAACACTCGATAACAACAGGCAACTCTTGCATCTTTAATTTACTCTTTAAATCCTTCAATTTTTCCATATCCCCAAAGCTGATTATTGAAATTCTCTCCCCGGCCACTTCGTAGAAAGATCGGATTACTAAATTTTATTTATATGAACGGTTCAAGGTCAAGGAGTTCTGGCTGGTTAACTCCACTGATGAAAGCGTGGACGTCTTCCTTCTGGGTGCAAACAGCCAATACGGCAGGCCAGAATTTTACACTCAAAAAAAACCTCCCCTGTTCCATTCTACAAGGATTGCATATCAACCTAGCCAAAATATTTTGTGAAGATTAAATTGCCACTTTCCTACCTGCCCCCAAAAAAGAGTGAACAAAACCTTCTATATGAATATCCTTCTCAAGTAAAGGAGATTCAGGGAGCATAGGAATGCGTACTATAGCATGAATTCAGTAGAAGAATTAGTATTACGACATACCAGTGGAACAGAAAATAATTGCTAATGGGAACTATCGATTTCCCCAATTTAGGTTGAACCAATAGAGTTTTTATTGTACCTCTTTTTGAACCATCCCTGCAATCTTTTCAGGAAGCGGAAAAAACATTGGACGACCTTTACAAGCCACCGGACGTCTTAATATTTGAATATTTTCCAATAGTATGCCGAATGAACCTGGTTCAATCGGAAGTGGCTGGTAATGTTTTTCCAATAAATCGAGAATATTTGATTCATCCATTTGGATAACGTCAGTGATTTCCGCCAGTGCCAATATTTTTCCACGAGGTAATTCCCATGGGTTATGAAAGCCATAGAAGTAAGCGGCATTGAGATCAATCTTGGAGGGAGTGTGCAAGGCAATAATGCCGCGGCGCTTCACTTTCCAACTACGAATCTCAATGGTTTTTATCCCGCGTACAATCATATCAATCCACGGCTGTTGAATACTTAATCCATATAAAGTTTCCATAGAATCTTCCTTCTGATTATTTTTTGCAGATATTTTCAATGAATTGACCCGCGAACCGCTGATATATCTCAAAAACATCCTTAACCTCTTGAGTGATCGTATTCATATGAAGAGGCAGCAAACTTAACTCAGGCATATATAAAGATACAAAACCTCGTACATCTAAACCTTTTATTTTTTCACAAAATTGGTAGAGGTTTTTAACGTTATCGGCGACAACAAGATAGAGTGGGGCATGGCTGTATTTTTCATCACCTTTAAAAGTGGCGCAAGCATCGAATGCATAATGATCATCATCTTCCCGGATGCCAGCACTTTTCATCGCCGTCCGGCGCACCAAGCAAGGAAAGCATAAACCACACTCCCTGGCTTTTTTAAATGGTTTTTCGCCTTTCATTGACCATGATCTCAATAATGCCACCTGCTGCCTGGAGTATTCACAACTGGTCGTCTCTTTAGCAAGGTTTTCGCAGGAACGAAGAACATCTAGTTCATCACCTTTTGTTTTACCTATAAATGGATTATGAACCTCGACTTTTTGCAAGTCCGAAGACGAAGTAAATTGGTGGTTCCATAATTTTTGAAAAAGCACTTCAAAAAGTCTCAATGTTTCCGGGTGGGCATGACGACTGATCTGGGGACCGCTTATATGTGGACGAACAGGTAAATTTATTGCCAGTACACCATTTTCGTTCAAGTTAATTCTAGGTATTTTGAGTTCCAACGCCACGGCTCCAGCCATTGAAAGATACAGAAAGGGTCTGGTCCTGCGAGTCCGTTCAGGAAACATATTTCGCTTACCATGCGAATCTTTATCGCTAAGGGTAAATCTAAAATTTACATAATGAGTATCAATTGTGGTGACTTCAAATTTTTTCTTGAGTTCGATTATTTTCCTTTTAACAGATTGATAACCTGGAGGTGAGTGAGACACAAATACCGGAGTTTGTCCATCTTTTAATGCTGTTATGGCGCCACATAATGAATCGAGGCCATCGGAAAAAAGATTGACTGAAGGATTCTTCAGGTTCAACTGGTTAGTTTGGGAAGTTGAATGAACCTGGGTTTCATTATCTAGTTCAACAAATTCAAATTTCCAATGGTCTTGAGAAACAAAATTTGCCAATGCTGCTGTATCGTCAGCCAAAGCCTTCCATATATTGGATTCTTCCACAGGAACACGGACTGTAAGTTGCCGGGTTTGCCTTCCTAGTTTTGTTCCTCTGCGAAATGCCCTGTCCGCGATAAAAGTAGCCTGACCTATTCGAAAAAGATCACGTGCTAGGGACTGATGGAATGTATCACCAAAGGAAGAGTGAATGGATGAACTGTAATTCCCCTTCCCCCCTATTTTTTCCAATACATTTAAATCGTCATACCCTTTACATTTAATTGTAATTTGATTCATTGGACATCCCCTCATCAAAGAAATAAACTAAATGTTTTCTGGAGAGCCTTCAGGACCGATGATGCATTTATCACCTCATTTTCACTTCCTGAAACTTGTTGAATGACATAACCAGCTATCGCTTGGGAATCATTATCTCTAAGGCTGAATACAGTTTTGGGTGGGACACTGGTTTCCAAATGGGCGGCGGAAAAGTAGTATTGAAGAATGTTTGCCGTATAATTTTTGATAAACGTGCGAAACAACTCTTCAATCTCCGTTTCCGCAAGACGTATGAGGCATATTTCTAGAGACGGGCCTTCAAAGTTATCCACCTGATCTTTCGACCTGTTGGGTTTGATGATATCAGCCAGGGAATCAGCAAATCCCTGGAGCACATGCCGGTCAAAATCATTTACTACCTGAATCTCTTTTGATATTTTCCCGGAATTGATTTGCTTATCCGTTTGAGTACGAATATGCTTCAAAATAACCCCAGCAAATTCCAAGAAATGTCTCGGTGTTGATTGAATGCCTAAGGCTTCAAGTTTATTTTCAATCGATCGATCACGGCATTTTACCACCAACTGTTCCCCAAAATTCAATGAAGCGATCAGTATCGGATTATTAGCGATTGCTTGATGTTCATCATTTTCACAAGCAATGCGCAGGAGTTCGACCGCTCCTTTTGACAATTCATAATTATTATTTCCATTCTCCATTTTTCCTTCCCCCCATGAATTATTTTTTGGGCTCCAATTTCTTTCTCTTCTTCTTCTTGGGCGAAAACAGTAGTTTCAGTGAAGAAAGTTCTACCTTTTCTCCACTTTTTCCTTCACCGAAACTTTCTACCACACGAGCTTTCTGGCTCGGTGTTATACTTGAACTACCTCTTTGACTTCCCATTTAATTCACCTCCCTCATTTTCATAAAATTCTTTTAATTTTTCCAATAACTCATTGATTAAAAAATTTGACGGGCCCAACCATTTGTCAACCAGTTCTTTATATCCAATGTTATCGACCCTTATATCCAAAAGTCTATTTGAATTGACTAACTCCTGGATATAATTACAAAGGATTTTTGCCGCCTTGCGTGCATCCGCTCGTTCTTCAGGATGCAATGTTTTATGTAATGCGGTTTCCCACGCGTCCCTAAGAATGTCAATAGCTATTCCCGGTGGGTGGAGTTTTCTTGCCACTTCCGCTTGAAGCAAAAGCATATCCCTCAATACCCGTGTTGACCAAGCATCATCCATAAATTCCCTGAGATAACCCAATGCATAGTCCAATTGGTTCATGGCTTCAATATCCTCCATTTTATTGAGATGTCGCCATTTTACTTCAACCAGATGGCATTGAGCAATCAATTGTAATCTCAAATCACCGGCTATTTTTGCTTGCTGGTAAGCAGTTTCATATGCTTCCCAGGCACATATAACATTTTCCTCTCTTTCTTTTTCATCTTTGGTTGGCATGTGAAGAAAACATCGCGCCATCCTATAGTTGCAAATCGCCCTATCGCCAGGGTTAGAATCTGCCATAAAAAATCTGTCAACCTTAGCCAGTATGGCCAGCATCGTCTCCCATTCCTTCCTATTTTTTGTCTTATCTATCAGCATATCGACGAGTTCACTCTCCACAACTTTCATCATATATAGCAGATTCGGACCAAGTGAATCGTAAATTTTAATGGCATTGTTCAGATCATCTAACGCACCGTCGAGATCATGTTCCCACCATCTTCGAAAAATCGCCCGGTTATAAAAGACCAACGCTTTCTTTTCCGGATATTCCTCAAAATCTGGATCATTATTAGTTACTTTCGCATTTTCGATTAAATCAATAGCTTCTATGTAATTGGAATGTATGCACGAAGCCTTTTTCAACGAACCAGAATCTTTGATCAATGACGCTTCTTGGATCAATATATCTATTCTATCGAGTATTGTTGGCTCCAAAATTATGGCTTTATTTAAAGAACTATTGGCTGACGTCTGCATTCCAAGAATATGAGCGGTTTTAGCAAATTTTATCCATTGATGAGCCTCCGATTTCTCCCCAAATTTTTCAAGGAACCGCTCCCAAAATTTATATGCGTCATGCCATCTACCGTTTCGAAACAACCATTTATGAAGCAGTAAAGCCATTCCTAAAGCTTCATAGAAATATCCGTATTTTATAAAAATTTCATGTATTTCGTGAAGAAAATTGACCCCTCCTTGTTTACTTGCCAATTCGATTAGATTTCTTTCCAAATCGGCGTTTTGGTCGGGTTTCATCCGGTCAATGAAATGATCAGCCATAAATTTTACAATATCGTTCATTTCCTTCTGGTAAAATTTTTGTAATACCTGCACTATGAATCCGGGCAACCGCAACCAACACTGGGATTTGTCGTATCTGTACTCGACAACTAGCAGCGAATCTATAAATCTCAGTTTTTTAAGCTCCGGCCAATCCAGCACATATCCATCTGCCAATTCTTTATTTAAACCATTGGGAAAGAGGGCCATTAAACAAACAGTATTCAACAGTTCACAGATTTCCGATTTCTCTACTCTATGGATCAGCATATCCTTGTATATCAAGTCTATTTGTTGTGAGGTAAAATTCACAACTCCTGCGAGTGAAGGAGAGATACGAATTTCATTCAAAAGCAAAAGAATACCACCTGTTTTTATATACAAAGATGCGGCATCATGATTGGGAAGATGACTGTTGACATAATCCTGGGTCTCATTTTCATCTAATTTTTTCACCTCTACAACATATGCCTCATTAATGGCAACTTGGGAAGAAATGATAGTGCTCTTTATATCGGAGACAATGATTAACAATGATTTTCGAAGTGTTTTAGCCACTTCCACAAAAGTCCCCAGCGATTCCAATTGTTCCACTGATAAGTTGTCGAAAACCAAAACCATCCTGTTCTTTTCAATGTATCGAACAAGGATTTCTATCGTTCCGTCTTTACTATCAGAATTGATAGTCTGTGGCCAGATAAAAATATCGGAATTGATATCGTCTGGTAATATTTCTTTGGAATTCTGCTTAAAAATGTCGAGCAAATCCTTAATACTATCAGTCCACGTATGATGGCGGTCAAAATCAACATAAAGAATTGGACGAAACGATGTATGATTGTCTTCAATTGCCTTATCGATAGCTTGACAGCATGTGTACCTGACAAGAGACGTTTTACCGCTTCCCAGACCGCCGAAAATCAACCTTACCCCTATTTGCCCATTTTCAAAAAACGTTTTAAGTTTCTTTTCCAGTGTAGCCCTGGTAAAATAGTATTCCGGCGCTCCCCTCGAAATTCCTCGCTGCATTGCTCGCAGTAAAAGAGTGTAATTTTCAATATAATCTGATAGTATCGAAAGTTTTTCCGGTGCGTCTTCAGTTAAAAATAAAGCGGGACATGACCAATCCAGGCATTCCTGGGTCGCACCTTTACCTACCATTTGTTCGCGGCCATGTGCCACGGCCCTTGAAATAGATGCATTCTTGAAAAAATATTCAAGCAAAGTCCTGATAAACCGAACCGCACTTTCTACTCTTACCTTGCCCTGCATGGCAATTACGGCGGGGATACCACACTGTAGAAAAGCAAGCGCACCTGAGTTCGCAGCCAGTTTGTTGTCAAGAAATACCTGGTCACAAGCTATAAGCAAAACCCCCAGGGTTTTGCCATGTCTTTCCAGTGCTTTCGATATCATACTGACATCAATCCATTCTTCGAAACACAACTGAGGAGTTCCATGTTCCGTTCGCCCATGACAAATAATGATTAGCAGGTGAGGTGGAACTTGATCAATTTCGGCAATCAAGGTACTGAATGCTGGTGAGTACGAATCATTCATTCCGATGACACTTTTGAATGTAAGGATGCCTGACATTTCCCCAAGTATTCTTTTTAGGCTGGTATTAAATCTACCAGCATCAATAGGTTCATCCTTAGGCTCATATATACAATAAATCACATGAAAGCGTTCCTTTTTATCCAATTTCAATTTTGATGTTTTTTGTTCAATGACTCTTGCTAAGGGTAACGAGGCAAATGTTTGATCAAAAAGGTCCGAATGTGAGCTCTTCCCGGAAGATTTGGACGTTAATTCCCAGGGGATGTTTAACAGTAAATCACGGCAATCATCATCCGCTTTAATGAAAATTTCTGACATTTGAGAAGAAATGTCCTCAAAATTGGCGCCCATCTGGCTTCCGACAAACAAAAAATCATGAAGAGAAACACTGATTTCGTGATGAAAACTGGTAGTGCATGGATCTTTCCGATATTTTTTAAAGTATTTCAGAACATTATTCCGAGACAGTTTCCATTTCCAAGTTGTCTTTACTGCCTCTTGAATATTACCATCAATCAAGTTTTCTAATTTAAATCCTTCAATCTCAGGGGTTATTGCATAACTGTTGGACGAAAGGATTCGTTTCAACAATGCTTTTCGATTAATCCTGAAAGTGATACGTTTCATATAGCCCTCTATGACCCAGCCAATATCTTGGAGCCACCTTTAATAACGGATTGCCAAAAAAATCCGTATTGAAAGGAAACAAATAGAATGAGGAATGCTGCTTCATTATTATATAATTTAATAGAAAAATAAAGTTGCTGGTAGGTTAATCCACATATGACAAGAGAGAGAATACCAATCACCAAGAACTCATTCCAAGAGATATTAAGGTTTACTTTTGGCTGCAATTTTTTTTCGTTGCTGTTTTTGTTTTGCATATCGATGTTTTGAGTTACATTATCAGTATTATTAATTTTCTGGATGGCTGCCAGTTCGGAATTAACCGATGAATCTAAGCCGGTAACCAAAAAACTGGTAATAATACCTAATATTACTCCAAGCAATGAGAATATAATACGTTGGGCAGAAACTTTCCCAGGCGTAGATTTCCTTAACCTTGTTTTTTTACTCCCCAATAGTTGTTCCGGGGTTCGCATTAATAAATAATCGACAACTTTCATTTTACAGTATCCTCCTGTTTTTTTAAATATTAATAATATCAGCAGTTTTGATCTGTTATTGTCTGGATTAAAAAAATTTCAAACCTTCGTCTTGAGGATTCTAAATATTTTTTAATTATCCCTCTCTCTTCCACTAGCCAAAATTTTTGCATTATATTCATTTTCGCCACCGGATTTAATTTTATCATAACAGAAATAAAAAGCAAGTCCATTTTGAACTGTCGTCCCTCCTTTTTTTTTCCTATAGCTCGATTCATCTAAGACTGGTGTGCATTTGAGGGTGCAAAGAATTTTTTTTATTTTTTTAAATTTCTACTTCAGTTTCATTCTCCACCTGAACCAAGATATTTTTCCAGCATCTTTAAATAACTATTGAACTCCCTTCAACAACCGATAATAAATTAATTCGGGTTGATATTTGGGTTTGTTCTTTTCCATTTTCAGTTTAGGTACTTCATTGATTTTGGTCAACTTCGGACAATTATTTGTCTTCAAATTATATTGAAAAATAGGACGCTTTCAATGAATTGAGGTTTTATTAAGCCCTGTTTTTCCAAAATGCCAAATATCTTACGAATTACAATGCCCCACTGCTCAATAAAATTGATTTGCCTGAAAAAACGGGCCAAAGCACTACTTCAACAACTCTTTCTTTCTCAATAAACGATTGTAAGTGATGGCAAAACGATGGGCTTCATCGCGGATTTGTTGCAGTAATTGCAAGGCTTTGGTTTTGTGGCTGAGAACCAGGGGTTCGTCAGCGCCGGGAACATAGATTTCTTCGAGTCTTTTGGCCAAAGAAATGGTAGGGATTTTGACGGATAATTTTTTTATTTCTGCGGTGGCAGCATTTAATTGACCAATACCACCATCAATCAGAATCAAATCGGGGAGTTCACTGTTCTCATTTTTCAGGCGGGTGTAACGGCGCGACACGACCTCGGCAATAGACATAAAATCATCGACACCGGTGACAGATTGGATTTTATAACGCCGATAATTACTCTTGTCAGGCAAGCCATTGCGAAACTGCACCATGGACGCGACGGTAGAGGTACCGGAAATATGGGAAATATCAAAACACTCAATAACAACAGGCAACTCCTGCATCTTTAATTTACTCTTCAAATCTTTCAACTTCTCCATATCACCGAAAAAAGTGGTTTCAATATTCTTCAGCACCAAATCCAACAACTGTTTTTTTTCACCCCGTTGCGGCACGGTAATGGTCACGGGTGAACCGGCTTTCATCTTGAGAAACTCCAACACGGGTTCGCTGATTTCCATGGGCAGGATAAGTTCCCGTGGCACGGTATTATCGGAGTAATATTGCACAAGGAAATGCTCGAAAAAATCATCTTCACGGGCCCCGAATTCCAATTGAAAACTGTTTCTGTTTTCCAACGTGCCTTTATACACATTAAATAGGGCGACATAGAGGGTATCGTTTTTAACCAGATAATGCACCACATCTTCATTGTACTTCTTTTGCCGGTCCATGTTTTGGCGTTGTTGCAGCCCTTTCACTGCCGACACTTGATCGCGCAATTCCATGGCCCGTTCAAAATACAACTCGGCAGATGCGCGATTCATTTCTTCCGTCATGTAGGTAATGACTTCCTGGATTTTCCCTTTCAGGACCAATCTGGCCCGTTTTAATTTTTCGTCGTAGTCTGTTTCGCTGATCTTGCCCACGCAAGGTGCCGGACAAACATGGATGTGATAACGCAAGCAGGGTTTCTTGGGGAATTTTTTGCAGGTCCGCAGTTGAAATATTCGATTTAACAGCGCCATGATATGATCACGTGCAGCCGCGGAAACAAAAGGCCCGTAGAATTCACCGCTTAGTTTGAGATCCTTTTGGCGGGCAATAGTAAGACGGGGAAAAGGTTCGGCAGTGAGGCGGATGAAAGCAAAACTTTTGGCATCTTTCAGATTGATATTGTATTTGGGGGTATTCCGTTTGATGAGGGTATTTTCCAAGATCAGGGCTTCCACCTCGTTGTTGGTGATTATAAAATCAACCGCACGGATTTCGCGCACCAAGGCTTCTGTTTTGGGGTCCAGCTCTTTGTTTTGGAAATAGTTTTTAACCCGTTTTTTGAGGTTGCGGGCTTTGCCGACATAGATGATCTTGCCAGTGGCATCGGAAAAAAGATAACAACCGGGATCACTGGTCACGCCGGTAATATCAATCATATCGAGATGACGTTTCTTATTATCCATGGTTCTGAAAAAAAAAGACCCCCACTAATTTCACGAATTCACACGAATTAAAAAAAAAATTACTTTGTTTTTAAAAGTCCATTCGTGAAAATTCGTGTAATTCGTGGGCCAATCTTTTTATTTTCCTTTTTTTTTAGTTTTTTTTGGGCTTGTTTCCGCGCATGAGGTGTGGGGTTTGGCAAAGATTTTTTTAAGGAATTGGCCGGTTTGGCTTTCTTTAATAGCAGCGACTTGCCGTGGCGTGCCTTGGGCGATGATACGTCCACCATCATCACCTCCTTCAGGGCCGAGGTCAATGAGGTAATCGGCGGATTTGATCACATCCAGATTATGTTCGATGACCAGGACGGTATTGCCTTTATCCACCAGATCATTGAGCACGGCAATAAGTTTTTTAACATCGTGGAAATGGAGGCCGGTAGTCGGTTCATCTAAAAGGTAGAGGGTTTGTCCCGTTCCTTTTTTGGAGAGTTCACGGGTGAGTTTTATCCGTTGCGCTTCGCCGCCGGAGAGAGTGGTGGAACGTTGGCCCAATTTGATATATTCCAAGCCTACCTGACTGAGAGTATCCAGTTTGTTTTTGATAGCGGGGATATTTTGGAAGAGGTCCAGAGCTTCTTCCACGCTCATGTCGAGCACTTCGGCGATGTTCTTGTTTTTAAAAGGAATTTGCAGGGTTTCTTTATTATAACGTTTGCCTTTGCATTCCTCGCATTCGACGTACACATCGGGCAAGAAATTCATTTCAATTTTAATCACACCGTCACCACCACAGGCTTCGCAACGTCCGCCCTTCACATTAAAAGAGAAACGACCGGGCAAATACCCGCGCAAGCGCGCCTCGGCGGTTTCGGCAAAAATATTGCGCACTTCATCGAATACTTTGGTATAGGTGGCGGGATTGCTGCGGGGGGTTTTGCCAATAGGGCTCTGGTCGATGACAATCACTTTATCAATGGGTTTATCAAAGGTGATTTCAGTATGCTCACCAGCGCGAACCTTAGTATCATATAATTTACGCATCATACCTTTGTATAGAATCTCGTTCACCAGGGTGGATTTACCACTACCGGAGACACCGGTAATCAGGGTGAGGAGACCAATGGGAATATTAACGTCAATATTCTTTAGATTGTTTTCCTGACAGCCTTTGATGCGGATAAAATCATTGCTTTGACGTAATACAGGGGGTTCAGGGATACATAGTTTGCCAGAGAGGTATTGGCCGGTGAGGGAATGGGGGTTCTTTTCAATTTGGGCGGGTGTGCCTTTGGCCACAATCTGACCACCGTGTAATCCGGCACCGGGGCCCATGTCCACCACATAATCGGCTTTGCGAATCGTATCTTCATCGTGTTCTACCACGATGAGAGTATTGCCAATATCCCTTAAACGGTGCAGCGTGTCAATGAGGCGCTGGTTATCGCTTTGATGCAAGCCAATGGAAGGTTCATCCAGAATATAAAGCACGCCCATAAGGTTGGAACCAATCTGGGTAGCCAGACGTATCCGTTGCGCTTCGCCACCGGAGAGACTGCCCGCGTTACGGGACAAAGTGAGGTAATTCAAACCGACTTTATCAAGAAATTGCAGTCGCGCCCGTAGTTCTTTCAGGATTTGGTGGGCGATTTGCGTTTCCTTTTCCGTGAATTCATGCGTCTCGAAAAAATCCACGGTTTTCTTTATGGACATATCTGTCACATCAATAATCGATTTATCCCCAATTTTAACTGCCAGAATCTTTTCTTTTAGTCGTTTTCCTTGACACGTGGGGCAGGGGGAGATGCGCATGAATTTTTCCAGTTCGCGGCGACGGTAATCCGATTGCGTTTGGCGGTAGAGTCGTTCTGATTGCGGTAGCAGTCCTTCCCAGTGGCCCAGGTGAGACCATTCCGCATCGCCGCCCTTCATGCTCATGCTGAACTTGATTTTTTCCTTGGAACCGTTCATCAACACACTGTATTGTTTGGCATTGAGGTCTTTGATCGGGGTAAACACATCAAAGCCATGGTGTTTGGCAACTGCGCCCACATATTGACCGCGCCAGCCATCTACAGCGTTGCGGTAAATAGCGAGAGCACCATCAGCAATGCAGAGCGATTTATCGGGAATAATTAAATCGGGGTCGAAATCCATGCGAATACCGAGACCATGGCAGGTCTCGCAGGCACCGAAGGGGCTGTTAAAAGAAAACATACGCGGTTGGAGTTCTTCAAACATGACATCGCATTCCGGGCAGGTCATGTCCGAGGAGAAGGTGTGTTCCTTGTCGTTTTTATCCAGCACGATCAGCAACCCTTTGGATTTTTGCAGCGCGTTTTCGCAGGCTTCGGCTAAACGGGAAGTATCCGTGGTTTTGATGCGGTCGATGACGATTTCGATATCGTGTTTTTTATAGCGATCCAGTTTAATCGTTTCGTCCGTGCGAATAATCGTTTTATTGACCCTGGCGCGGGCATAACCGTCTTTATTAAGGTCCGCGATCAGTTTTTCATAGGTTCCTTTTTTCTGGCGGACAATCGGGGCCAGGATAGTGACAAAATCTTCCAGTTCCGTGGAAATACGTTCCGCGATCTTTTGCGGCGATTGCGCTTCGATCTTAATATGGTGTGTCGGGCAATAGGGAGTGCCGATGCGGGCATAAAGCAAGCGTAAATAATCGTAGATTTCAGTCACCGTGCCCACCGTGCTTCTGGGGTTCTTGCTGGTGGTTTTTTGTTCGATGGAAATGGCCGGTGAGAGTCCTTCGATGCTGTCCACGTCCGGTTTGTTCATCAGACCGAGGAATTGCCGGGCGTAAGCGGATAAAGATTCCACGTAACGTCGTTGGCCTTCCGCATAAAGCGTATCAAAAGCCAGTGTCGATTTCCCGCTGCCCGACAGGCCCGTGATGACGATGAATTTATCTCTGGGCAGAGTAACGTTGATATTTTGCAGATTGTGTTCTCTGGCGCCTTTAATGATTATATTTTTCATGGTTCTTCTTTTCGTCCTTTTCTTCTATTTTCAAGTATAAATTGTCGCAGTTACTATTTATACCAAACTTTCCCCCTCTTGTAAAGGCCCAAAAGGACATAGCTCACCCGTCATCCATGTGAAAAAGCCGGGAAAAATAGATGCTTGTTCGCTTTTCGTTCTCTGATTGAAAAGAAAGAAAAATTAAAATTTCTTGAACGATTAGGTTTATTATTTATAAGTGGTATTTACCGCTTATTTATCCCCGATATCCACCTTAATGCCCAGTAATTTTTCGGTATCCTCGTCATCGGTTAATGTTAACACCGTATTTTGCGTGATAATAGTCGCAAACTCCTCATGGGCGAACTGCTTGCGGATTTCATCCAGTTGATTCTGATTGACTGTGGCAATGTATTGTTTATTGGTGCCAGTAAATCTTTGGTAAACAGTCTTAAAAATTTCTGACTTTTGCCGTTCATCGATCCCATCAAAAAGCCTGCTGTCATGAAAAAGAAAATTGATATGATGGTTGTGTCCCTTAAACAGCACGGTGAGGTCATAACAGAAGATTTTAACGTTATTGATTCCATCGGAAGCATCCGACTCAATTTTGGCATCAATGGTAAAGCACAACTGATTGTCCCCATTATTACTCTCAATAGTCAAGCCTGCTTTACTGCCCGGATAGAAAATTTTGGCAAGACCGCGAAAATAATTCAGTAATTCCCCGGTGTCCGCTTCAATCTCTTTTAAATAGTTCTCAGTAACTTCAGTGAGCTCCATCATATTTTTTTCAGCCTGCCGCTCTCTGAGTTTAGATTCATCCTGAAGTTCCTGAAACTTCTTCAAATTATAACGCTCTGCTTTTAATTCAGCGTTTTTAGTACTAAGACTGACAAAAACATCCAGTGCCTGATGTTCTCCCAGATACTGCATTAATTTATCAAGCTCTTTTTGAAGCTTTTCTGCCTCATCCTTTTTACCCTGCTGTTCTAATTTTAACTTGTTCTGTTGCTCAAGCAGTCTTTTTTTACGATTAAAAATCAACTTCTCGTAAAATTTTTCCAGATCATCCAGAGTCTTGTTCATATTCTCAGGAAAAAAAATCTTAGACTGACTGTAGATGGTTTTAATATCCTCTTTATTCATATCAGGGGCAAAGGTAAGGCTTTTGTTAATGCTTTCAATATTGTTCTGCAATAGGATCACCCGATTGTTTAAGGCAAATAGTTCCTTTTCAATCTTATCTGCCTCAAGCTGAACGTCATGATAATCCTCCGCGACCTGAAAATTTTGTAAATTTTGATCAAGCCGGGATATTTGTTCCTCCAATTCAATCAGAGTGATGGTGACATCTTTATTGCCAGTAAAAAAATCCCGTAATAACGCATCCTTCTTAAAATTCTTTTCCAACGTGCGAATCCGTTCCTTTTCTTGCCTGATACCGTATTTTTTTTGCGCCAATACCACATCAAGTCCCAGTAAAAAAGCATTATAGAGTAGAGTCTGATAATCTTTTCCAGTTTTCCCGGTTTTATGATATGTGATATAGGATTCTTTTTTAGGTCTGATAAAAAAGGGAATTAGAGAACGAAAGGATAAGTAACCGACTTCATCGGGGATATCAAAGCATAAGGAGTTCATCATTTTATTAAACTTATCCACTGACAATTCATCATCATTCAATAGAATCTTCTTTGGATTATTGGTCGTTCTTTTGGCTGTATATTTATTGGTGCCCAATTCAAAATCAACAAAAAACTCCCAATTCGGTAGTTTTGCACAGAAGGTTTTATACTCAGAATCGCTTGCGCCCAAGCAAAAATGAATGATACGGACCAGCAAGGATTTCCCCACGCCATTATAGGTTTTCCCTTTTTCGCTTTGTCCGGGGTTCTTCTGTTTGGCAGTAATAAAACTGAGGCCAGACCGATTAAACTCAACGGTCCGAAAACTGGGTTGATTGGAGTAAACTTTGATCAGTTGCATTTAATAATCGCTCCATCTTGTTCATCCACCGCGCCAATAGAATGAAGAAAAACAATCGTCAACAATAGATTGTCAAAGCTCTGTTTGGCAAAGTAGACCTTATTCTTATAGTCAGTCTGGTATTTTTTCCAAAGATCGTCAATGGATTCAGGGAACTCCAATTGAGTTAATACATAACTGCCAAAACCCAATAGAGACTCTGAAAAATTGGAGTGTTTGGTTGGCATGATCATGGTGTGGCTCCCAGTGGTGGCTCTTCAAAAATATCACAGGTCTCAAAATATTTGGACATAATCACAATGACTACAGTCTGAAACATGGATTCAGCCTTTGGGCTTGCATAGTTCACAATTGCCCAAAATAAACTGTCTCCAGTGCTGTTTTTTTTCTCTTGAGAATAAATCTCATTCATTCGGTCCCGTAAGGCATCAGCCAAAAAATGACTGTTGTTTTTCAAATACTCATCCAGACTGCTCAATTGAAATGATCCGTTATTGAGCCATTTAGATACAGTCTCCGATAACCCGTTAAAAATTATTTTATCATCCCAGTCAGGAAGGACTGTTGTTGAGTTATCGCCTTTGTTTAGGGGTAATTGCATGATATGTCCAACAACCTCATTTAAGATGGAATAATCCAAATTTTTAATGGTAGCTGGATCGGGGATAAAACCAGTTATCCCAAGTATCTGATCATCTTCAAGAGTAAAAAGAGTATTTTCCAAGTCCTTGGCTGTAAAAAATCCGGCCTGCTTCAGATGGTGCAATGTTTTTAAATCTTGAATCAACATTTCACAATCCGCATTTACCCCCTTGTAACTATCATTGACCACAAAATAGAATTCATTTACGGGCGACCATTGGCGAATCAGTCCTGCCAAATCGGTTTTTAATTTTTTTACCAGTGGCACGTATGACTTTTGGATATCTTCAGGGGCATATACCTGGTAAAAAATACCTTTGGTTTTAATATAGCCATCGTTTTTTCGGTCGCCAATATCCCCCCACGCTTTTATCGGTTGAAAATCTGAATCAGCATACGTCAAAATGGCACAAAATAAATCTTCAAATGCCTGACCTCTGGCTTTTAGAATTTTGTTTTGGAATAATTGTCGGGCCAGCGTTTTTTCTTGAACATTCATCGTATACCCTCCATTATTACCCATGGGGTGATCAATAAGTCCTTACCTATTGCAGACATGCTGCAAGCTGCCACCGCTGGACCTAAAAGTTCTACCGCCAGATTATCGATTTTTTTTATCTTCATATCTCATTTACCATCAGGTTCAATTATAATTAAAAGGATACAAACTGTCAACCTTAAAATTCAATACTTCAATACACTCGACCACTGTTATTCGTGGGAAAAAAGGTTTTGTTGTGAAAAAATTGCATATCTTCGCCCTGGATTCACCATCATTTTTATAACTACCACGGAGAACCGTGGCAAGCTGGACTATCTGGACATACTGGACTTACTGGACAAGCTTGAAAAATCAAAGATTTTGTGAAGTCCAGTTAGTCCAGAATGTCCATTATGTCCAGATAGTCCAGTTTTTTCAGAAACTTGGCGGTGGATTTAGGTCGCAGGATAGGCTTGACATAAACAGGAAAATGAGATAAATTGTTTCTTACACCCTTAATCAGGAGAAAAAGCATCATGGAAGCAAAATTAGACGAACGATTTTATGAAAAAATCAAATCACGTGTACTACTCGAACGGCTATTGTTAAAACGCAATCCCCTGGATTACCAAGCTTATGTGGAAACCTTTCGTGAATCGCTGATTGATGCCAATCCCCACCAAGTCGAAGCCATTGTATTCGCCCTGGAAAAACTGGAAAATGGCGGTTGCATTCTGGCCGATGAAGTGGGATTGGGAAAAACAATCGAAGCCGGTCTGGTGATTTCACAATACCGCGCCCAACACCGTAGCAATGTACTTATTATTGTACCTACTTCCCTGGCTGGGCAATGGAGCAGTGAATTACGCCGCCTCTTTCAAATTCCATCCCAGATTGTGACTTCCAGGGATAAAAAGGGCATCAAAAAAGAAGCTATGAGTACCTTATTTGAAAAAGATGGGCTGTATATTCTGGGACGCGAGTTCGCCAGTAGACTGGAAAAAGATAAAGTGTTAAGCAAGAAAAGATGGGATTTGGTTGTTGTGGATGAAGCCCACGAGGTTTTTGCCAATATCTACCGCCGCTTTAATCCACGCACCGGCGCATACAACCCCAATTCAAAAGAAAGCGCCACTGCCGCCCACATGTTCTATTTATTAAAACGCTCACCCGTTTTGCTCTTAACTGCCACCCCTATCCAAAATAACATCCTTGAATTATGGGGACTTTCCACCTATATCCTACCCGAAAGAGACAAAAGCCACCTGGGACAATTTAACCATTTTAAAGAGCTGTTTATTAAAAACAGTGAAATCATCGAAGATAAGATTCCCGAATTAAAAGAACGAATTAGCAATTTCCTCGTCCGTAATTTAAGGGTCAATGCCCAGGATTTCATGAAATACAAGTTTACCAAACGCGAGTGCCAAACATTAAACTTCAATATGGATGATGAAGAGAAGAATCTATATAACAATATTTCCAAATACTTGGAACGCGACGATATTTACGCCTACTGCACCAACGGCCTGATCGATCTGAAAAATGAACGCAAATCCGGGATGCGGAACCTCTTAAAAATGAGTTACCGCCGCGTGCTGGGCAGTTCCTTTGCCGCCCTGACCAAAAGCTTACTCGGAATTGTCAAACGCCTGGAAAAAATGAAGGCTGGCGAATGGGAAACCATTATGTCAGCCCCAGCAACAGACGATTGGGAAAATGATGAGGAAGATCGGGAACAGTTAGGCGTCAATACAGAGGAAGTAGCCGTAAAAGTACCCTTCAACCCTACAAAAGACGATATCCACGCCATTGAGCAAGAAATTATTGAGGTTAAAACCTTCATTCAGCACGCAGAAAAACTACAAGCCACTGGAAAAGATAAACAGCTTATCGGATGGTTACGCGATATTCTGAATACCCCCGAACGTTTCAGTGGGAAGGCTGTCATTTTTACCACGTATACCGCCACCCAGCACCATCTATTAAAAATACTTGAGGAAAACGGCTTTAATAATGATGTCCTGCTCTTTTCCGGCGACTCCACGCGCAGTGATAAAGAAAAAGAAGATATCAGCCAAGCGTTGTTGCGCTGGGAAGAAGAAATCGGACCCACCGTCTCCCCGGCAGAACGTCCCACCGGGACCATCTTGGAAAGAACAGCCCTGGTCCATTATTTCAAAACCCAAAAAAAGATATTTATTTCCACTGAAGCCGGCGCAAAGGGGTTGAACCTGCAATTCTGCAATGTTATTATCAATTACGATCTGCCCTGGAACCCCCAACGGATTGAACAACGCATTGGTCGCTGTCATCGTTACGGGCAGGTTCGGGATGTGCTCGTGCTCAATTGCATCAATGCCGACAATGAGACCGAACAACATATATATACTATTCTGCTAAACAAATTCAATTTATTTAAGAGCCTCATGGGCGCTGGCGATGATATTCTGGGCACACTGAGCAAAGCGTACAATTTCGAGTATAAGATTAATGAGATACTGAATAATTTCAAAACCCCAGAAGAAAGACAGATATCACTGAAACAATTGGAAGATGAGATCGACGAGCTAAAAAGAACCTTGATCGATCAGAAAATTAAAAAAACCCGCACGTTAATGGATGACCTCGATCCTCTGGTCCGGTTGAAACTGAACACGATCGAACAAAAACTACCCGAATCCTTTGGCCGTTACGATAGTGATATGTTGGAATTACTCCGCTGCATTGCACACAGCCAAGAACTCCCATTCGCAGAAATAAAAAAGGAACAAGAGCAAGTATTCCTGCAATTCGACCATAAAAACTATTACATTGGCAAACGCGACGAAGAAAATATCCGCGACTATCAGCATATTGATTTAAAACATCCCACTCTGGCCAATTGGAACCAACAAATTAGAAACCAGGAAATCCCAGATAACCTCAACATTTCTATTCATTGCAGTAGCACCAAGGATGCCAGTTTGATTTTACAACCCTATTTCGGACTCTGTGGCCGCTGGGATTTTTATCGCGTCCGGTTCAAAGGAATCGAGGACGAAGAACGTCTTTATGATATTATTGGTATTACTGGCAATAATGGTATAACACTCTTACAACAAGATGAAATCGACGCATTAAAACAAATACCGTTTTCCCTTGTTCCCAAAGCCACAAACGAAATAAAACTCGCAGATGAAACCATGCACCTATATCTCAATCAAAAGATTACCGAGGACACCCACCGCATCAGTGACCAACAACACCCCCGGATCAATAAAGAAATCCATAATCTCGAAATCGAATTAAAGGATAATGAAGAATACCTCAAAAAAGAGGAGCTGGAAATTCAAGCCAACATAACAGAACTGGATAAAAAGATCGGCACCACCTTCGATAATGAAACCGGAAAAAAACTTCTGGAACAAAAACGAAGACTCAAAAATGACCTCAACCGCTGCCGTAGTGAACTGTTAGAGTTCCAAAATAGTTTTTATAAATCCCAAAACGAAAAGGAATTCGAGATCGAAAAGAAACGCTTTATCGACCACACCCATGAGAAAATTTTCAGTTTCCATTTCCAAATCCAATAGAGAATAAAATGATAAAAAGATGTTGCCCACGAATTACACGAATTACCACGAATTTAGCGGAAAAAAATGGTTTATTATTTTTTAATTCGTGTAAATTCGTGAAATTCGTGGGCCAAAAAATAAGGTGAGTAGATTATGACAAATTTTGAAAAGCCAATCACATTCATCCATACTGCCGACTGGCACATCGGCAATCCTTTTTCCCGTTTTGAACGGGACATGCGCAAGAAACTCAAGCAAGCCATTTTTTTCTCCATTGAAATGATTTTTATTTATGCCCAGAAGTATGAAATCCCATTAATACTTTGTGCTGGAGATATCGTGGATAATGGGCAATTGTGCCCCAAAGAGGATTTATATAAACTGTTCGAGATCATTAAAAAATACCCCACCATCCGCATCGTCATGATCGCCGGAAACCATGACCCACTCTTAAGCCGCAATATCTACTCCCAAGTCGATAAAGTCAATTACCCCCCGAATCTAACCCTTGTCCAAGGTGATGAAGAACTCCCCTACCCTGAATGGAACATGACCATTTTCGCCTCTTCTCTCCGCGAAAAAAATGGCACCTTCAATCCCTTACATTGGCTTAAAGAAAAAACCCTGCACCCAGAAAGAATAAATATCGGTTTATGTCACGGCAGCATCAAAAATGAAACCTTCGCTGCCAATAATTTTCCCATTGAACCCGATTTCGCCATCACTCACCATCTGGATTACCTTGCCCTCGGCGACTGGCACTCCTACACGCAGATCAACCCCCGTACCTTTTATCCCGGCGTTCCCGAACCCCTTTCCTTTGATGAGAATGGCGCCATCTTAAAAATAACCTTCACCGGCCCCGAAAAAAAACTGGCCGTAGAAAAGATTCCCATTGCTAAATACAAATGGAAACGAATGGAAGAGCACGTGTTCGTTGATACTTTCAACCAGTTCAAGACCACACTGGAAACCGTCGGTGAAAAGGAGATACGCGAACTCATTGTTTCCGGTTTCCTGCCCTTAGAGACATACAAAACCTATAAAGAACTGCTGGACATGAATAAACACCGTTATGTGGAGATCAAAGACAACGTCGTGGTGCAACCCGATGATCAAGCCCTCTTAAACTCAGCCGATGGTTGTTTGCGCGATGTCATCCAACGCCTTTTAGAACTAAAGAAATCCGGGGAACCACTAGCCAAAGAAATTCTAAACCCCTATGTCTCCATTGCCAGAACCCAAGTGTTTCAGCAAGTAGAGGAATTGGCAAAGAACCGCCACGAGATTATCGACCAAGCACTATTAAAAATCTATACCTATCTTAAGGAGAAAGCACAATGAGAATCACCCGCCTGGAACTGGAAAACTGGATGGGCATTCCCCAGTTGGAATTGGATTTTTCCACTGGCATTAATTTATTGTACGGCAGGAATGAAATCGGGAAATCCTCTATTATTGAATCCATTCGGTATGCGATATTGGGTGATGCCTCCCTAAAAAAAACCGAGTACAAATCTCTGCCACCCTGGGGCACCGATGTTAAAGCGCATGTCAAACTTTCCTTTACTGCCAAAGGCGAAGAGTACCAACTGGATAAATCCTTCCCCGGTGGTTTTACCGCCTTATATCACCGCGGCGTAAAAGTCGCTGACGAGGCTAAAAAAGCCAGGGAGAAATTATTTGCTATTCTTGATATCTCTGAAACAACTACCAATCTTCTCCGGTTGTTATTTATCAATCAAGGGGAATCATTAAATATATTTGAGAAAAAAGGGAGCCCGTTGGATGACCCCACTAAATCGTATATCAAAGACGTCATCAAAGAAACCACTTTCAGGGAATTGCAAACCTTTCAAGACGAAATTAATAAAATACTCAGTTCTTATCTCTCTACCGAAAGAAAAAACATCAAAAAAGGATCCCCATATTATGAATTAACCGAAAAAGAAAAGGAACTCGCAATCACCTTAGAAGAGCTCCAACAAAAGGAAACCCAACTCCAGGAAAAAATAACCGAGATAGATAAAGCCGATCTGGACATTCTTCGCCTCCACAATGAAGCCAATGAAAAAGAAAAATACCTGTCCGTACTAAAGAAGAAAAAAGAGCGACTCGATGATTTAGAAAAAAAAGAGCTCACCTTTGCGCCTATCAAAAAAGATTATGATCATTATATCCAGATGAAGTTCGAGCTTGATGAGATTCACCGTGGCTTACCCATCCTGCTTTCCACTCGGCAAACCCGCATTGATGAACAAAAAAAGAAGCTCGGCGATTTAGAAAAGGAAAAAAAGCAAGCTCAAGAGTCCTTTGAAAAGTTAAAGATAAAAAAGCAAGAAGGCGAAAAAATCCAGTTATACACCCACCAATTTGAGAAAATCGCAGCCGATTATAATGATCTAAAGAATATGGAAGACCACGTCCAGGAAATTCGCAAGAGTCTTCCCCAAATCATTGCAGACACTCTTTACCTGCAGGATACCCAGTTAAAAAAACTTTCAGAAACACTCCAGTTCCGCAGCCAAACCGAGGAAGAACTCTCCCGTTTGGAATCTCAAATTCAAAACCTGCCCAAAGTCACCCAAAAAGAGCTTAAAGAACTCCAGAAATTAGAAGATGAAATCAGCAAGCTCAATGATAAAATCGCCACTTTCCGTGAAGAGTTAAAATTAAATTTTTGCCTCACCCCTCTTAATGAAAGAAGAATTCCCTATACTATACAAACAGGCGACAATCAAATCAATACAGGCACCACTTTGGAGCCATTAGTCATATCCGGGTTCCAAAAGTTACGCTTTAATTATCCCGAACATCTCGACATCCATGTCACCGGCAATCTGGCTAAAACCGATTTTGAAACATTACAAAGCGACCTTTTATCTAAAAAAGAACAATTGGCCCAGCGTTTAGCCGCCTTTAATGTGGCTACCGTGTCCGAATTGGAAAAAAAACACGAGGAAATCACCCAGCTAAAAATTCAACGCGATCATATAAAAACAAAATTGGATTCCACAGAGAAACGATTAACGCTTGAGAAGCAAAAAAAAGAGATTGGCGAAGCCATCCAATCATTAAAACAAGACAGTCGAAAATATATAGGAGACAATCCCCACCCCCTTTCCACCATACCCCAAGAGGAAAAGAATCCCCCATCCCTCCATGTGTTAAACCAGCAATTAAGCACAGCCAAAGCCAATCTCGATACCTTTCAAAGCAGGAAGAACGTAATATTAGAAAAGTATCAGTCCACTCTTTTAGAGCTGGAAGAAAATTACAAGCAGCAAAAAAACCAATTGCAGATGCATATCGAAAATTATCATGGTTTAGAACCCCAGGCCAAACAAACCGTCACTGACAATGATTTGGAGAAAGCCGTTTTCGCCACCAATACCATTGACAAACGAATGGTAGCCAACCAGAATGAGATTAAATTATTGGAAGAAATGGACCCCCTCCCTGTAGAAGCCATTAACCCAGCCGAACATCCTCAACACACCACCTTCACTTCCCAGCAGCTTCGGGATAAAATCACCCAAAGCCTCAACCGTCGCCTAGATTTAGAACAAAAAAAGCAGGAGTTACTTCGTGAAAACACCGAGGAGGAATTCAAAAGGAACTATTTCCATGTTTCTGAAGAATTAAAAAACCTGCAAGAGGAAATAAAAAATATCCCGCCGCTTCAATTCACTGAATCAAAAGTCATTGAGAAAGAGATCAGAGAGACCGAACAAAGCATTAAGCATGGTATAACGGAAAGTGTGGACCGAAAAAATCGCCGGGAGCGTTTATTAGGAGAGACCGCCGATTTCTCACAGACCATTGAGGAAAAAAACGATAGGGAATTGGAATACCGCCATACTCTTGCCGCCATAAAGACAAACATCGCTGAAATATCCGCGTTACAATTACTTAACAAGCTCATAGATGAAGTAAAAGAAGAGGCTCAGCAGGAAGTATTCAAACCTCTCCAAGAAAGAGTGGTAAATACATTCAGCACCCTCGTGGGAGATCGTTATCAAATAGGTATAGACAATAATTTAAACCTTGAAATAGCCGGGCGCACTTTCACCGGGGATTATCAAACTGGCATTGACCAATCCCTTTCTTTTGGCACCAAAGAGCAGTTATCCTTCTTATTCCGTCTTGCCATTGCCACCGAGCTTTCCCGCAAAGAACCCGGGGTCATGGTTTTGGATGATTCTTTCGTCAACACCGATCGCCATCGTTTTCCCCTGTTGATGGACATGTTAATGGAGCAAGCCACGAAGCTCCAGTTTTTGGTTTTCACCTGCCGTCCCGCCGACTATCTCTCCTACTTCCCCGCCTGGGAAAACCTAAATATCAACTGTGTTGACCTGGAAAAAAGAATAAAGGCCCTGATTCTTTGAATCTGCCATTACTTAAGCTCCGGGGCGATACAGTAAATGATGCCAATGGCAAAAACCGTATAAACTAGGAGAATTGATAATTCAACCGCTTTTTTTTGTCCCCTTAAGAACCTGATAATCCAATCGGTATCAACAAGATATTTCAAAGTTCGACGTTCCTTTCGCGGAGATCTTTTCTGTATTTTAATATATCGCTAAAGATGCTGGTGTCAATGCTTTTCCATGAACCAGCAGATTTCAAGAATCTCTTTTTATCAGCCCTGTTTTTAAATATCACTATCACTTCGGTATTATGAGGAGCTTTGACTTCAGTTTTAAATCTTAAAATGCCTCTATCATAGATACCTTCATCCACAACGTTCATCGAAACTCCTATTTTAGTTATAATGCAAAACTCTCAAAATGTCAACCGGGGATAAGATTTTTTTCACCGAACACCTTCTTCGCCACCAATCGCAGAGCCAGGAGAAATCGAAATGGTTTCTCTATCACGGAGTAGGGATTCTTTAGCCACCTACCGTTTTGTCCAATAATTCTCCGATATAAATGGGTTTATCCTCTTCTTGAAACAAGACGTGCTGCTTGACCATTTCCGGCTTTGAAATACCCCATAACCGTTTAACCTCATGAGAAGGGGTATTGGAGACAATAAAGGAATTCAAAATGATATCCGGATCCGCCAGCCGTTGTTCAATATCTTTGATGGTTTGGTAGAACTGTATTTTTGGATCACCGGGTCCAACTGAGAGAAAAAAAAAGATGTGGTTCCCTAAGCGCTTACGTATCACGGGAAGTAGGTTTACCCTCATTCCAGTCTGGGGAATAAACCATTGAAGCGGGAAGTCATTCTGTCCGGCTATTTACTGGAGAAATAGGAAATATAAAGGTAAAAAAGAAATCTCCATTATCAGTGATATAAACACCAATGAATTGCACCTTATTTCTTAGCTTGGGTACTTGATTTCTCAATTAATGCAGTTTTTGGGATCATTGAATTCAGGCTGGCCTTGTCTTGATAGAAAATGTGAGAACCTGGCAATAATATTTCTTAAAAAAGCAGGGGTTATTGTGGCTTTCCTTATAAACTTGCATTCTTTAATAGGTCCATCTGCCAGTAATGATTGATCGTTTTCGAGTTCATTTACCTTAAATGATTGGATTGATTCAAAATCGATAAACATCTCAGCAATTATACCGTAAGAAGGCAGATAATGATATCTCTCTACTTTATTTTGGACTCTATTATTCATCGTATCACTTGACGCACTGCATTCACTCCTAACAGATAATGAAGCCATAATAATGTTCTCAGCTTTTCTTTTTCCATTTTCTTTTCTTTTTCCATTTTCTTTTCTTTTTACCAAATCACAAGAAGGTGTAAGTATGAGATAGTGAAGCTTAGAATCCTTATGCATCACAATATCACCGGTTCTCAAAGAATTGCTTATGGGTGGAATTATATAAAACTCCGCCGGACTGTATTTCTCAAACATCTCAAACTCACCATCCTGATTAATGGTAAGATATTCTGATAAATGAACAGACATATATCTTAAAAGAGTTTTCTCCATATCCTCTGGGGGCAAATTCTCCCAATAAGACAGAGAATGGGTAAAATGTGTCCAAAATATTTCGTTAAATTTTTTATCAATAAGACCCGTTTTTCCAAGGACGTTCATAATCGGGGTATTGTGTAAGCGGTTATACAATTCTACAATTTCGTTTAAAATAACGTCCACCATAACCCCTTTGTTGTATATCTTAAGAAATACACTCTTTTGGTTCTCAATCTCTTCGTCTAGGTCTTCGCTAAACCCAGACCATACCACAATGGGAAATCTCTGACGCTTCATGATCTCATTTATGATTTTGTTACCCTCAATCTCTTGACTTTGAGAGGACAATTTTAAATCAACTATGGCAGCATCAAAATCATTGGTAGAAATAGCCTTCAGTCCATCTTCCAAGTTTTTCTTAATATGGGCAATAATGGAAATATTTTCATTTTTTCTGTTAAAAAGATCAACTGATGTCTCTATCGTTTTTATCTGGTCGTCAGCATCTTCTACAATTAAAAGGTCTATCGAATTATTCATTTTGATGTTCATCTCCTATTTTAAATATTGCCTTTAAATATGCACCATCCTCTTTATAAACAGCAAGTAACTTTCCCTTATTTCTTAATGCAGCCTCACCGGAAATTGACAACCCAAGTCCCGTACCATCTTCTTTTTTGGAAAAACCTGGACGAAATATCTCCCCCGACTCTATATCATGTTTTTCAATACCTGGACCATTGTCCTTAAAATTAATAACAAGCTCCTCTTCATCCTGAAAAACATTTATTGAAATTTGTTTTGTGTCTTTATAGGACTGTTGAAGCCAGTAAAGACTATTATCCATTAAATTTGTCAAAATAATATAAAAATCATATTCCCTTCCGAAGAACTGAAATCCTTTTTCTGTTGGCAAAGATAATTGGATACCGTTGTCTCTTATTTGGTTTTCATAAACCCTTATGACGCTTTCCAATACTTTAGATATTAAAAAATATTTAGGTTTGCTTGTTTTTACCGCCAGTGGTTGCAACCGCTCAAATAAGTGTATTAAGGAATCACCACCTTTGACAACGTCATCGGAAAGACTCTTTATAATGGGAAGTAACTCATTCAAGCTAGCTTCATCACGAATCATCCCAATATATTCGTGAATATGAGGAATTTGATTTTTTATGGTACTTAGAGGCTTTCGGCCTTCATGTAATAATAGCATGATAACTTTTCCAATAGTAACTTGCCCCTCATATCGAGCGATTGTATCCCTAAATTTGTCAACAGTTTTCTCGGTTTCTTCTTTAGCTTCTTTGAAAGCCTCACGCAAGTCCTCTAAGTCCTCGTTTTTTACTCCTTTATCAATAAGATTTTTTATAACCTTAACTTCCAATGCAGAAATTGGGAAAAGTTTTTGAAGTTCTTCTTCAATTTTAGAGGGTGGTCTGCCCCGGTTTGTTTTTATTCTGTATTGGTACCTTCTTTCTTCAAGTGCTTGCAGATTTTTGGTGATAATATCCTTGAGCCCGAAATAATACGCATTTTCTTTCAAACCATCCCTAGCACTTTTTTCTTCAAGATGTGAATGCTCCTCGGCTTCAATATTAACAAAACCTATTATCTGGTTGCTTCCGATATGAATGGTTGGTTCTTGGACTCGTCTTTTGTCTAATAGCAACCAATCATATCCAGCCTCTCCATATGGTCTGATACGAAAACCCTTGCGATAGATGCTCACGCCACACATTTCATTCAATAATTTTTTTGCATCTCCTTTTCCAATCTCATCCAGATCTTTCTTGGTATCGGGATCGTTAGAAGTTTTGTTTATAAGATTTTCAATTGCCTCTGGATCCCTATCGAATACCCGGATATCGAATTCAATTTTTCCAGAATTAAGACCTTCATGGATTTCAACCACATCTTTGAATATTTCATCGGGAATACCATTGGTACACTTGTTTTCATATGTATAGTCAGCAATAAGGAGTCTATCTATGCCATTCTTCAACGCTTTTTCTCGTGCATTGAGGAATTTATTCTTATTAGTGAAATGATTAATATCCAGATCCTTAATTTTTATTTCCTGCACGGTGCCAAATAATCTATAATCAAATAGTTCCAAAATCCAATAAGGCTCAATGTGGATTGTCTCGTTATATCTGTCAATGGGGAAATTTTTGAAGGAGAGTTGAATGTCAAAGACATCTGCTTCTTGAGGTTGCATAATAGCAGTAACAATTTTTCTTAATTCTTTTATTAATATGTCGATGTTTTTTCCTGACCATTCATCTAAATACTGTCTGCTGCCGGTAATATCGATTACAGTTCCAGACTTTTCCCCAGCAGTCTGAAATGATTCGATAGGTATTTCCACTTCATCTAAAAACTTCTCGTTCTTCACGATATCGTTTTCTGCATCAAAGCCTTCTGAAAGTTTTACCTCAAAGTCTTGCCAATTTATCAGTACTTGTGTTTTGATCCCTGCTTTATCAACTGTTTCCATCCACATTTCATCGCCAAGTATCGCAGTGGAATATCGACCAATTCCCTTTCTTCCTTGCATTAAACGCATTTTGCCAGGGCTATACTTTCTCTTTAATTTGTCGGTAGTGGACGGAATCATCCATTTATTAACAACGGTATCATAGGTCATGCCATGACCGTCATCTTTTACGATTATTTTCAGTACCTTATCATTTGATTGATTCTCTATTACTTCAAATGAGATGGAAACACACTCGGCATCGGCATCATACGCATTTTTTATCAATTCGATCAAAGCAGCCAGTGAGTCTTTTATTAAATCGCGGCCAATCGCCAGAATGTGTCTTGCTGCTGGTCTTATCCTGATGAATTCTTTCTTGGTGTTGTTAGTCATAGAGTCTCCATAATTTTTTGAGCGATTCTTTCTGCCAATAATGGGGGAACAGCATTGCCAACCTGCTCATATTGAGACGTTCTTGGTCCCTCAAATTTAAAATTGTCTGGGAAGGATTGAATACGAGCCGCTTCGCGAACGGTTAGAGCCCGCAATTGGGCGGGATCAGGATGAATATTATAATGGCCATCCTTTGAGATATGGGCGACAATAGTATGAGGGAGTCTATCCACTGGGTGAACCCGAAACCGATCAGGAAAATTGAACTCATTCTTATGGGTTTTTAATTCCGCAGGTAAATCGGCATAATTCAATGCCTCGTGACTCTGTGATTTCTTTATAGCCTGTTGGTAGATTTCTTTATCATACCATTTATTGATAGCCCTTGCCTTGTGATTCATCACGCCATAAGAACCCTCACGCATTTGCACCTGAAATTCAGTTAAAGCAGTATTTTTCGGGTATGGCAACACGCCATGGTCATTTCCCTCCCCTGCATTGAGACGGGGTAAATCATTAATGGTATTATGAGTGTTCAATTGCTCGATTCTTTTATTTACCTCAAACTCTGGATACTTCAATTCAACATTAGATCGTACACCCAAAAAAATAAATCTCTTCCTATTTTGTGGCACTCCGAAATCAGAAGCATTATGGACATTCTTCCTGATATTATTATGAATACCAGTCTTTAACTCATACCCGATTTTAACGAAATCCTCACTGATCATATTAAAAATACTGCCATCCTGAGCGGACAAAATTCCCGGGACATTCTCGAACAAGAAAAAATCAGGTTGAAAATGCTTTACCACGGTGAAGTAGTATTTGAAAAGATAATTTCGCTTATCGTTGTGAACCTGGTTTCCCATCCTACTACGGCCCACCAGCGAGTATGCCTGGCAGGGGGGACCACCAATGATAAAATTTATTTTTTTTTTGTGAAATTTGACGGATTTTTCCAATAGGTCGATAATCTCTTTTGCCGAGAACGAACTGGTTTCGTTGATAGGGCTGCCAAAAGCGGCATTCCAGACGGTATACTCGATTTCTTCTTTTAAGCCACTGAATTTTCTATAGATTTTTCCACGATTTCCGGAGATATCATTGGTGGACAGGGTCTCCCGGCAATAGTCCCAATAATCATTCAAACTTTTTTCTTGTTTTAGATAATGATAGATATGTCTGGTCTTTTGTGTCTCGCAGGCCCACTTCACTTTTTCAACCGAGCCGATGATATTGAAACCAGCCTGTATGAATCCTTCGGAAAGTCCACCGGCTCCAGCAAATAAGTCGAAGCCACTATACATTTCTGTCCTTTTTCGCACTATAGTTCACACAACACGTTCAGTCAACATTTTCTAAGTACCCACTTACTGTCTTTAAAGAATTCAATCTACTATTTCTATGATATGATAATTTAATCATACTAAATTTTCTAGTTTTACGCAAGCCCCTTATTTTCCATTTCCTTCTCTCTCTTTCCTGTATCAATCTGGTGGTACCGTCGAATCATAGGACATTAAACAACCACCACACATTTCTAATCGGTATTTTCATAAATCCCACTTCTCATCATTCCCATAGCCGCGCCCCGCCGGGGAATCGCCCCCCATTACCCCACCGTCTTTTGCGCCGCCAAATCCGCTTTCTCTTTGGCGCAGATTTGATAGTGGTACTGTAGAAATTCCTTCAAATTCCCCATGCTGATATGGCACAGATCAATCCCCGCGTTCTCGTAAGTGTTTTTTAACGAAAATAGCGGGCACCGACCTTCACATATCGGGATATTAAAACACCGCTGGCACCCCGGGTCATCAAAGGGATCCGCTCCGGTCAAATAACGGGTTAATATCTTGTCATTCAACACCCCTTTTTCCGCAATATTACCCACCCGTTTCTCTACTACGCCGATATCCGTCCAACACTTGAACAAATCACCCTTGGGATCGATCAAATAGCAGTTGACATGCCGGGCCATACACTCCTTGCAAAATACTCTACATGGAAAAAAAGTGGGCAGAAAAAAAACCGAAGAAGAAAGAAAAAAATACGTTATCGGTATTCTTTTTCCTCCATGAGATTCCGGGTGACGGTTCACCCCTACCCCCGCACCCTTTGAACCACAATGCATCCAATGAAATCCAAGGGCAAAGGTAGGGACGAATCTTGTATTCACCCTTGCCCGGTGCTCAGTATTTTGATACAGCCTCCAAGGTTTGCCCAAAAAGTTTGGGCTTTTTAATTCCCGGTGGCGATAAAAAACGGGCGTACCAAAACTCCCAATTCTTTTTCCAGATAGTCCACCTCGTACTTGGCCCGGCTCTTTTTATCAATGGATTCCACGAAAACAGATAAAAAAATTTCACCCAAAGCCAAACGTTTCCCATATAGCGCCGCCTGTTTCAGCGCCATCTTAAAACTGGCTTGATCTTTATAGCTTTTTAATTCAATACCATAGTGTTTGTCCTGGTATTGGATGAACAAATCAATCTTCCCATTCCCAGTGGGAAACTCCGGCACCACCCGCCCCCCCTTGCCTCTTAAAAATTCATTCAAGTAGGAAAACAAGTTAAAATGATAAATCGCTTCAAATATCTTTAAATCACTCCGGCGAGGCACATCTTTAAACAACCACCCCTTGTTTTTATGCAAGTATTTCTGATAGAGCCCCAGCAGATTGACGATGTTCAAATCCGTATCTGTAATCACATCATCCAGATTTTCAAAGGGGGATAATAATTGTCCCATGTTGGGGAAGATATCGTTGGAAAAGTAGTTGAACAGACGTTTTTGCAGGAAAGGATTGGCGAATTTGACATATAGTTTTAAATCTTCCTTGCTTTCTTCGAAGGTAATGGCACCATTCATATACAGGTAATTGATATGTTCATTATCATATTGGAATTCGATTTTTTCATCCGTGCGGAACAGTTCCAGAATTCTGGTTTTATAGGGTTCTTTGTTTACTTTGGAGATGATGTTGAGGATATTATTATTGGGAAGCGCTTGGGAGGCGTACATATAGGTATAGTTCCAGTTGGCCATGGTGATCGGTTTTGTATTTTCCGTATTATATTTTTCCGTAAGAAGTTCTCCCAGCCAGGAAGTCACCCCCGGTTGTCCATTGGTTTCTTGATACAAAGCGTCCACCACTTGCGGCTCAATCTTCTGACCGCTCTCTTTTTCATACCATTGGAACATTCCTTTCACTTCATCGAGAGTCAGGTTTGGAATATTCAGGCTTTGTTGCACATTAAAGGGAGAGCCTTTCTCATTTTCGATCCCAAGGACACCACGTACACCGATTAACGCTACAGCATGGAGGAGATAGGTTTTTTGTTCTGTGGTTTTATTTTTTTCATCTTTGCGGCTGATATGGATATTTCGAAAAGAACTGACAATGGCATTTATACCTGTTTCCGGGAGTGCATCGAACTCGTCCAAAATTAAAATAAGGGGTTTAAACAGGTTATCTTTACTAAATATTTCCTGAAATTGTTCCTGGTCATTGATTCCAAGGAATTTTTTCCCCAATCCCTCGCCAATTTTTCGAGCAATGAAGTTTATGACTTCACTGGCATCCACTTTATCCTTCATTATTTCCAGATTGATTTTAAGCACATCGAACCGCGGGTCTTTTTGCAATTGAAAGAGGATTTGTTGCATGACCCATGTTTTCCCCGTCTGCCTAGGTGCCCATACCGTGATGTAATGCCCACCTGATTGGGGATTTTCTCCCATTAACCGGGTATATGCGCTCTCTATCAATGATGTCATGGGTGTATAATAATGCTCATCCGTGTTAATCGGCCCATACGAATTAAACCGTCTCATATTCAACTCCTTGTCGACAATACCTGACTGCTTCAACCTCCTTATTTTAACAAAAAACTCCCGTTAATGCAAACAGTAACAATAGACTATGAAAAAAGATTAAACGCCAAAGGTAAAAAAATCTCTTTTAATAAATCCTAATCTTCGTGGTTAATTTTTTTTCTTTATTGCTTCACCAGTTCCACCCGGCGGTTCTTGCCCTTGCCTTCCTCGGTATCGTTGGAGGATACCGGAGCCAACGGACCAACACCATAAGCCTTTAAGCGGGCTGCCGCGATTCCATACTTGCTTACAAGGGCATTCAACACGGCTTCCGCACGTCCTTGTGATAACTTCATATTGGCTATGGTATCACCCGTACTGTCCGTATGACCCACCACATAGACCTTTAATCCCGGTTTCCCTTTTAATAATTTCGCGATCTCTGCCAACGCGGCTGCCGATTCGGGCTTGATCTCAGATTTATTGGTATCGAAGTAGATACCATAAACTGCCGCATGACCGGTAGTATGGATGTCTTTGGCAAACACATCGGCATTGGCGGTAATATCTTGGGACATACCGCCTTTCTCTATGATTTGCAGGGTGTACTGCGAGGTGATATAGGCATCCACATGCACCCAGAACTCCTTGCCATCCTTCACTAGCTTCAAGTACGAATTACCATCATCATCACGACCAAGCACTGTCCCGCCAATCTTCTTGATAGCATTCTCGAAATTATTCAATACTTGAATCCGGCTGGGTTCCTTGGCCCCGGGATTGATGGAATACATAATATAATAATAATGCCCCTCAACGGACTGCTCCTTCTTGTTTACCCAAAAAGTATGGGCATCAAAATCTTTCTCTTCATACCGGCTGAGATAAAACCCGGGCAGACGATTAAAAAGCGGGTGATCCTTGCCACCCTCCACGTCAGGTTCCTGCCCACAAACGACCCCTACCGATAACAGACACAGATACACAAAAACCAAGACCATACGATTCATTCCCTTCATTTCTTTTTTTCCTCCTTCCTGGTTCAAAAACCATATTGTAAGAGAGTATTTTACACCAATTTCACTCAAATCGCAATACCCCAACCCCAGCCATATATATATATATATATATATATATATATATATATATATATATGGAAATACAAAGAGGGGGTAAGAAATATACTATTCTTACCCCCTCCAAACTTATAAACGTGTTAACAAGATGTAGAACAATACGTATTGGTGGGAACCGTGGTGTCGGTATCCGGGCAAAAACACACGGACATGCGGCAGGTTTCAGTGATACACGAATCAGTTACCGCACCACCCAATACTGCATTCATGTTAATGGAATTCAGATTGGCAATTGAGATTTTTTTGAGACTTAATTTTTGACTGGAATTGACTTTCATTTTTTTGCTCCTTTTTGTTTTAGTTTAATATTATATAGTTATTTACTTACTTATACTATTGTAAAAGATAACTAACAATTACACGTGGTGGGTGACCGGGTTGGAAGTCAGATAGGGTGGTGGAGGTGGACACGCCATACATCTGGTTAAATTGGTACGGACAACCCAATACATAATTCTTCTCTATAGAGTCAATATTGGCGATTTAGACTTTTTTGAGACACAATTTTTAAGTTGAATAAACACGCATTTGATTTCACCTTTAAATAACGTTACATTTTTTAAACTTAATCTTTTCATTCTTTAATTCCTTTTATAATTCTATAATAATATAATATAAAAATCAAACTTTGTCAATTTTTTTTTATTATTTATTTTTTTTTTTTGGGGGGGAGATTGGATCAATGGAGATGCGGCAACCTATCAGGGTAATAAGCCATGGAATCTGCTTGCCTCTTTCATCTGATTTCACTTTTTTTTCTGTGGATCGTGGTTAAAAGAAAAGAAATAAGTTGAAAAAACATCAAGAAAGTGGCATAATTTAATTTTCAATATGGAGGTTTTATGGTTGGTCTTCCTGTCATACCGGGTTATACAATCATCAGCCAATTGGCTGAAGGGGGCATGGCCAAAGTGTTCCTGGGCATTCAAGAAAAACTGGACCGGAAAGTAGCCATCAAAATCCTGGACCCCAGTCTGTTAAGACAACAAGCCTTTGCCACACGCTTTGACAAAGAAGCGAAAACTGCGGCCAACTTAAGCCACTCCAATATCATCACGATCTACGATACGGGCCAAGCGGGTGACCTATTCTACATGGCAATGGAATACCTGGAAGAATCATTAAAAGATCGCATGCAGTATTACCCAGACCGCAAAATGCCCCCGGAAGTAGCACTGGATATTGTCAAAGATATGATGACCGCTCTGGACTACGCCCATATCAAAGGCATCTATCACCGCGATATCAAACCGGATAACATCATGTTTCGCAGTGATAATACGACGGTACTGGTAGATTTCGGCATTGCCCGCATCTTTGAATCGAAAGACGAGCTAACAAAAAGCGGCATCATCATGGGCAGTGTGTATTACCTGAGCCCAGAACAATGCCGGGCAGCGAGTGATCTCGACGGGAGATGTGATATCTATTCACTGGGCGCGGTTCTTTACGAGATGCTGGCAGGCGAAAAACCTTATAATGGGGATACCCAGATGGCGATTGTTTTAAAACACCTCCAAGACCCGATCCCCCTTCTACCTGAAGAACTGGACCACTTCCAACCGCTGATTGACCAGATGATGGCCAAAGATAAAAATAAACGCATCTCCAGTCTGCCAGAATTCGAACGGGAACTGGATATTATTATTGCCAGTGGAGTTAAACCGATTTTACCGGTAGAAGAAAAAACAGCGATCATGGAATCACCTCCACCACCAACGCCGCTACCACTGCCAGTGACACCGCCAAAAGCACGGGAATTTTCCTTTAAAAAACCACTGGAAAAAGAGTTTACATGGTCATTCAGCGAATTGGGGATTAGATTAAAACAGGTTGGCCGCACATGCATCCAATTCTTTAAGAATGCGCCGTCACAATTCTCGGATTTTAATAAAGATGTGAGTGTCATTAAAAAGGATGTGGCTACGCTGTTATGGAAAAAACCAGCAGCAAGAAAAATATTCCTGGGGGTTCTGGCTGGCATAGTAGTGATCGTACTGGGGATAATCTATCTAAATCTGGAACACAAAAAGAGTGAAAAAATCAGGATAGCAAAAACACGGGTGGCTATAATGGCAAAATTAGCCTCCAGGGTTACAGAACAAGGGCAACTGGGTTTAATAAAACGGCTATCCCGCACCAGCCAGATCAACGAGGTAGAGTTGCAAAAAATGTTCGTGCAAGCCAACCAATATTTTAATGAGAAGGATTATCAAAAATCAAGGGCACTGCTGGATGAATTAAAAACCAAAAAATTCGCCAACTACCAATTGGAAAACCTGGAAAATAAACTACTGGAAGCGGAAGAAATCCAATTTAATGGCTACCTGGATAATGCCATCAAATTCTTCAAAACTAAAAATTACCGCAAAGCCAAAGAATTCATCCTCAAAGCAAAAGCGTTAAAAATAACGGAAGAATTAAAACTCTGGGAAGATAACATCGAAACTCGCCTCAACCCAGGAAACAATTAAGAACAGAGGGAATAAACCCCGATAATGCCTCCGGCGGCCAGAAACCCTTTCGAAAAAGGGTTTCTGGACTTCCCAAAGCTTTTGTTATGAAAAAGACAGAGCGATGACCACTGTCTAACGCGAAGAATTTGGAATAAATGGGAACAATGTTCCCCATCGTAGCATAAAGTCCCTCATCGTAGCATTGTGTTCCTCATCGTAGCATCGTGTTCCTCATCGTAGCATCGTGTTCCTCATCGTAGCAAAAAGTCTCCCATTCTATAATTATGTCACTTATCAGACTATTCTGTCACTTATCAGACTATCCTGTCACTTATTGGACTAAACGGTCACTTATAGGACTAAATTTCAAAAATTGGGATAAAATGCTCGCGTGCGGGACAATTAGGTCCCCAAAGTGACATCATGCTACGATTAGGCACATAAAGGTCTTGACAGGACCATTTATTTAAGATATCATTCATTTTTAAAGCAAATTTTAATCAAAGGAACGGAGTAAATACTATGAACAGAATCGGAATGCGGTTACGAAAAATTAGGGAAACCCTGAATATGAACCAAAGTGAATTCGCGGTAAAACTGGGACTCAGCCGCAGCGCTCTGGGAAAATACGAACGAGATGAAAGTTTCCCCAGCAAAAAAGTGCTGCACATCCTGGCAAACCAGTATAATGTTTCGATGGACTATCTGTTGTGTAACCGTGAAACTGTTTTCTATAAAACCAATACCAACTCTCTGGATGTACAAAAATACAAGATGGATAAAGAAACAGAGGAAATGCTCTTCCTGATGACCCACTCCCTGCTGGTTCACCATTCGGTATTGAGCTTTCTGCAACGATTCAAAATCGACAACCACGACGTGATCGAAAAACAATTGACAAATAAAACTGAAATAAAAGGCATGAATTGAGTAAGGGCGTAGGACAGATAGGGCGGATTAACGGCTATTCCTCGGGGAACATGGCATTAAACCCGATGCCCAGGGGATCAATCTTTTCAAAATCAGCGATCACGGACTTCTTGCTTAGCGCTTTTTCCAAAAAATGGGGACTGTAAATCAACTCATCCCAACTGAAGATATCCCCATTTTCAATTCCAGAAGGCAGAGCTGCTATCAAATCTCGAATCTCTGACATCACAAATCCTAAATCTTCCAATGAGTTGTTTTCTTCACGATAAGTTGCCATATATGGCCTCCTTTAATTTGCTGCACCCAAAAAAAAATGATAGAAACAGTGGTATCCTTGCCATTGTTTTTTGAAAATCTTGCTTTGATGTGGCGTTGAATAACTTGGCTGAGAACCAGCCTTTGAGTTACAGATGATTGAACTTATATTCTATCAAAATTTTCAAAAAATGTCAAGAAAAAAACGAAAAACAAGGCATGGATTGAGACGTCGTAAAAAAAAGACTTGCAGTCTACCTCCAAATTATATACAATAATCTATTAAGGATATATTCGCTATCCAATAAAAAAATATTACCGGTGAAGACTCGGTTTTCCCCGGGCGGTGAACAAGATATGAAATTTAAAATGGGCTCTCCAATACCCGAAGAGTTAATCGCCAAGCGCTTCGAAGATGAAGATGGCGAGATTTTTGTGGAACTGCACGGCAAGGAAGATTTTCTATTCCGCGTGACAGATGGGAACCGGTACTATTATAAAATCGAAAAAATACACATGGTGGGAGAAACATTAACGCTACTGAAAAATTCCCCTATCCAAGACGTTGAAACAGTTTCGGCTTCTGAACAACCCACGACTGTCCACCGGGTTTTCCAGATGGAAGACTATTCTCCACAACACCTGGACGAATTCAGTTGGCAACCTGCAAGCAGTGATACAGAGACGGTAGAACGCCCCAATGCCCTGGATGAAGAACCAGTAGAACACGTGGAATGGCAAGAAGGTCACGTGCTCCCGGACAAGATCAAACCGTTATGTAAAAAAAACGAGTACGGTGGTTATACGCTCCGCTATAATAAATTCCTCTACCTGCTAAACAAAAATTACCTGATCGATGTAAAATCGCCGGACGCGAACTACAATTACGGCTCGGAAGAAGCTCCGCTGGAGCAGCCGGAAACTCATGCCTATCAGGAGAGGGTCACGATACCAGCGGCCCCTTCGCAGCTAAAACCGTCTGCACTTGAACTGGAGGTAGGCGATGTGCTCCCGGCGATTTTAAGAAACCAGTGCGAGGACAATCTGGGGCCGGGTGGTGGCCATCGCCTCACGCTGGGCGATAACCTCTATACGCTGGATCACCTATACAAAATCACAAAAAAGATGAAGATGAAAATTGCCCAGCCTGCCACAACGCCCCTAACCCTGATCTCCCCTACCACCACAAAAATAACAACGCCATTGGCCACCAAACCTCTGACTGTCAAAGAAGTACTGGATATGATGACAAAAACAGTGCAGGACGCCATAAAAAAACATGGCATTGAAGCCGCTTATTTTATAGATACGGTACTGACGCAAACGAACCGGGAGATATTGATCCGTGCGATCAACGGCGACCTCTCGCTATTAAACGACGATACCCGCGAGGCAGCGAAACATGGGAAAATGATGACGTTGCAAGAAAAGGGTTTTGACCTGCTAAAAGCAATCTTCATCCATGAACTCTATATCAAATCCACACTTTCGGGCCGAGGGGATAAAATGAAATATTTCCTTTCCGACATGGCAGCAGTAAACCACGATGGCACCATGTTGCCAATTCAGGACAATCTTTCGCAGGATAATAAAATACAGTTGTTAAAATTTTTCAAAGATCGGGCAGAGGTTTATGCGGATAAAACAGACATCATTCTCAGGGTTTACCTGCAACTGCGGAATTCTATTATTCCTCTTTTTAAAGACCACATCACAGAAGGTGACAATATACGTTTTGATGCCTTCCTGATCGCCAAACTCTACGAGCATACCACCCGTATGGACCGTGGCGATGGCCTCACCATGATTCGCCTGACACGGGCAATATTAAAATACACCAAAGCACTGGAAAAATAAATCTGGAGGCATTTTTTTTTAAATCTTTTTTCCCCCGTATTGACAAAAAGAGAAAATAATACTATATTATCTTCGAACATAAAGCGAACAAACCCGAATAAACATGAATGAAAAAAAAGTAGCAGTTCCTGTTCGAAAGATCATCCATGTCGATATGGATGCGTTTTACGCCTCGGTAGAACAACGGGACAACCCCTTGTTAAAGGGCAAACCCGTGGTCGTGGGTGGTTCCCCCCACAGTCGCGGGGTAGTGTGTACCTGTTCTTATGAGGCCCGTAAATTTGGGATTCATTCGGCTATGCCGTGTAGCACGGCGTATCGTCTCTGTCCGCAAGCGGAATTCGTTTTCCCCAGATTCGATGCGTATAAAAAAGTTTCGGATCAAATCCGCGCTATATTCCACGAGTATACGGACCTGGTGGAGCCACTCTCGCTGGATGAAGCGTATCTGGATGTCACTGAAAATAAAAAAAACATGCCAATAGCCACGGACATCGCCCGCGAAATCCTGCGGGAAATCAATAAGCGCACTGGTTTGACTGCCTCAGCAGGGGTCTCTTATAACAAATTCCTGGCCAAGGTAGCCTCGGATATCCATAAACCGAACGGTTTGACTGTGGTCACACCCAAAATGGCACCGCAGTTTATTGATGCCTTGCGTATCGGGAAATTTTACGGGGTGGGCAAAGTCACGGAAAAAAAAATGCTCTCCCTGGGTATCCATACGGGGGCGGATCTAAAAAAGTGGGATCAAGAACTACTGGTCAAACACTTCGGTAAAGCTGGCCTTTATTATTACGAAATCGCCCACGGTGATGACCAACGCCCGGTAAACCCGCACCGTATCCGCAAATCATTGGGCCAAGAACAAACACTGAACACGGACACGGACAACAAAGAAGAGATGCTGGACATCCTGGAAAAAATGGCGCAAAGCTTGGAAGAGTATTACAAAAAACGTCACCTCACGGGCCGCACAGTCACGCTTAAAATCAAATATTTCAATTTTAAAAGCATTACCCGTAGCATGTCACTACCAGAACCAGTCTGCGATGCCTCGGTTATCATGAAATATGTCCGCCTCCTGCTGGACAAAACAGAGGCGGGCAAAATCAAAGTCCGATTGCTGGGCATATCGCTGTCCAACTTGAATAATAACACGGAGATCAGCGACTAAACCTGAATTTGTTAGCAATTCGTTGAGAGTTAGGTAAAAGCAAGTGGGAGTTATGACCTGGATTCACCGCCAAATTTCTGAAAAAACTGGACTATCTGGACATACTGGACATTCTGGACTTACTGGACTTCACAAAACCGTTGATTTTTCCAGCTTGTCCAGTAAGTCCAGTATGTCCAGATAGTCCAGCCTGCCACGGTTATCCGTGGCTCTTTTTAAAACTTGGCGGTGGATTTCGGTAACTCGCCATGCTTGCTTTCCCCAAGCATTTATTATGCTACTTCAGGGGCAGGCGGATTATTTACCACCACGGTTTGCACGCTGGAATCGGAGATATTCGAATCTCCGCCTTGCAGCTTCTTGCGCATATCAAACAACTGCCGCAAGGCATCAAACCAAAACGGCGCACCCATCGAAATAGCCAGTAAACTGATCAATAAACCCAAGAGCTTCCAAATCCAACCCCACACATCAATTCGCCATTCACTAATATTCAGACCGGGAATATAAAACTCCGGTTTAGCACGCGGATCCGTGACATCACTATCCTTACTATTACTTTTCACCCATCCTAACGGTAACCCGGACGACGTGAGTTGTGCTTTTAAGGCTTTTAGTTCCTGTGTATTTGTAATCGGGTCCTGTTTTGCCAAAACCTCCGCCGTGGTATAGGTAGCCGCTCTTAATTGGGGATCCTGTGACAACGTCCGCACGATCATGAAAGTATCCACATTAAACGCGAAAACAAAAATCATCGTCAATACAAAAATCAATTGCTTGGTTTTTTTCCGGTACCAGAGCGTTAGTTTTTGCATCGAGTTATCAAACCATTTCTCCACTTGACTCTGCGCCAGTGCCACTTTCTTTAAAAACTCTTCTCCTGAAATGGCGACTTGAGTCGACAGTTCAGTCAACAGATCAGTCAGCACTTTTTTAACCGCAGGATTTTCAATCTTAGCAATGCTCCCCATAATTTTATCGTACTCTTCTTTCCCAGCTTTAACAATGCCTTTTTCCGACACGTCCTTTAAAATAGAATCTAAAAAAGCCTTGGCAAACGACGGTGTGGGAATATCAATCGGTTTTGGGCCTTTATTTACCGTTGACTTGCTGGTTTCCACCGGATCAGTCATTGTTTTTTTGAATATCCCGGCTTGCGAACTCTTTTCTACCATTGGATGGGAATAAATCGCCTCTACCAATGCAGGGTTGCCCACCATGCGGTGAATGGCTTCTTCCAAACTTTTGGAGCGAATATCCAATAGGTGGTGGATCCACTCCTTTAAACCGGAACAAATCAAACTGAACATCAAGTAGACAAATATCAGGCCAATGGCCACTTCAAGAATCTGCGATCCAAACATCACATACCTCCTTCCATTTTAATTTTTTAATGTTATCTTCTTACCGTTATTTTATTTTTTAACCACATCAGGGCGATGATCGTTTTAGCATCGTGAAAGTCGCCGGCTTCAAGCGCATTCCATAACTTCGGTAGCGTATACTCGATTAACCGTATATCTTCATGCTCCAATTCCAGCCCACCCCCGTTAGTGATGCGGTCTGCATTGGTCACTTCTGTATAAAAAAGAAAAATGCGTTCCGATGAGCCACCCGGGGAAGTGTAAAAAGTGTCAATGGGAGTCAAGCAGTCCACCCGATACCCCACTTCCTCCAGAACTTCACGGCGCACAGTCTCCTCGGGAGACTCGCCTTTTTTCACCATGCCAGCCACCACTTCCGTCAACCATCCGCTGTCCGTGCCATAGGTGGGGTATCTGAACTGTTCGATCAGGAAAACCTTCTCGGTCTCAGAATTAAAAATAATGACAGCCACCGCATCACCACGCTCGAAACTCAAGCGCCGCACGGGTGGACTCATTTGACCGTTATATTTTTCAAAAGAGACCTCTGCTTCCTCGATCTTAAAAAAATCCTCGTACACGAAACGCTTTTTGTGAACCACAACTTTTCCCATTTGCTAGCGATGCTCCTTCTCTTGTTATCATGTTCTCATGTTCTCTTCAACAAACCTGTTCACTCGCCTACCGCAACCAAACGTTTCGCCGTAAACAGGTATAGGAATATGATATAGGATTATAGAAAATTTTTCAAGTGAAACAGAGGTTTGAAAAAAAAAGTGGAAAAAAGGGAGGGTAAAAAAAGGGGGGGGTAAGCACACCCGCCAAGCACCAATCTTCATTTAATGAAGATCAATGTTGCCCCTAAATTGGCGGGTGTGCAGTACCATATACATTAACCATATACTAAGGAAGTCAACCCCATTCTTATGTATTGTTAATTAAACCGCCTTTTATTGACGGTTGCTTTTTTAATAACATAAGAACGTTCATGTTCATGCAAACTTGCCGTATCGGGATTATAGAAATCACTCCAGCAGGGTTTTACCCCTTGTTTCCATAACCGATCGCAGCAAAATCTATAAAAGGCAATCTTACTGCCCTTGACAGTCTCATACATCTCGTCCACCAATAAGCGCCCGTTATGCATTACCACCAAACGATAATAGGCACCGTTCTTGATGATAAAAGCAGAACCTAAAAAAAAGTAAATGGCATTGGTTAACACGGATACTCTCCGTTCATCATCGGCTTTTAAGGGAAAATAACAAGCCTCCGGTAGCACAAAAGCCAACTGTTTATCCATGTATTGCCTCCTCGTTTTTACTTTTTTCAGCTCATATACACACAACGCTCTAGTTTCCGATATTGCATATTCGTCTATTAAAATCCTATTATAAATGACAATATGTTATATTGTCAACCCCTAAATCGAAAAAAAAGAAAAAAAAAGCATGGGCTGATTCGAACGCCCTGGTGGGTGCCTTTTTTGTTTTGCTCTGGCGGTTGAAATCGTCGCGGTTTTGGTATAGAATAACGGATACAATAAGTAAACGAGGAACATAGAACAATGACAAATGACTTTGATCTGGATGCACCCGATATGGAGAATAAGACAGCGTTTAAAGAGGGTATTGGTACACGATTTCGGCAGATGAGGGAATATTCGGGCTTGTCTCAGAAAGAGACGGCCAAAATTTTCCAAATGAACCAATCCAACATTGCCCGCATCGAAAAAGGCATTGTTTTCCCCAATATGGCCATTTGCGAATACTTCCATTCCCATTTTAATATTGACATGAACTGGCTGATCACAGGTGCAGGAACAATGATCTGCGAAGAGGAAATTTTTGCAAAGGAACCGATTGACTACGGTGAATTCACCGATGAAATGAAGGACCTGCTCTTTCATCTGGACAATGTCCCCACCTCCAGGATCAATATCCTGAAATTTTTTATGGGTTATAAATTGGAAAACAAAAAAAATATTATGAAATTCCTTAAAGACAATAATATCACCCGGGGGTGACCTGATGAATGAATCATATCGCCTCAAAATGATAGAGGACCTGCATGAATTGATCGAGATTCCCGAGGTTGACACCTACATCTTCCTCACTATCGAACAGGCCAAAATTAAATTTGCCGAAGAGATTCGCAACTATTATCACGTAAAAAATACATTCCAGCGGACGAAACGGGGTAACTTGATGCTCATTGAAGACAAAAACCCTTCCCAGCAGACCCAATCCTATTACTTTGAATTCAAACGCATCAAGCCAAAAGATTCCATGCTTAAATTTCAATGGCTCATTGCCACCATTAAACCCACACCCAAAGAAGATCCATGGCAAATCATCCCCGTGGAATTCATGAACATGATGGATTTCCATGCCGTGGACCCGGATAAAATTGAGACGTTCAAAAACTTCAAATCCAGGTCATTAAAAAAATATTTCGATATCCGTTTCACCCGGTACAGCGACACGCATGTCATGGGCAGCATCCGCGAAAACTGCAAGGAAGTGGCGGATAACACGGATGAAAACGAACAGGAACAAGAAGCTTTTAAATTAAACCTGTCCAAAAAAAATACCAAGAGAGACTACATGGAATTATTCCGTTATATGGAAGAATACCCGGAAATAAGAGAAGACATCTTCAACCGTTTTGATATGGTCCAAAAGCCCTATGTGGACAACACGAAAAAATCAAAATCCAGGTGACGGGCCGTGTTATTGTGTTTATTGCAGTACCGATGAGTTCATCGGATAGGGGCCAGTATCTTCTTTCAAGGAGCGGTAGGTTTTTAACTGATTATGCAAATTCGGGTCATCGAACAGAGAGGTGACACTATCCCCCACTTTTTTGGCAACCAGGATATCGGTCGTAATATAAAGGATAGCGCTGTTGTTTTCCTTCAATTTGCGCAGGCACTCCATCAGTTTCATGATAAAATCGGCGGGCATGCCCCTGGCAAAATCGTCCAGCATGTATACTTTACTCTTCTTCCATTGCGCCACAGTCAGCAACAACGTGCCCTGGCTTACTTCATCCAGGTCCTTGAACAGCGTTTTTTCTAGATCGTCGATATTCAGTTGCACATAAAGCTCTGCTTTTTCTTTTTTGGACAGTTTCAATAAATCTTGGAATAAGGACAAGAGGTGCCCCGTCTTAATATTTTCGGGTATCTCTTCGGGATGACAGATATAGAGAAAATGGCCGTCCGGTCGATGGGTGACCTCCGCGATATTCACATCGTCCACCATCAGCTTCCCTTTAAACGTTCCTGCTTCGCCGTGGAAAACATTGAAGAATTGATTGTTGATACTTTTGGTCCCAGTAAGCACCACCTCGGCACGCCCCGTTTTTAAGGCCACATTTAATTTTTTAATTTCAGTCAAGCGGTGGTCCGGTACATAGAACAAGTAGTTTTTGAAGCGTATGTAGGAAGCAATACAGGCCAGCATTATATAAAAGAGAGTCACCGCCCCGCCCAGACCAAAATTCCCGGGTAAACCACTGCCCGCATAAAAGAGGTTTTCGTCCCCCTTGATGAAGGATTCCACATGCGAATAATTGGCATAAAACTTCTTTTTAATATAATACCGTACAAACCCTTCCTTGAGCCGCAGAATATGCTGGTAAAACTTAAAATAATTCTCATAGCCGCGACTGCTGACCTCATGGCTCACGGACAGATAAAACGTGGAGGGAAATAGCACAGAGAGATTGCGAAAGTAGTGATAGTTATCTGACATCTCTGTTTTCATCGTATTTTCAAGTGCCTGGATTTTTTTGAATTCATTATTCCAAAAACTTTCGACCAGTGTTCTTTCCGATTTGACTTTCTCTTCCAGCCGCGTGTAGCGTTTAGCCTGATCCAGTGCCTTCTTTTCAAATTCCATTACCAGTTTTAATTTTTCAAACTCAATGTGATAGTTGGAAGTGATCTGGTCGGCCCGTTTGGCAACCAACTGGTTCACGACACCGGGAATAAAAAAAACAAACGCGAACCAGATGACCAATACCAACACGATCCCGGTAAAATGGGAGCGAACAGTACCAGCCATCCCACCCAACACAAAAAGAAACGCCACCAATAAAAAAAGCACCAGCCAATAATAGAGTAGATTGGTGAATTCAAGACCATTCAAGGGGATTCCTTCAACCAGCAGCAGCAGCAACGCCAGACCAAAAACCACGGTAAAAAATAGCATCAACAATAGAATACGGGACAATTGGATGAAAAAAAACACCTGCTTATAACTGGAAAATCCAGACAGGAACTTCAAATACTCCTTATGGCGAAAGGCATCGTAACCAAAATATAACACCAACAACGTTCCAAAGAGGAGGATTATCCCGGAAAAATCCTTGTACCCCCCCGCTTTATCAGCGTATAAACTTTTGCCCTGCAATGAATAGTATATCCGCAATACATCAGAAGAATCAATATTAGCGATCAACTCGTCGATCAAACCGGAATTGGTGAAAAATACACTCAATGGGGATGGGATGAACAACAACCGAAACCCATAAATACCGTACTGGGTATAATTGATATAGTGGGCTACTTTTACCTTTTCAAATTCCTGAAAGCGTGCCTTGTTCTCAATAATGTCTTGATACTGGTTCACACCATCAAAAACCAGATAGAGGGACAGAATCAGGAACAGCAGAAACACGATTAAATTCTTCCGGCAAAAAAAATGTTTACATTCATAAGCTAAAAAGGCCATAAAGCTTTTCATTTTGTTTCAATCACTCTGATTGTTGATTTCCTTCGCTATACTGTTATTTCCATAGTTATTTTCGCTATATTCATAGTTATAATCATAGTTATATTCATAGTTACAGTCATAGTTATATTCATAGCTACTTACAAATTTTCTTTTCCGATGTAAAAAACAACCTCACAGCAAAGCCTGCGGTAGACAATAGCGGGAACTTTCAGGTTTAGAGAGTTTTTAAAATCTCGGAAAAAACACCGGCCATATATTGGCCAAAAAGCAGGGAGTCGGAGTAGTATTGATTCAAATCCCAGGCCAGTTGACCTTCAGGTAAACGACTATCATCAAGCGCGTACTTGACACGGTACAGGCAATCCAAGATCCGGATGGTATCGGTGAGCATCTGACCGTAAGCGCCCCGAACATCTCCCCATTGCAGATAACCCTGAACATTCCTGAAGATCGTTTTGTTCAATCTGAAATCGTTACAGTAAGAACTGTAATGAAATCGTTTTAGGGCAAAAATAACCTCCGGGTTATAAGGGGTGATATCAGCGAGGTTTTTCAGGTTGACATAAAAATTCTCGGCGGACTCCATGTGCAAAATAGCGCGGTCGATCGACTGGCTCATGCCGGTAAAATCATAACCATGTAGCTCACCCATCTCAATTTGATTCATAAATACAAGGGCATTGGCATAGGAATTCAGAAAAGCGCCAGCACCCTCGATCAAATAATCACGCAATGATGACCCGCTAGCTATGACCTGATTCCCAACAAGCGGGGTACTGGAAAAGGCTCGGTTAGAATCATTCCCCTTCATCAACGCAAAATTACTCCCGTGAAACATGGCAATCAAACACATCCCAAGAAATAAAACAACCCATTTCCGTTTGTTTTCATAATTCATTGTTTTTCTCCTCTTATTTTGGCTCTTTTTTTATCCAGCGCTTGACGCTTCTTTATTTTTTTCCCAACTTTTTTATTATTCATTGATTTTTGAATCGCGTATCCATTCGTGGCCAACAACCTTGTAACTTTTCACTATGCGTTTCACTATGCTTTTCACTCTTCACGATTTTCACTGTTCACCATGTCCCATGGTTGTGATTTATAATTAATCATCATATAGTATATTAGACACTTTTTTTCAGTAGAAATCAAGCACAATGAGCACTTTTTTTTATAATTTATGATTATTTATTTTTCTTCAGAGGAGTTTTCCTTTTTTTCTATTGGCATATACTCCTCGATCACCTCCTTGGCCATTACCTTCAGCTCCACCAACTTGGCCAAGATGATTTGCTGAATAACCGGAACCCGCATTAAATCAATCAATTCCGCGTATTGTTGAAACATCACATCGGAACGGGGCACATGACACCCCAACATCGACACGGCGCTCGGGTCCATTTCCTCGTGGGTCATAAAGATATCCCCTCTTTCGTTCAACAACCAGTTGGCGTTCAGTCGGTACTGCCGATGAAAATAGTGCAAATACTTTATGTTAGGGAAAGTCTTGCCCACCTCAATATTGGTGATAGTGGATTGATACACCATCAATTCATCGGCCAACTGCGTCTGGGTTTTTCCTATGGCTTCGCGAAAACGTTTGAATCGACTGCCAACTTCTTTTTTTGTTGGAAATTCTATTTTGCCCATTTTTCACTTTCGTTTTTGTGGACTTTTTCCGCTTCACCAAGATGCCTCGGTCTCTGGCGCGTGGTTCCAAGTGGGCTTGCATAAAAAAGATTAATATAATTCATTTTCACCTCACGAGCATTAATATATATCATTTCCACTACAATTGCAAGTAGAAAATTTAAAAAAACGATCCATTTGGCGATTCGAATTTGGAATCACCTTCCCGGTTCTTAAAAAAAAGAATTTCCAGCAGCGCGTTTTTCATTTGACTTTTGGATGATTTTGGGTTATAAATTTTTTTTAAAAAATTTTTTATTTTGATCCGTTTTAAAATTTTCAATTGGAGGTAGGCCTTAAGATGAATATTTATGTGTGTATCAAGCAAGTACCCGATACTGAAGCCACGCTACAGGTAAAAGACGGGACAGCGATCAAGGAAGACAATATCAAATGGATTATCGGTCCATACGACGAATATGCATTGGAAGAAGCATTAAAACTCAAAGAGAAAATTGCCGATGCTACAGTAACCGTATTAACACTCGGTCCGGCACGGGTGGAGAGTGTCTTGCGCGGTGGTTTAGCCATGGGCGCCCAGAACGCCATCCATATCGAAACCAGCGCAACCATCGACCATAAGACAATTGCCAAAGCACTGGCTGCAGCTATCCGCCAAGACGAACACCACGGTGTAATCTTTATGGGAAAACAAGCCATTGACGACGATTCCTACCTGACCCATATCTACCTGGCCGAATACCTCGGTATTCCTGTAGCCACAAACGTGGTCGCCTTCTCTTACGAGAACGGTAGTGTCACCGTAGAAAGGGAAATCGATGAAGGCGCACGGGAACAAATCGCCATGCAAGTCCCCTGCATCGTGGGTGCGGCCAAAGGCTTAAATACTCCCCGCTATGCATCACTGATGGGCATCATGAAAGCAAAAAAAATCCCCATTAAAAAATTATCCCTGGCTGAGCTGGGCATCCTCGAAACAAATGCCAAAATTCGCACGGAAAAATTATTCGCACCACCGGAAAAACCACAGGGAAAAATGATCACGGGTGAACCTGAAGACGCAGTTAAAGAACTGGTCAGATTGCTCAGGGAAGAAGCAAAGGTTCTATAAGAATCTTTTTAGGACAAAATCAGGAGGACAACATGGCCAACATAGGCGTATATATAGAATTAAAAGAGGGTGGATTTAAAAAATCCAATAAAGAAGTCTTAAATCTTGCCAAAAAGAGCGGTAAAGAGGTTCATGCCGTGCTTTTTTCCAATGCACCCGAGTTATACACCCCGCACTTAAAAGGGATTGCCAAAGTTTTATGCGTGAAAGGCGCGGAAAATTATGACCCCGCGATTTACGCGGCGACTATTGCCAGTCTCATCACCGATTTTAATCTCTCCGATTTTACCGGTATCTGTTCAGCCCAGGGTAAAGACCTTTTCCCCAGGATAGCCGCCAAAATCGAGAACGCCAGCCTTTTAAATGATTGTACGGCTGTCGATCTGGAAAACAACCGTTTTACCAAGCCAGTTTACGCCGGTAAACTGTTATCTACCTTTACCATAAATGACACATACCGCATGTTCACCGTTAGACCCAACGTTTTTCCAGCCGCCGAGGCAGATGGTGCCGAACCTGAGCTGGTCCATATCGAACCCATTATCAATGAATCCAAGAGCAAAATTGTAACCGTACTCAAACAGGCTTCCAAGCGTATTGATCTCACCGAGGCCGATGTGATCGTTTCCGGTGGCAGGGGCATGAAAAGCAAGGAAAACTTCGTGATCATTGAAAAACTGGCCAATGTCCTCAATGCAGGCATGGGTGCTTCCAGGGCCGCAGTAGACGCCGAATACGCTTCTTCAGACATGCAGGTAGGACAAACCGGGAAGGTAGTCAACCCCAAACTCTATATCGCTTGCGGCATCTCTGGTGCTATCCAACACTTCGTGGGCATGAAGACCTCAAAAATTATCGTGGCCATCAATAAGGACCCCGAAGCTCCGATTTTCAAAAAAGCCGATTATGGACTCGTGGGGGATCTTTTTAAAATTGTTCCCCTTTTAACAGACGAATTGAGCAAATAATTCAGTAAATAATTGAGCAAATAGAGGAAAAGAAAATATTTTCTAAAAAAATATTGACTTTTCTTTTATAATATTTTAATCTATAGAATCTATCAGTAATGAAAATTAAATAAGGAGAAATACAAATGAAATTCTTGATCGTCGATGACTCATCAACCATGAGAAGGATTATAAAGAATTCATTGAAGCGGATCGGTTTTGAAGACATACTGGAAGCTGAAAATGGAAAACAAGCGCTTGAGATATTTAATGACGTGGATATGATTTTAACCGATTGGAATATGCCGGAAATGGACGGGTTGGAATTCGTTAAACGGGTAAGGGCCACCAACAAACAAATTCCGATCCTAATGGTCACAACCAACGCCGCAAAAGACGACATCGTGGAAGCACTGAAAAATGGCGTAAACAACTACATCGTGAAGCCATTTACTCCCGAGACATTAAAAGAGAAAGTTGAATCGGTGTTGAAGTGATACTCGCATCTAACAACTGAAAAAATGGATCAGAAAGAAATAGATGCATTGATAAACCAGGGTAGTGTGGCAGAGTTTAATAAAAAGCAAGAAGATATCTTGCGGCATATGGTAGACAAGAGCCCGAGCCCGGTGGTGATGCCTACTTCTCCTGCACAAGAAACCATTACCCCAGATGCCGATCCAGATTCCCCCTCCCCTGGCGACCTTACCCCTGACCCGGATAAGGATTCGCCAGCCGGTAAAGAGGAAAAAAAGGGAAAAGTGATGGGGCAATTATCCCGTGTGACCGAGGAATCGGAAGCTGGGACCAACATGGTGATGGGCTTCATGGAAAACGTGTTGACAGTCGTTTCCAGACAACAAAGTTTCATCAAGGATATGACCGAAACATATGCGAAAAATCCCGGTGTCATTGATATTTACGAAGCATTCAGTTATGTCAACGACAACCTGACGTCCATTGAAGAATTGATTTTTAGTGCCATGGATGCCTTCCAATTTCAGGATATCGGTAGACAGAAATTGATGAAAGTCATGTACACCTTGGCCAAATTAAACGAATATCTCAATGAATTGCTGGGTGGCGATGCAGAACGTACCAAAGCGTTCGGCCACAGAATCGAGAAAAAAACACTGGAACAAGACAAGGATAAAGCTGAAGTGGAAAATATTATCGCGTCTTATCAACCCGACAAGCAGAAGAGTTCCGCTGCCCCCAGCCATACCGATTCTGCTTCTAATCCCGTCCCCACCCCCCATACAAATGCCGAAACACACACCTACGATAAAGGTGATGTAGACAGCATTGTATCTCAATTCAAAGAGCAAAAGGAGCAATCCACCACCGTCGAAAACAAGGATATCGACAGTATCATTGCAGAATTTCAAAAACAGAACAGATAAACGTCATGCCACCAACAGCAACTCTCTGGGCCACTCCCAATCGTTTGTTTGCGCGTGATAAATTCTTAGGAATAGAGGTGTTTAATGGAATGGAAAGCCAGTCACATACTGGTCAAAGATCGCGGTCTAGCCGATAGCATTTTAAAAAAAATAAAAAGCGGCGGAAATTTCAGTGTCCTGGCCAAGGAATTTTCTATTTGCGGCAGTAAATCCAGTGGTGGTGACCTCGGATGGTTCGGCCCCGGTAAAATGGTCCCAAAATTTGAAGAAGCTGTAAAAAAAATGAGACAGGGACAAATCAGCGGACTCGTATCCACCCAGTTCGGCTTCCACATCATAAAAAAAACCGGGGAACGGGAGTAAACCACAACCATCAATCCAATCGTTCCACAGCCCACAGCGCAAAGACTTCTGGGGCCTATCCCAGCATACAGAAACATAGCAAAAAACAAAGCAAAAGGTGATTTCATGGATAACACAGATGAGATAAATAATAAGAAAAACGAGATTATTTCCCAGAATTTACTGGATATACTGGCCTGTCCTGCCTGCAAAACAGCGATCCAATTAATAGAATATAAAAAAGATGCCCACGGTTTGAAATGCGCGCATTGCAAGAGAATCTATCCTATTCGCGACGGTATCCCCGTCATGCTGATCGACGAGGCTATAACCGCTGAATAACCGAGTGGAAAACCAGAAAAACATCCTATTTATTCGCTTAAGACTGCTCGGAGATATTATATTTACCATACCAGCCATTCAAATTTACCGCGACCATTTCCCAGGCAGCCGTATCTATTATGTTGTTGAAGAAAAGTTTAGGGAGATCGCCAGTTTGATTCCCGGCATTTTTAAAGTGATCGTTATTCCCCGGAAAATGGGCCTCAAAGCGATGTGGTCCTTCAGAAAAGAGATAAAAAAGATCGCATTTGATAGCGTCGTTGATTTTCATTCCGGTCCCAAAAGCGCTCAACTCACCTTCATCAGTGGCATCAAAACCCGTATCGGCTACCGCACCCCCAACCGCAATTGGGCCTATACCCACCTCACCCCTAGAATTATAGGTCAAATGATCGGTCAAACCTTCAGTCACTCCGTCTTCAACCAAGTCAAACTATTAGCACACCTGGGCATACACGTGGAGTCGAACAATCTCCCCCCATACCCGCCCATCCCAATCGAACAAAGCCAGATTTCTGCAGCTCTCCAAACTATCCTCGACTCAAACTCCGGTACCAAAAGCGTGGTCATCCATGTCGGGGCGGGAAATGCGTTCAGGGATTGGGGGATTGATAAATTTTCCGCCCTCATAGAACGTCTGCAAGCCGATAAAGTTCTTGTTTATCTCGTGGGTAATGGCGAGGCCGAACAAAAAACAGGGGCGTATCTGGCCGGGCGTTTCGTTGCCGTGGATTGCACCGGGAAAATATCCATCCCAGAATTGTTGCACCTGATTGCCCACGCCTCCGTATATGTTGGGGCTGATTCCGGTCCATTGCACCTCGCTTCCCTTACCGCCACTCCATTAATTGCCATCTACGGCCCCAATGTCCCCGAAATCAGCGGCCCCTGGCGTACAAAAAACGTCACCATTCTCCAAAAAGAAATGGCTTGCCGGCCATGTAACCAAAAAAAATGTATTTATGGTATAATACCATGTATGAAAAATATAACTATGGACGATGTGTATGAAGCAATTAACCGATATATCAAGTGACCTATCATTTTATCTGACACTCGGGTTCCTATTCCTGATCCCCTTTTCCATCGCCGCCTGCTACATATTATTCACCCTGCTGCTGCTCCAGCTTAGCTTTTTTAGCGTGAACATCTTAAAAAATAGGAACCACCCCCCGCTACCCGGAGTTCCTGGGGCCACCTTTCCCACCTTGCCCGGGTATTACAAGTACTTTCTTCTTTTCATTCTCGCCACCTTCATTTCCACCCTATTTGCCATTGATATCTCGCTCAGTTTAAATGACAACCGGGAGTTTTTTATTTATTTATTGATCCCCCTGCTCCTGCTCGTCCTGAACTCGCGAAAGCGTCTCTTATATTCAGCCCTGGTCGTGCTCGCTTCCGCGCTCGTCTCTTCCCTGTGGGGCATTGTCCAGTCTGTTATTAACGGCATCAACCTCGACCATCGTCTCCAAGGCGCCACCTCCCACTGGATGACCTATGCCGGACTATTGATGTTCCCCTTCATCTTCTTTTTTGTCTACGCCTTTTACGAAAAAAGAAAAAAAATAAAAATGCTTTTGACCCTCTCCCTTGCGATTATCCTCATTCCGATCCTGCTCTCCCTGACCCGCTCGGTGTGGGTAGGAATATTTATCGCCCTCGGTATTTTTATCATTTATTATAAGCCCAAAATTTTGGTTCTCGTGATTCCCGTCTTCCTTTGCCTGTTGCTGCTACTCCCCGGTTCCGTCAAAAGCAGGTTGACCTCTATTTTTGATATGAACAATGACACCAACAAGGACCGCCTCTATATGGTTCAAATTGCGGTTAAGATTTTCAAGGACTACCCCCTCACCGGCGTCGGCCCCAACGGTATCGAAAAAGTCTACCATCTCTATAAACCAGCCGCCGCAGAGCAAACCAATACCCATCTGCACAATAATTTCCTGCAAATACTGGCCGAACGCGGCATCTTCGCTTTAATAATGCTTCTGCTTGCATTTGGTTCCGTTATTTTACTGCTCATTCAAAAAATGAGGCCCCATAAAAAACCCGCTCAAGAGGAAAAAGCCGTCGCCACAGCCGTGTTGTTCGTGTTTATCGGATTTCTCATTGCCGGGTTATTCGAATATAACTTCGGGGACTCCGAGGTCAAATTTTTACTTTTTTACTTTCTCAGCATTCCTTTTCTCCCCGTATTCGCAGATGCTTCAGATGCCGCAGACTCCCCGTCGCCTAAAATTGAAGGAGTCTAACCATGATCAGTATGCAACGCGTTAAAGAAATTTGTGCGCAATTCCAAGATAAAAGAATTCTTATCTTTGGCGATATCATCCTTGACAAGTATATTTTTGGCACTGTCGACCGGATATCCCCCGAAGCACCCGTTCCCGTCGTGAAAGTAGAGTCCGAGGAGTGCCGTTGTGGGGGTGCTGGTAACGTGGCCATCAACATTGATAAATTGGGAGCCGATGGTCTCCTAATGGGCATTACCGGCGATGATCACTATGCCAATGAACTCTTTAAAATCAAAAAAAGCGGCAACCTTATCATCAAATCCCCAGCCAATCAAACCCTCGTAAAAACCCGGCTCATCTCTCAAAGACAACAAATTGCCAGAATCGACTGGGAAGTACCCTTACAAATCACCCAGGAAATCGAGAACACCATCGCCACCACACTCGAACAATTCAATATATCCAACCTCCACGGTATTATCGTGTCCGATTACGCCAAAGGCACCCTGAACCAAAACATCATGGCAAAACTGGAAGAAAAGGCCACCACCCTGGGGATTCCTATTTTTGTCGACCCCAAACCCCCAAATTACCATTTATACAAACGGATCACTGGCATCACTCCAAACCTAAAAGAAGCCGAAGCCATTATTCAGAAAAAAATTCGTAGCGATGTCGATGCCGCTACCGCCGTAAAATTGATCCGCCGTAAATTCAACAGCACCTTTTCTATTATCACCCGCGGTGACCAGGGAATCAGTGCCGTTGAGAAGGGAAAAGTTCCCTTCCATCTCCCCGCCTTCAACCATGAAGTCTTTGATGTCACCGGTGCCGGGGATACCGTCGCTTCACTCCTGATGTTGGCATTGGTCTCCGGCGCAAACATTAAAGAGGCCGTAGCACTGGCCAATGCAGCCGCTTCCATCGTCGTCGAAAAAATTGGCGCCTCCCAGGTCACTGTCGATGAACTCCTCGAACGCATGAAATTTCTCTTAAAAAACGGCTAAAAAAACGGATTGATATCTCCCCGCTTATTGACAGTTGATACCTGAAATGATAAACTTTAATCTTTTTTGAAAGATTTTTTTTGAAAATTTGGATATCTGTACTATAATATAATATACCATATTGATATGATAAGCGACTGCGAAAAATGAAATGAAACGGTTAGAAGGGACGAACATAAGTAAATCTTTTAAAAACAGATTGGTGGTCAACAAGGTTACCCTGGAGGTGAATCAGGGTGAAATTGTTGGCTTGCTTGGCCCAAATGGAGCGGGTAAAACCACGACTTTTTTAATGATGTTGGGGGTTTACAAACCAGAAACAGGGAATATACTGTTGAATAATATGGATATTACCCGGCAACCCGTTTACATACGCGCCAGGGAAGGGATCAGCTTCTTGCCTCAGGAACCCTCTATTTTTAAAGGACTGACAGTTCAGGAGAATATTCTCGCCATCATGGACATGCATCCCTCCCGCAAATCCCCGCACATTGATATCATACTCGCCGAAATGGGATTGACCGAATTAAAAAACAGGAAAGCCTACGTGCTCTCCGGCGGCGAACGAAGAAGATTGGAAATTGCCCGCTCCCTGGTACTTTCTCCCGACTTCCTCCTCCTTGATGAGCCCTTTGCCGGTATCGATCCCATCCAGATCAAAGAACTACAGAACCTCATCATCTCACTCAAAGAAAAGGGACTGGGCGTGATTATTACCGATCACAATGTCAGGGAGATATTAAAAATTACGGACCGCTCTTATATCATTAACCGGGGCGAAGTGATATTCCAGGGCGATTCCAATACACTGTTCACCAACCAAAGGGTCAAAGATGAATACCTCGGAAAAGAATTCAGGTGGAACTAAATGTCTACAAGATTAAACTTAAAAAGCAGCCAACAGATCACTATTAATCCGGTCATTCACTCTTTTATCGGTTTTTTGCCTTTGAGTCGTTCCGAGTTCGTCGATAAAATTAAAAACGAAGTCGAATCCAACCCCATGCTCGATATTGAAAAACCAGAATCTATCACCGATAGAGAGGAACCCAATATCCAGGTCACAGACATGGAAAAAAGAATGGAACGCGCCGATGAATCCTATCTGACCCAGTACAAGGAAGAAGGATTCCTGCGCAAAGGCGACGACAAACTCGATAAAAACAGGGCTATCGAACTTTTTACCGAATCCCCCATCACACTGTCCGATCACCTGATGGAACAGGCCATGAGTCAATTCAATGACCAGGAAATGGAGATTGCCTCCCATATTATCTATAATCTCAATAGCGATGGCTACATGGACACCGAGATCGAATCCATCGCCTCTTCTATCGGCACAACCCCCGAAGAAATCGAACGTATCCGGTACATTATCAAAACCTTTGATCCACCCGGCGTGGCGTCAAAATCCTTGACCGAATGCCTGCTTGCCCAGATCGACGATACTCCCGAACAAAAACATTTAAAAGAACTCGTCACCCACCACCTCGAAGACCTCTCCAAATCAAAATACATTGAAATCGCCAAAAACATGGGCATTGATAAAGCCGAATTAAACGCCATTATCTCCCAATTAAAACGCTTAGACCCCAAACCCGGTGCCACCTTTGAGAAAACCGAGGTCGATTATGCCGATGTCGACCTCCTGCTCATCAAGGAAGGCAATGAATACAAGGTCAAATATATCGAGGAAGGTATCCCACGCATGATGTTGTCCAGCTACTATGAAGAGATGCTGAAAAAAATTCCCGATAAAAAAACCAAATCCTATCTTAAAGACCGCTCCAGAAATGCCCAGCTTTTTATCGAGGGCATGGACCTACGCAAAACCATGATCGTCAAAATTGCCGAACTCCTCGTAAAAATCCAAAAGGATTACCTCGATTTCGGCGAAAAATGGAAAAAACCTCTTTCCATGAAAGATATCGCCAAGGAACTCAATTACAATGAATCCACTATCTCCAGGGCTGTGAACAGCAAATTTATTGCCACTGAAAAAGGCCTGATCAGTCTCAAAAATTTCTTTTCTTACGGCATCAAGGGCGAATTTGGCTTCAAACACTCCGTGGAAACCATCATCGACAAAATCAAAAAAATCATCGAGGAAGAAGCCAAAAATGACCCCCTATCCGACCAGCATATCGCTGAAAAATTGGCTTCCCTGGGAATTAAAATTTCCCGCCGAACCATCAGGAACTACCGGGATGAAATGAACATACCCAATTCATCCAAACGAAAAGAGGAATATACATTAAATGAAATCAGTTAGTTTTAGAAATTTAATAGAAATTAGTATTACGACCGAAGGAGTATAACATGAGCATTAAATTTACCTCAAAAAATGTCAAATTCACCGGTGCATTAAAAGCGTATACCGAAAAGAATCTGAAGAGCATTGAAAAAATCAGCGGCGATATTATTGATGCTGAAGTCATCGTCAATGAAGAAAAATTGGACTTCAAAGTTGAAATTACCCTCAAGACCAAACTTCACTCCTATCACATCCAAGATAGCGACCCCATTCTTAAACAAGCCTTACGCTCGACCATTAATACCCTCAAAACCCAGGCTAAGAAAAACAAAGACAAATTCAAATTGGAAAAAAAGCGCCACAATAAAGAGGGCATATTCAGACGCTTACTCGGCGGTGGTCAAGAACAGCCAGAAACCGAGGAACCCACTGAAAAATCAGTTACCGGCGCCATTACCGTCTCTGAAAATTACTCCCGCAAACCCCTCTCTGTCGAAGAAGCCATTTTTTTCCTCAAAGACAGCGGCGAAAATGCCTACATGTTCATCAATGTGGAAACCAATAAAATGTCCGTCCTCTTTTACGACGACCAAAAAAACCTTTCCATTATTGAGGCCGTATAATTTACATCAGTTCTTCTTGATACGGACATGTGATCTCGACGATGATTGTATTCGGAAAGGTCGACGTTAAAAGAATAATGTAACAGCCATAAGAATAGACATAATAAAAAATGCTGAATCTTAGCAACAAGCACCATCAATACATATGTGACGAGGAAACGAAACAAAAAAGATGAAACTCTATAACAGTTTAAAACCGGAATTTATCCAACTGAATTGCGTCGCTTCCAACACGGAAGCCATACTCAAGGAATTACTCCACGGATTAAAAGTGCAAAATAAAATATCCGATGAAAAACTGATCCTGGAGAAACTCATCGAGAGAGAAAAACTCGGCTCCACATCCATTGGCAATCATTCTGCTGTCCCCCATACCAAGCTCAAGGATTTGAAAGAACCCATTATTTCCATTGGCACCTCCCGAAAAGGTATCCAGTATCACGAATCCGACAAGGAGCTCGTTAATCTGGTGATTTTAATCCTCTCCCCCAATTATTCTCCAGTCATCCATCTCCAGATACTCGCAGCCGCCGCGTCCCTGATAAAAAAAGCAGGCCCCATGATCAAAACTATTCTCACCGCCCAAAGCCCAGAAGAGCTGATCCGCGTGGTACAGAAGTATGAATCCAGCACTGATTAAACCCAAGCCCGGCGTCGACGTCAACACCGTCGTCCACTACAGCGAAGTGGAGATCACACGCGTTTATAATGAGAAGTGGGTCTCCAATCAAATCTATCACTCCGGCGTGCAAAAACCCGGGCTCGCCCTCGCCGGTTACACCAAATACCTCGACGAAGAACAACTCCAGATATTCGGAAAAACAGAGATCGGATATCTCAGGCAATTACCCAGGCACGAATTTGAAAAATGCCTGCGAAACTTCATGGCCAAAAAAATACCCGGCATTGTCGTTTCCGAGAACCAGGATGTCGACGAGGCCGTGATTGATATCGCTGCCAAATACAAAACTCCCATTCTCGTTTCCAATTTAAGAAGTTCTTTGCTGATTCCCCGATTAACCAGCTTCCTGTATGGCAACTTCTCCGAAAAAATAAGGATCAACGGCGTCATGATGGATATTCAAGGACAGGGCATACTCATCACCGGCCCCTCCGGCATCGGTAAAAGCGAAACCGCCCTCGAACTGATCAACAAGGGAAGCCACCTCGTTTCCGACGACCTCGTCGAATTTTATCTCAACTCCAACGACGAACCCGTGGGCCGTTCTGTCGATCGCATAAAAAGATGGCTGGAAGTCCGGGGACTCGGTATCATTAACATCGTCGATATGTACGGCGTAGGCGCACTACGGGAAAAAAAGAAATTAGACCTTGTCATCAGCTTGGAAAAATGGAACCCCAAGAAAAAATACGACCGACTGGGTGAAGGTAACCTCTATTTTAATATCCTGGGAAAAGATATTCCCATGTTTAATCTACCCGTTGCCGTGGGACGAAACCTTTCCACACTCATCGAAGTCGCTGTCAAATATTTCATATCCAGGAAAAATGGCAGCGTGTCTTTTATTGAAAAATTATATGGGAAAGAGGAAAAATGATAAAAGCATTTATTATCACACATGGAAACCTGGGCAGAGAACTGGTCACCGTGGCCGAGGCAATCCTCGAAACCAAATCCGATATTGAGTGTATCAGCTTTGACTGGAAGGAAGACGGTTCGAATGCCGTTCAAAAGGTAGATAATTATCTAAAAAAATACAGGGATGAAAATATCATTATCTTTACCGATATGTTTGGCGGCTCGCCAACCAATATATGCATCAAATTCCATAAAAAAAATGTCGAGATCATTACTGGCATAAATTTGCCGGGACTGCTGAAATTTTTGACCCACCGGGACAAAAAAATCAATTTCAAAGAAGTGATAAAAGAAATTCAAAAAGGAGCTATCGATGGTATTAATGTCGTCGGGGAGTACTTAGGAGAAAAGAAATCATGATTAAAGAGACTATAGAGATTACTAACAAATTAGGCCTTCACGCCAGGGCATCCGCCAAACTATCCCATATGGCAAATGGCTTTCAAGCGGACATTTTCTTGATATACCAGGGAGATCGCGTCAATGCCAAAAGCCTGCTGGGAATACTTACCCTCGCCGCTTCAGTAGGAAATTCCATCACCATCGAAACCTCCGGTGTCGATGATAAAAAAGCAAGCGATGAGATCATCAAACTTTTCAAGGCAAAGTTTGACGAGGAAAGTTAAGCATTTCCCCCATCATGAAACAGATCAAGGGCAAACCCGTTTCCTCCGGCATTATCATGGGGAAAGCCCTGGTCTATAACTCCTATAAACCGATCATCCTTAAAGAAATTATCCCAAAAGATGCGGTGGATATCGAAATCAACCGTTTTCACAATGCCGTTAAAGTCACCAAAGCCCAATTAAAAAAGATTTTTACCGACCTGTCTAAAACCTCCGGGAAAGAATCCGCCCTGATCATTGAAACCCAATTTCAATTGCTCAAGGAAGGAAACCTGACCAATGATATTAAAAAGATTATTCTCTCTGAATCGGTTAAAACCGAATGGGCTGTTAAAGAAATTGAAAAAAAATACCTCGATATTTTCAAAACGATTTCCGATCTCTCTTTCCGCGAAAAAAGCAATGATATATCGGATGTGTTGACCCGGATTCTGGATAATCTTAAGAGTAACAAGAACCGTGGCAATGATGAGATTGAAAACGTAATCCTCGTAGCCGGGGACATTCCACCGTCAATGGCCGCCAACCTCATGTCCAGGGGGAAGATTTTGGGATTGGTGTTGGATGGCGGCGGTGAAACCTCCCACACCGTTATCCTGGCCCGAACACTCGGAATTCCAACCATTCTCAATACTATCCATGCCACCCAGTGCATTGTGAACGACGATATTCTTGTTGTTGATGGCTTGAGTGGCGATGTAACAATCAACCCCAATAAATCCTTCATTACCAAAACATCCATCAAACAGGAAAAATACCAGCTCCATATCACCAACCTCAAAGAAGTGATAAAACTACCCGATGTGACCATGGACAACCATCATTTCAACCTCGTGGGGAACATCGAAATGCCTTTTGAGTGCGATATCCTGCAATCCTATGGGGCAAAAGGAATCGGTTTGTTTCGTACCGAATTTCTTTTTATGGATCCCAATATTGCGTTCTATATTGATCAGCAATACATGATCTACAAGAATATCGCCCAGAAATTCTACCCCGATCCCGTGGTCATTAGAACCTTTGATGTCGGCAGAGATAAATCGTACAGTTCTTTAAAAAGTGAGGCCGAATCCAATCCCGCGTTGGGCACCATGGCTGTCCGCCTCTTCCTCAGAGAAATGACTCTCTTTAAAAACCAGATCAAAGCCATTTTAAGGGCCAATGAAACCGGCAACATCCACATTCTTTTTCCCATGATCACCGAAATCGAAGAGATTCATACCATCAAAAATATTATCCGCCAATGCAAGGATGAATTGTTGGCCGAGAACAAACTCCCCCCTAAAAAAGTTCCCGTGGGAATTATGATTGAAATTCCTGGAACTGTCAAGCTCATCAAGTATCTCAAAGAGGAGATTGATTTTTTCTCCATTGGGACAAATGATCTCATGCAGTATTTACTGGCTGTCGACCGGAATAACAGTTCTGTATCTTACTTGTACAGTCCGTTTCATCCCGCCGTAATCGAGATATTATTCGAGATCCTCGCAGAAGTGACAGCCATTGGCAAAAAAGTAACCGTGTGCGGCGAAATGGCAGGAAAAACCTTTACCGCACTCATGTTACTGGGCATGGGCTACACCAATTTCTCCATGAGTCCACTCGCTCTTACCGAAATAAAACGTATCTTTACCCGCATTCACTACTCCTACCTTAAAAAAACCGTCCAGCAACTACGAAAGTTGTCTTCTAAAGCCGAAATCGAGGAGTTTCTGATAGAAACACTCCTGAAAAAATACCCCGACCTATTCGTCAAACAACCCGAATTTTAAAACGTTTCCTGCACCTTGTTCAAAGTTATTCCCGTAACTTATTTTATAACCATACTTTTCAACTTTTAGTGCTGATTAATGTGGAAAACTACCCCTCAGCCATCATTGAATTGGTGTAGATTCTTAATCTCATCGGTTTGCACACTTTGATGTTGCTAAATACGCCGATATATCTTAATAATTTATATAATTGTCAAACCCATGCCAAACAACCCAGATCCACCATCAATTTTAAAAAAGCACCACGGATCACCATGGCAATCTGGACAATCTGGACTTACTGGACAAGCTTGAAAAATAAAAGGTATTGTGCGGTCCAGTAAGTCCAGTTAGTCCAGATTGTCCAGTTAGTCCAGTCTTCCCATTAATTTGGCAATCCATCCAGGACAAATCAAGCGATTGACAAACCCCGGTATTTTATGCGAAAATAGAGTTTAAAGAAAAATGGAGGCATTATGAAAATACCTGTCACTGTATTATTCCTGTGTATATTTACCTTAATCGGCTTAAGCACCCCCTTATTCCCCGGGGAATTAACTGTCGTGGCTGAAGAATCCGCTTATACCCGCACATCTTCTTATGACGAGGTCATCCAGTTTATATATCAAGCCCAAAAACAATCGCCATTGATTCAAATCTTAACCCTCACTACCTCTACTGAGGGCCGGGCCATTCCCCTCTTGATTATCAGCCTGGAAGGCATTAAAAACCCAAAAGAACTCTCTTTATCCGGGAAACCCGCCGTCCTTTTTATGGCCAACATCCACGCCGGGGAGGTCGAAGGCAAAGAAGCGCTCCAATTACTCATCCGGGAGTTTGTCAATAAAAAAGCCGAAACCCTCCGCTATCTCGAAAAGCAGGTCGTGATGATTGTACCTATTTTTAATCCCGATGGCAATGACAAATTTGGGAAAAACCGTGGTGACAATGGCCCAGAATTGGCTGGTGTCCGCTACAATGGCCAATTCCTCGATTTAAACAGGGATTATCTCAAACTCGAAAGCCCCGAAGTCACCGGTTTGGTCCAGTTATTTAACCAATGGGACCCCGTGCTCATCGTGGATTTGCATACCACCAACGGTTCATATCACCAGGAACCCGTTACTTATGCCACCCAATCCAATCCCAACGGCGACAACTCCTTGTCCCAATACATGTGGGACCGTTTTTTTCCCGGCGTCGCCGAAATATTGAAAAAAACGTATGGTTATGACAGTGTTCCGTATGGTAATTTCATGGATTTCCTCAAACCCGAGCTGGGCTGGGAAAACGATTCTATTGAAGCCAAGTTCGGCACCAATTACGCTGGTTTGCGGAACCGCTTCACTATCCTAAGTGAAAGTTACTCCCATGCCGACTTTAAAACACGGGTCCTGTCCACTTTTGGCCTGATCAAATCCATCCTGCAATTCTCCCACCAGCACATCGGGACGATGCAAGAAATGGTTAAGACTGCTGACCGGCAAACCGCTACCCGTTACTTTTACGATCCCTTCATCCTCGAATTCAAAAGTGAAAAACTATTTGATATCACTCTAAAAAGTTATGTCTTTATCAATGAGCCGATCAAACCCGAGGACCGCGATAAATATCCCCCCTGGTTCAAAGATTTTCACGTGATACGAACCGAAACATTAAAAGACTACCGCCTCCCCTATTTTGCCAAGGTAGTACCCGTGCGCACCATCCCCCTTCCTGAAGCCTATGTCATCCTCCCCGGTCACATGCAGGTCATCACTAATTTAAAACAACACGGCATCGTAGTGGAAAAAATTCGCGCCACAACGCCCTACCCCGTCGAAATATTCACCATCAACCAGATAAAACTTAGCCCCGAACTGTACCAGGGCCACGTGCTGCTGCAACTCAAAGGCACCTACAAAAGCCAGGAAATACCCATCCCGGAAAATGCCTACTTTGTTTCCATGAAACAACCACTGGCCCGCCTCATCCCGTTACTACTCGAACCTGAATGTCTGGACAGTCTCGCCTCCTGGGGATTCCTGAACCGTCAATTAGTCCAGCAATGGAGCAAGAAAACCAACCCCTACCCTATTTACCGCATCACCAAAATGGACGCTCCATTAGAACGTTTTCAAGAATAGTGGCCGATATATTTTTTTAATACCCGAACATTAACAATAGTTAATCCCCCCCCGTTCGGTTGAAAGGGCGTTGTGCGCTGGAAATTGGCGGTTCGACGCCCGGAATTCCCGCATACGCCTTTCAGCCGAGGCCGGGGTGAACTCCAATGCTCCTGTAAATGAATCACACATGCACCAGGAATTCATGTTCCGATTATACCCGAACCAGTACGCCGTTAAATCCCAGATCGCGCATTTATTTAGTCCGTAAAAGGCTTCAGCCGCCTCTACCGTGTGAAAATCGTTCTCGTCAACCGTTTCCCCCTGGTAGAGAAAAATGTACTCCACCCCGTGTTTTTTTAACGCCACTTCTATCTCTTCCGTGTTATGCACAGATCGTATTGGACGTGCCGTCGCATTTGTGTCATTGCCCGCCACCAGCGTGGGGAATATTTTCATGAACTCCAGACCACCCCCATGGCGCACCACCCGTTTTCCCCCGTCGAAAGTCGGGGCGTATTCCCATTTACTCCATGACCAACCCAGATTTTTTTTATCAAATTCAATTAAATAACCCAGCATATTAAAAAATAACTTTTGGGATTTGGTGTTTTTTTTCATTTTTTTACTCCCACTTACATCGTGCCTAACAATTGCATCACCCGTTGCGGAGTAATGCTGTGATGAGCCAGCGACATTTTCTGCCTTCCCTCCGGTAAAAGAGACTGCGACTGGATAAAATTCACCTGTTCCATGGCTGCCGCAAAATCCATCGCCTCGATCGCCGCAGCATTAAAATTATGGCTGCTCTGAACCGATGATTCGAAAAGATCATCCGTTACTGCCGCTACACTCTCACCCTTGGCCCCACCCGGAAACAATTCTTCCCGGACTTGCGGAGCATTCAACCTTGCCGTTAATCGTTCCTGGTTTTGAGGCGTATCCACCCATCCCGATGTCACAGACACCGTGTTTAAATTCAAATGTTCCTTCATTTTAATTCCTCCTGAGAGCAAATCCATTGTGCTCCATAAAAAGAATAGCATGATTTATGCCAGACATTTGAATTTCAAAAATCAATCACAATGACGGTTTTATAATGGAATATCTTTATAGCAAAGAAATTATTGCAGCAGACAGGAAAAAATTGCCCAATCCATTCTCATCTTAATAGTATTCGTAACAGAACAGCCGCAAATAGGGCCACGCTGATACTCAGAATAGAGGCAGTCAGGACCACTTTTTTTCCGAACTCTTTCCACATCACCACAAAGGTGCTGAAACACGGGAAATACAACGTGACAAACACCACGAAAACCAGAATTTGATGGGTCGTCATGGGTAACTGGGAAATCTGCTGCACACCAAACGCACTATTGGCCATAACCAGCACCAGTTCTTTCCGAAAGAAGCCGTAAACCAGGGTTGTACCCAATTGTTCCGGTAATCCCAAGAGTGTTTTTACCAGGGGTGAAAAAAAATGGTTGATCACATCATTTACCCGTGCATATTCCAACCATCCCATCAAAACACTGCCCACCATCAGGAAAGGCAGAGCGAATCTCAGGAACTGTTTGATCTTCATCCAGGTTTTAGCAAAAGAAATCCGTAGCGACGGTACTTTTAAGTCGGGAATCTCCATGACCAAGCCCATTGGTTTTTCCATGAATAGGGAGATCAATCGTCCAGCGATAGCCACTACCAGCAGCGTAAATCCATAGACAAGCAGGGCGCCCCATGGCCCGGTAAAAGCGGCGGTAAGCGCCAAAATCACCGAGGTTCTCGCCGTACAGGGTACAAACGGCAGTAAAATAGCGGTCAGGAATCGTTCCCGTTTATGTTCGATGATCCGAACCCCATACAAAGCCGGCACCGTGCAACCGAACCCCAAAATAAATGGGGCCACTGATTTCCCGTGTAAACCGATCTTATGCATCAAGCCATCCATTAAAAATGCAATTCTGGATAGGTAGCCGGTATCTTCAAACCATGAGGTCAACAAGATCAGGGGTAGAAAAAAAGGCAGCACAATCCCCACCGCCCCCATCACTCCCTGGTAAACCCCATCTATGGTATACCATAAAAAGAGATGCTCCACTTTTAAACTGGCATACACGCCCGGAATTTTTTCCAGGGGCATAGCCACAAGGCTGCTCAGCAAATTTCCCACAAAATAAATAACGGAAAAGAAGAGGAAAAAGAAAATCAACAAGGGGAAATAGCCCAGGATCGGATGTAAAAAATAGCGGTCCAATTTTTCTCTGAAGGGGATGTTTTTGCGGTCGACAAAATGGGAGACATCTTCCATCAGCTTCATGGCCAGGTGGTGCCGTTCATAGGAAATGGTTTCATGGGTATCTTTATGGTGCATTTCGCCGATTTTCCGACGTACTTCTTCCAGTTGTGGGAAGAGTCCCGCGAGCACGGCCTGGGGGATCACGTCCGGGTTTTCCAGGGATTTAAGCGTATAAAAGCGCGGTGAGCCGTTTTTAGTGATTTCGATACCGCGAAAATAGCCTTCCAATTGGCGGATATAGTCTTCCACATGGGAGGTATATTCCATAAAAGCAGGTGGTGGGTTATGGCGGTTGACTTCTTGTCCGCATTTTTCCACCAATTCCTTGATGCCTTTGCCATAGAGGGCCGAGGTGACCACTACCGGGATATTTAATAATTTTTCCAGTTTTTCCGGGTAGATTTTTAAGCCTTTACGTTCTGCTTCGTCCCACATGTTCAGGGCGATTACCATGGGGATGCCAAATTCCAGTAATTCCACAGTTAGTTCAAGGCTCCGGGAGAGCATGGAGGCGTCGACCACATTGATTATCAAATCTATGGATTGCTGGGTCAGATAGGCATAGGTTACTTTTTCTGCTTCATCCCCCGGATTGAGGGAATACACACCGGGTAAATCAACAATATGAAAAGTCTGGCCCTGGATATTAATAAAACTCTGGGCAATCTCGACGGAGGTGCCGGAGAAATTGGAAACAGTGGTTTTTAAATCGGATAAAACATTAAAAACCGTGCTTTTCCCGGCATTGGGTTGGCCAACCAGGACGATGTTAGATTTCTTCATAGCTCACCAGTATTTTGGCTGCCAGACGATTCCCAATGGCAATCTTGGAGGCATTTAAGGTGATATTCTTGATCAGCACCGGGCAAAAGGAGGAGTCGTTCAGTTTAAGTAGCGTATCGCCCACGTGAACGCCCATTGAGATCAATCGCTTCTTTGCCATCAAACCAGCATCAATTTCAATGACCTCTAATTCTTGCCCGGCAGGGGCATCTAGCAAATTTATTTCTAGCCGTTTTTCTAACTTATTTTTTAACTTATTTTCTATCATTCTGTTTGCATCCTAAAACCCTTTATGATAATGAAATCTGACTTAGAAGTCAAGTGCTTTTTGACACTTTTTGAGAATGATTCTCAAATTTATTAGAAAAGGGGGTTGAATCACGGAAGCATTTGCTTTTTATTTTGCAAAAGAAACGGTTTTCTTTTATAATAAGTACTATGAACAAAATTTTAGTTGTGGAAGACAATAAGTCCTTGCAAGAAATGTTGGCCAGTATTCTGGAAGAACGAGGCTATCAAGTAAAAACGGCCAATGATGTGGCGGATGCGATGCTGTTGCTGAAGAAGGAAAACTTCCATGTGATTCTATCGGATCTGCAAATGCCAGGGATGGACGGGATCCAATTCTTAAAGAAGGTGAAACCGCTGGGTGTGCCGTTTATTTTATTGACTGCTTTTGGTTCGATTCAATTGGCAGTGGAAGCGATGAAAGAGGGCGCCTTTGATTTTGTGTCCAAGCCAGTTGACCCGGATTATCTTTTTTTGATGATTGAAAAAGCCCTGGAATCAACGCGGATTCTGCGTGAAAACATTGTTTTTAAAGAGATATACGCGGCGGAGTTAGAGAAATCGGTGATCATCGGCAATAGCCCGGCTATTTTACGGGAAGCGGAAAAATTAAAACAGGTGGCGGGAAAAGAGACACCGGTATTATTGTTAGGAGAAAGCGGCACTGGGAAAGAATTATTTGCCCGCGCTATCCATAATTTAAGCAACCGCCAAGAAAAACCATTTATCGCAATCAACGCGGCTTCAATTCCGGGAAATCTACTGGAAAACGAATTGTTCGGCCATGAAAAAGGTTCCTATACAGACGCCTATGTCCGCCGCATCGGGAAACTGGAACTGGCCCAAGGTGGTACTTTTTTCCTGGATGAAATCGGGGACTTGCCTTTTAGTCTACAAGGAAAAATATTACGGGTGATTGAGGAAAAATCGATCTGCCGCATTGGCAGCAACCAGGAAATTGATCTGGATATCCGGTTTATTTTTGCCACGAATGTGAACCTGGAAAAAGCGGTGAACGAATCGAAATTCCGTAAAGACCTTTATTTCAGAATCAATGTATTTCCGATTCAACTGCCCCCTCTACGGGAACGGGAAAGTGATATCGTGCTCCTGGCGGAGTATTTTATCAAAAAATTCTCGATAGAAATGAAAAAAGAAGGGCTTTTCCTGGGGGAAAAGACCCACTATAAATTGCAACACTATGGCTGGCCAGGGAATATTCGCGAACTTCTCAATACGATTGAACGGGCATTGATCCTGTGTAAAGGAAAAGAGATCACGGAACACGATATCATTCTCCCGGAAAAACCCTTTTCGCTGCTGGAGGATTTTAGCTTCTCAGGAAATTTAAAACAGGTCACGACCCGGGCGGCGCGGCTGGTAGAAAAGATAAAGATCGAAACGACCTTAAAAGAGGTTCATTTCAACAAAACACGCGCGGCTGAACTTCTGGAAGTGAGTTATAAAACGATGCTGGATAAAATAAAAGAATATGACATATCAGCAGAAGATTAAATATTTTTTTATTAAAAAAATCGCCAAGGTGTTGATTAACCTGCTCATAAAAACATGCAGGCTTGATGTCACTGGCGAGGAACAATTGGCAGTATTCAGGAAACAGGGAGTTCCAATTATTTACGTGTATTGGCACCGGCACATTTTCGTGACTATTTATCGGTTTAAGAATACGGGGGCCAGACCATTGATCTCGTTATCAGAGGATGGGGAACTGGTTGCCCAGATCGCAGAAGAATTCGGCATGAAACCGGTACGGGGCTCTTCTTCCAAGGGGGGGGCGCGTGCCTTTTTTGAAATGGTTAATACGATTAAGCAGGATTTTGCAGAGGTATTGATCACAGCAGACGGCCCCAAGGGACCACTGCGGCAGATTAAAGACGGTACTATCCGACTGGCACAAAAAACAGGGGCGGTGGTGATTCCAATTGGCTGGCATGCGTCACGGGTTAAAATATTTACTAAAACATGGGATCAATTTAAAATACCACGGCTTTTTTCCCGGATTACCTATGCTTATGGAAAACCTTTCATAATTCCGGCAAAGGCGAAGCAAGAGGGTTACGATGAATTAAAAAAAGCACTTAAGGAAGCAATCGACAATCTGGAAAAAGAACTGGAGCACGGTGATTCGCCGAAAATAAAAAGAGAATAAGAAAACAAAACGAATAAAATATCAGGAGGTTTGATGAAAAAATTGAAACGAATTGGAATTCTGACTGGTGGGGGTGATTGTCCGGGATTAAACGCGGTGATCCGTGCGGTAGTGAATACGGCGATCAGGGAATACGGTATTGAAGTATATGGTATCAATGATGGCTATGGAGGGATGATCAAAAAAAAAGTGACACCCTTAAAACTGAACGATGTATCGGGTATATTGCCACGAGGTGGCACGATATTGGGCACAACGAACCGCGACAATCCATTTGCGTATCCAGTAGCGAACGAGAAAGGGGAATTCACGAATCAAGATGTTTCGAAAGAAGCGATAAAAACTGTGGAATACAATGAATTGGATGCGCTGATTACAGTAGGAGGCGATGGGACACAGGCGATTGCCAACATATTATACGAAACCTATGGGGTACCGGTGGTAGGGGTTCCAAAAACGATTGATAATGACATAGACGGGACGGATGTGACGTTTGGATTTGATACGGCATTAACAACGGCGACTATATCAATTGATAAACTGCATTCAACAGCGGAATCTCATCATCGGGTCATGGTGATCGAAGTGATGGGACGGTATGCGGGTTGGATTGCACTGGAATCGGGTATTGCAGGGGGTGGTGATGTGATTCTTATCCCGGAAATTCCTTTTAACATGGAAAAAATCGCGCTTAAAATACATGAACGGGAAAGCCACGGCAAACGATTCTCTCTAGTAGTAGTGGCTGAAGGGGCGAAACCAGAGGGTGGCAACGTGGTAGTAGCAAGAGAAGTGGCGGACCCAAATGATCCAATCCGCCTGGGTGGAATCTCGCAACTGGTGGGGAATCAAATTGAAGATATGACGGGTATTGAAACACGTTTTACTATTCTGGGCCATGTGCAACGGGGCGGTAGTCCGACACCCTTTGATAGAATTCTGGCGACTCGTTTCGGACATCATGCAGTGTTGGCGGCTGTAGCAGGCCAATTCGGATACTTGGTAGGTTTGCGGGGACAAGAAATTGTCACAACTCGAATCAGTGAAGCGATTGCAGTACCAAGACGGGTTAAAGTGGACTCGGCATTAGTGAAAACGGCAAAAGCACTGGGCACAAGCTTTGGAAATTAAACGCTGGGCCCGCGGCGGCTTGGATTCAAGGTCAAGTTAATGGGAGTTATGGGAAGTATGGGAATTCTGGGAAGTATGGGAAGTATGGGATAAAGAAAAATATTTCTATTATTCCCATAACTCCCATAATTCCCAGAATTCCCATAACTCCCACTTGCTTTTACAATGCTCTCAAAGAGCTGGTGGTGGATTTAAAAAATAGAATTTATTTTATTTTTTTAGCAAGGGTGATGATCTCTTTAAAAGGCGGAATACCCTCTTTATATAAATTCTCAATGAAGTACTCGACGCGCTTAAAATCTTCGGGATAATCGACGGTTAAACGCAATTCGGGCATCTGTAACTCAACTGGAGCATGGGGAAACGCGATTTGGAAAAGACCACTCTTTTTAATGTACCAGGTGACATGTTCGATATCCTCTGGACTGGAACCTTCTTTATAGGCTCTTTCTAAGGCGGCAAAGGTAAAGGCTTCGACCACAGTTCCCACGGGCATGCCTTTTTCCTGGCAATAATCCAAATGGTGTGCTTGCAAATAGTCAAGCGCACGCCGGGGATCATCGTAATCCAAGATGGGATTATCACCGGTGGCTCTAAAATAATAAAGGTCAGGATAAGCAAGGGCGGCGAAATAACAACGTTCGAGAACATGCTCTTGGGAACCACGAAAACAATTTATATTACAGGCAGCAGCCAAATCAACAAGAGGATCATCCTGAGAAGTTTGGGGGATAGCCAGCACGATCCGGTCAACTACCGGGGAACACTTTAACGTTTCGATTGTATACCACAACATGGGTTTCCCAAGGAATGTTTTTAAGGCTTTTCCTGGCAAACGGGTGGAACCAACACGGGCCTGAAGGATCACGGTAGCCATGGGGTGACGACCTCCTCATTGGGTTTAATTTCATCGGGCAACATAAAAATAACCTTGGCACCTGGTTCATGGGTGGTGGGGTACTGGATATTCTCGATCTGAATCTGGCCACTTAATGCCTGGATGGCATGGTAAACAAAGGTCAATCCCAATCCTTTTTTTTCACTGAAGGTGGTATAAAAGGGGTTGAATATTTTTGCTAGATCCTCAACGCCACCGGCATTGTCAATAATTTCGACGACGAAGTAAGGATGGTCTTTATAATGATGGATATTAATTTTCCCGTCTACGTTCCGGTGCAAGCACATTTCCACGGAATTCTTCAAGACATTCTCAAGGGTCACTGACAAAAGATGAGCATTGCTGATAATGTGGTCATTTTCGCTGGTAGTACTGTCAATTTGAAGGGTGATATGGGGGGGCACGATCTTAGAGACCACTTCATTCAATATGGCGGAAAAAGAAAGGGGGGCGATATACACATCTTTAATGGCTGCAAAAAAATTGATCTCGTCAATAAGAGTGGATATACGATTAACGGCGAGTTGGGCTGTATTTAACTTCTTGAGTATCTTTACATCGGTACTCTCTCCCATCTGGGCCTGAATCAACTGGAGATTGCCGGAAATGATGGCCATAGGATTATTGATCTCATGGGCAATGGAGGTGACAATGGCATTCAAACTGTTGATCTTCTCAGCCTGACTTAAACGAGAATCTTTTTCTTTGATGGCATCCAATGCTTTTAATAGTTCAAGGGTCCGTTCCTCGACCATTTTTTCGAGGTTCTTGCTGTACTCTTCGATGGAGAGAATCTGCTCGTTGATCTTGTCGGCCATAAAATTAAAATTATAGGAGAGATTACCGATTTCATCGTTGGTTTTGATATTGGAACGAATGGCATAATTCCCGGAAGCAAATCTCCCGATATCGTAACTCAAGGCTTTGATGGGTTTAACAATTTTACCTGACAAATAATAGATGGTGAGGGTAAGGGAGATAAAAAGCAGCAGACTGACAATCAAGATACGGAAAGTAATGCCTGCCAATTTTGACTTCATTTTCCCCTCGGATATGCCGATGATGAGATAACCAAGGGGTTTTTCGACGCCAACGGAAAGAGCGGGGAAAACATACTGGGTAAAATTTCCGGCAGGCAGGGTGAGGTCTTTTCTCTGGTACTGCGCGTGAATCTTGTTTAAAAATTCCCATTGGAAGGAATCGGTAATACGCTCTTCATCCTCTTTAAATGCAACATTATGGGTCATATTATCGTAGATGACAAGATAATCGAAATCTTTGAGAATAATGGGTTTCACGATTTGTCTTAATAGGCCGTAATCGGAATCGAAGAGGGGTTTTGGCAATAAAGGGGCGGTATTTTGCCCGAGAAAAAACACGGTTTTATTGGACTCGCTAATGGAATAATCTTTTAAATAACGGTCGAGGATAATAAAAAACAAACTCATCAACAGGAGGGTGGTAATCACGAGACTGAAAACGAGTTTTTTCTTTATTCCTTTAATAAACATCGATATCCTCGAAGTTGACATTGAGAAATTTATCGATCTTCACGTTACTGACATTCCGTTTATAACCGAGGATGGATAAAGGGGTGATCACGGGAATCAAGAAAGATTCCTCCTGGGCGAGCTCTTCGAGATGTGAAAGAATTCTCAATCTGACAAATTCATCGCTCTCCTGGTAATAATTATCCAAAATATGAGTGGCATCGGGGACTTGGTAACCGAGGTTGTTCATACCATGACCAGGGGTGAAAATCGTCTCGTAAAAATAAGAAGAGAGGGGAACATCAACCATATAATTGTATGATATGATATCAAAATCGCCGCTTCTGATACGCGGGATGACTTTTTCGCGGCTCTCCCATTGGAGTTCGAGTTCAACATTGTATTTGGCCAATTTCGCTTTCAAGAAAATAAATAATTCTTCCTTGATCTTGGAAGTAGTATTGAGTGCGACAAGTTTTACCTTTTGGGCAGGGATGAGTTTTCGGAAATCACGGGGCACCATTTGATTAAAAACGGAATACCCGGTTAAACCATAGGGCAATACTAATTTTGTGGGAGTGGTTAATTCCCAGCCCTTGCGATGGCCGAGATCAAGGGATAAAATAAATTCTTTGAAAAATTTCCGCAACTGTTTATCTTTAAAGGGTCCTTTTAGAGGATTCAACTGGAGATAAAAAGCGCCATGAATAGGAATCTTAAAGTAATTGTACTTGTAACCGGAATAAGGGATTTTAAAATGCTCAATATACAGGAACAATTCGGGGTCACCTTTATATATGGCATGTTCAAAATCAGCAGGGGTCTTGTAAAAATGAAAATACAGGATAGTAATCTTGCTTTTATTACCGAGATAGTGGGGATTGGGTTTTAAAGTGACCAGGGTCTCTTTTTCTTGGAAACGAATGTCTACCACTCTAAACGCGCCGGTAAATGTGGCGACCTTCTGCTTCTGGTTGCGATGAGCGGGAATGATTGACATCAAAGAGGAGGTTAAATAGTGGGCAAACTGGATATTCTTTTCCCGTAATTGGATTTCCAAACGTTTGGGGCCGGTCATTTTGATACCGGAGCAATGCTTGCTTTTGCCCTGAAAAAATTCTTCGCCACCCTGGATTACATTACAAAGGGGAGTGGGATAACGGCTATTGGACATGCTCATTTCAATGGCGGCAATGGCATCGGTAGCGGTAATGCCAGTCCCATCGGAAAACAGGGCTTCTTTTTTGATATCAAGAATAAAGGTCTTGGCTCTCTGCTCATAACTGGCAGCTAAAAAGGGGCGGGGACGAAGCTGGGCATCAAGTTTATACAATGTACTGTAGATCGCACGAAAAAAAGGTTGTAGGGCAATATAATTTCTTTCGGCAGGGTCTAAATTTCCATCAAAAGGAAAGGGAATAGCAACATGAAGGGATTTCTCGCGTTTGGGATTGTTATCCTTGGATTGAGCAGGAGCCAAAATTACGGCCACGAAAATGAGCAAGCACACAAAAAACAAAAATCGCCTTTTTATCATTTGGGACTCTAACCTGACACGCTATTCTAATGTTTTATACTGGCTTTATTGCGACTTGATTTCGACTTTATTCAATCCGTGTATTGGCGGGAATATAACCGTTTTTGGGAACCACGACGATCCCATCGACAACATGATAGAGATTAGTTTCGAGGTGTTGGGCTGTACCTTTGTAGTTGATAACGACATTGTCACCGATGCGCACGTTTTTATCGAGTATGGCATTCTTGATATAGCAGTTTTTACCGATTCCCATGCGACTGTCTTCGATAGTTTCGGAGTCACCGTAATAATCGGCTCCCATCATCACGACGTGGTCGAGGTGCGACCCTTCCTTGATAATGGCACGCAAGCCAATGACAGTGTTGGAAATCTTGCTGCCCTCCAAGATGGAACCATCACAAATCAAGGCACAATTGATCTCACAATTTTTGATCTTGGAACCGGGAAGAAACCGGGCATTGGTATAAATGGGGTTCTGCTCATCGTAAAAGTTGAACAACGGAATGGGATTGGCAAAATCAAGGTTCGCCTCAAAAAAAGACTTGATGGTCCCGATATCTTCCCAGTAACCGGTGAACATATAGGAAAAAACATTGTGGGTTTTGATGGAAGCGGGGATGATTTGTTTCCCGAAATCCTCGTTCAAGTTTTCTTCGAGCACGCGAACCAGGACATCTTTATTAAATATATAGATACCCATGGACGCGAGGAAGGGGCTTTTGATTTCGTCGTTTAATAATTCGGCGGGCATTTGTAGACGATCGAGTGTTTCTTCTTTTTGGGGTTTTTCTACAAAATCGATGATCTTGCGGTCCTTATTTATTTTTAAGATACCAAAACTACTGGCAGTTTCGCGAGAAACTGGGGTGGAAGCAATGGTGATGTCGGCTTTTCTTTCTTTATGAAAGTCGACGAATTCACGCAGATTCAGACGAAACAATTGATCACCGGAAAGAATCACAACATAATCGACGTCAAGATTATTAATATAGCTGATATTTTTGCGCACGGCATCAGCAGTTCCTTGGTACCAGTTTTTATTGTCAAGGGTTTGCTGGGCGGAGAGGATTTGTAAAAAACCAGTGGAAAAGCGATCAAATTTATATGTATTATAGACATGACGATGAAGGGAAACAGTATTAAATTGGGTGAGGATATAAATCTTTCGCACATTGGAATGAATACAGCAAGAGATAGGAATATCAATGAGTCTGAATTTTCCACCCACGGGCACGGCTGGTTTTGATCTGAATTGGGTTAAAGGGTACAACCGTGTGCCCTGTCCCCCGCCCAAGATAACAGCCAATACATTTTTCATTTTTTTCCTCCAGAAGAAGTATGGTCAGGGGAAGTTTTGAGCACTTCTCCTGACCGGGACTTCGGCCACAAAATTCTTGCTATTTGCTTACTCGTTCGCTGTAAGACCCATCCCGAGTATCGACTCTGATGATGTTACCGGGTTCAATAAAAGAGGGCACCATAACTTCCATGCCATTACTTAATTTGGCGGGCTTGTAAGAGGCCTGTACGGTGGCACCTTTGATTGATTTTTCAGCTTCAACCACCTCGAATTCCATGGTAATAGGGGGGGTGATATTCATGGGGTCGCCCTTATAAGATTCGATGGAATACACGGCATTCTCATCGAGATAATAGATATTATCGCCGAGAAAATCAGCGGTGAGTGATATTTGTTCGAAGGTCTCGCTGTCGATAAAAATATAGTGATCGCCATCCTGGTAAGAATAGGTGTAATTTTTCATATCCAGTTGCACGCGTTCAACTCTTTCGGTAGAGCGGAAACGGTAATTGCGGATGGTCTTGTCATTCAAATCTCTGATCTTGGTCTGTACCACGGCATTTCCTTTACCGGGGGTGACGTGTTCCATATCTTCAACTCGAAAAAGTTTGTCATTTAAAGAGATTATTATCCCTTTTCGTATTTGGGTAGCATTAATCATAATTTCCTCCATATATGAATGTGTTCATTTGTTGTCTGTTGTTAGAACGGGTGTAAAAGATTTTTTTGGCCAGTCTGGTGATAAAAAAATAGTCCTGCCCAACGGAACCGGCAACAAAATCTATGCCGTTAACGGTTCCTTTCTTTAAAACCACGTTGAAGTGTTTTTCAATAAAGCGGTTAAAATTCTCATAAAAACGGGAACAAAATTCTTCTTTGTCCCACATGGACTCCCACATGAGAAAATAGCTGGTATCAACGGTGCTTTTATAAATGTGAAAAGTATCACCGCCCCAACCGCGGGCCAAGGGGAGGAGTCCATCCTGATCCTTGGCCTTTAAAAGGACATCAAGATAATATTCGCCGATAACTCCTGAATGATAGAGAGAATAATTACCGGGTTGGTACAGGATTTCAACGGCCACGGGTTGTTCGCGTTTCAAATATTTTTCCGGGTGCAAGATTTGTTCGGTGGAATCAGGGGGACGGGTCAGAATGCGGTTAACTCCCTTCCATTTTTTTTTCCCAAACACGGCATTGGTAAATCGCAGGCCATCAATATAGGGCATGAGTGCCTGGGATTTAATAATTTCGGGTTCGCGATAGAGCATAGCGGGTTTGGGAGAAGGGGTAAAAGAGAAGAGGGCATCGGCATCATTGCTGGACGTTAATGTACCGGCATCAAGATCATTGCATTGGATCATGGTAAAGGTAGCATCGCCCTCAATCGCGGCCAATACGGACAACTGGCGATCATCAAAATCAGAATAAAGGCCAAGCCAAGGTGCCAATGAATAATGGGCGTCTTGAAGTGCATGGCGCAACTCATGGAAAAGAAACATGGAATTGATATAATCAATGGTCCGGTACTCATTTAAAACAAGTAATTGCTTGGCCTTTGGATCATAAACACCGCGCACGTGGTCGAGCAGAATCTTTTTTCTGAGTAAACGGACATCGCCTATTTTATCGACAAAACCCATCAAGCGAAGATAAACGGCCTCTTTTTTGGCTAATTCAGCGGGATATGCAGCGAGAAAAGTGGTTTCCACATGCTGCAATAACTGCGCTTTTTTTATATATTGAACGGCCACATCCTGCATAAATGCGAGTTTTCCCACGGTGGCCACGCGACTTTTGATCAGGTCGAGACTGTTCTCGGTTTGGGTGGACTCCTGCGCAAACAGTGGGATGGAAAAATACACGAACAAGAAACTCACGGCAAGAAAAAACAGGGAAAGGCGGGGTTTCTTTTCACTAGGCGTGTATATCATTTTTATACAACTGTTTCTCATATTATTTCATCCACTTATTTTCGGGTTACTATTCTCCCCTGGCTGAAGCAGGTGCAAAAGAAAGAAAGCGATTCTGACACCGCATGGTATTATGGAATGCATGTATCAATCAATGACACGCGCGGTGATAATACGCTATGGGATAACATACCATGCATCCCATACACTTTTTTTTCCAAACAATACGTGCTCCATGTGCCATGTTCACTATTCCATGCGGTCGCTTCGGGTTAAAATTTATTGATCTTCCTTGACGCCGATATTAATTTGAAAGATACCGAGATCGGTTTGAAAGGGGATGACCAGGAAAGGAATATTCTGGGGATGGGAAATTTCATGGTCTTTGCCCACGATGATGGTCGGTGTTGAAATAGTAATATTCAACCCTTCATCTACCAGACGATTCCGTGCGTTTCCCACGACGATATTGGCAAATTCACCAATAGCATCCTTGACATCATCGTTCAACTCTTTGAGTTCTTCCATAAACATGGCGGAAGCGACGGCCAATGCAATGGATTTGGGGAAAGATATTACGGCAGAACCTTTTACACCACCACTTAACCCGATAACGCCTGATATTTCCGCATGGGTTTTTGCTTCTTTGGTAACAGACACCTGCATCTTTACGGCTTTGAGTGCTGCCATCTGTTCCAGGTTGTTTAGAACCGACTCGATAAACGGGTTAATATATTTAATGTCCATGTTTGCTCCTCAATTGTAAATTATAGTGATTTAAAAAAAAAAGTCAACAAAAAATTTCAATGGGGGCTCATTTTTTTTGGGAGTAACATTTTTGAGCGGAGATCACAGTCAAAAACAATGGTCTGGGATGTCTACTGGAAGCAGTTAGGGAGGGATAAAAAAAATGGAGCTGAAGGGATTCGAACCCTCGACCTTCTGAATGCCATTCAGACGCGCTCCCAACTGCGCCACAGCCCCATGGAAGTTTTAATGATTAAAAGTAAGTTATACCATATTTCAGAGAGAAAATCAAATTATTTTTTTTTGGAAGAGTGTTTTTTGTATGGGCTACACGTTTCAAACTCTGATCCATGCTGATCAATTCGTCTTAAACAGATTCTTCTGTTTAAATATAGCGCCGCGTGAAATCCGGGCATTTATTTTTGCGATGACGTTTTCTTGGAGGCGGACGTGTTTCACATAGGTTGCATCGGCGAGGTTTTTCTGTTGTTGCAACCAAGGCCAGTCGATGAATTCATCAGGAGAGGTTTTTTTAATGTGAAAATACCCCATTTTAAGGGAGATCAAATTATGGAAGAAGTGGCTGCCCTGGGAGGGATCGATATTAAAACCGCCGAGGTTGGATTCAATGACGATCCGGGCGTTGGAGATCTGGTGCCATTCGACAGGTATACCAAGCCAGGGATCGGATGTGCCCCATCTGCCGTAACCAATCAGAATATATTTACGATTTTCAGCGGCCAATTTTTTATTGAGTTCGCCGACTTCAGCAGCGATTAAACGGCTCTGCGAAATATCAAAGGTATCGGGATCCACATAAACGATATCGGAAAGTTGATCAATGACACCGTTTCCCATGGCGTGGTGGGAACTGCAAAAAAGAGATTCGACATGGGTATCGTCCAACGTGATCTCAATATCTTCCTGACCGGCCACCATGGGTCGTATTTGCAGGAGATAGAACTGGGGGTTCTTGGTTTTGTCTTTGAAAATATTAACGGCGAATTCCATTTCAATATGGGAACCAAAGGATTGTCTGCCGATGGCCAGTAACTGGGTGAGGATTTCAGGCAGGGGAAAGACGTTGTATTTGAGAATGTTGGCAAAAGTAATGACACGGGGACCGGGTATAGATATAGTATCGCGAATGGCATTATCCTGCCCGCAATAGGTACTGGCGACAAAAAAAAGACTGCCGTCCTGTTCAGCTTGATTTAATGTGCAGTGGATCAAGCTGCATTTTTCATTATTACTGACCTGCAACTCTTTATTGGTAAGGTCAAGGGCATAAAAATAACTCTGGGACCGGTGCAAAAACTCGGCGGCAGAAGAAAAAGGGGGATTCATCTCGGGGTATTTGGGAGAAACACGGAATATCTGGTTCCCCTCGGCGACAATGATGCCGAGTCCGAGTGCCAATTGCACGACGCCGTCATCGGATTCCTGGTGGGATATAGGATAGTGGTTGTAGGATTGCGCGGTGCCGGAAATAACGGGATAGTATTTATCATTGTAATTCTGCCCGACGATCTGCTGGATGATTACGGCCATTTTTTCTTCTTCGATGCGAAAGTTGGTGTTTTTGACATATTCTTTGGGCGACTTATAAAACACGGAGGCAAAGACGAGTTTTAAGGCATCGCAAAGTTGGGTTAAGCGGGTCTCGTGATTGGGGCTGTTATTGGGCAGCATAAAAGTCGAATAGAGTCCGGCGAAAGGAAGCATCTGGGAGTCTTCCAAGAGACTGGAGGAACGAACGGCAATGGGATAATCCATTTCAATGAGGAGTGATTTTAAAATGGTGGTGATATGTTCGGGGAAAGGGCATTGGAGAAAACGCTGGGCAATAATGCGATTGTCGGTTGCCTGGATGGCAAATTCTTGGAGGCTGTTCTCCCTTATGAATTTCTCGAACACGTCGCTACAAATGACAGCGGTGTGTGGGGTGCGAATCTCGACATTTTGGAATCTGTCAGCCAATTTGTATTTGGCTAGCAGGGCGTTTAAAAAAGCAATACCGCGTGCTTTTCCACCCAAGGAACCCCCTTCGATCCGTACAAAGGAGTTTTGACTATCCAATTTCACTTGTCCAAAATCAGTGATTTGACCCAGGTGGTGTTGTAGGTTCAGTTTGACAATTTCGCCGACGATCAGTTTGCGTAGTTCATCGACGTTCGCAAAATCGGACACTTTCATGGGTCGTAATATCTCGGCGCCCTCGAATTCTGTTCTGGCGCGTAACCAGATCGAAATATGATTGCGTGCGGCATGATATAAAATGCTTTCAATGGGAATCGTTTGAAGTTTTTCTTCAAATTCGCTGAGGTTAGTAGCGCGGCCAAGCTCCTCGCCTTTTTCAGTGGTAAAAACAAAATCCCCGAAGCCAAAATGAGAAAGAATATAGGCGTGGAGTTCTTCCAGAAGGTTCTCGGAGTGTTTATAAAGAAAGCCCAATCCTTCTTTTAGGGCGACGTCCTTGTTTTCCATGTTAGAGGATTGTACGAGAAAGGGTAAATCGGGGATTTCGCCCTTTAGTTTCCGGGCCAGTTTAAAGCCGGCGTTGATATCAATCTCGCCTTTCCTGGGAAAGCGGACATCGGAGATCACACCCAGGAGGCTGTCCTTGTATTTTTTGCAGATTTTTTGGCCTTGTTCATAGGTTTCGGCCATTAATATTTTGGGACGGGCGCGCATGCGTAGTTGTCGGTGTAGGGCATTGACGCCTTCTGAAATCAAGGCACGGGTTTGGGTCATGATCTCGCTATAAATAAGGGGTAGGAATATAGAATAAAACCGGGGGGAGTCTTCAATGATAAGAATAACTCGAACTCCGAGGTTGGTATCATTATCGACATTCTTTAAATCCTCGATATATTTGATAATAGCAAGTAGAATCCGAGAGTTGCCATTCCAATAAAATACTTTATCAATGACCTTGCTTTCTCTTAAGCGGATCAACAAGGGAATATCGACCCATTCATAGGTTAGCAGGATGACAGGCATGCCGGGTTTGAGTTTTTTTACTTTTCTGCCGAATTCGAGGAGATTCATATCGGAAATCCGCGACATGGTGATGACGACGTCGTAGGTATTCTTTTTTAAGGCATGGAGTGCCTCACTTGCAGTGGATACGCGGGTAATCTTGGGGATAAACCAGAGGTTAAAATCGCTGTATTCATTAAATATGCGTTCTGAGAGTCCGCCGTCTTCTTCTATCACGAAGGCATCGTAAAAGCTTGAGACCAGGAGTATTTCCCGGACCCGAAAGCGCATCAGATCATGGAAAATACCAAACTGGGGCTCGTAATCCTCTTTTATCTGTATCATCGTATCCTCGTTTTTAATTTAGTTCTGATTATCTGACCAGAACTTAATCATAAATGATTCTTGAGAATATTTCAAGCAAAATATTTTTGCTTTGGGTGCCTGATTAAGCGACCAGATGTAAACAACGTGGACAGAGTCCACAATCTGGACAAAAGTGACTTAAAACAAACGGGTTTTAAAAAAAAAACTTCTGGACTGAGGGAAAAACGAGGGAATGTTTCTCCCGGCAGCGTAACACGGCCTCAAAAAGAAGAATTCTATGAAGGAAAAGTATTTCAGTGAGAAGAAATTGGCTTCCTTTGGTTAGAAAAAGGGGTGCTGTGCCTAAAAAATTAGAATTTTGTGGCGATGACGTGTCACATCGTCTCTCATTTGAGGTGATTTGTCTTGCTTCTAAGGTGCAATGCCTCCATGTCGGGGTACAATTGCAACTTGTCGCGGTGCAATCACTCCATGTCGCGGTGCAATTACAACTTGTCGGGTTGCAAGTTCTCATTGCACTTGTAAAGTGTTTCATCGCACGAGTAAAGTGTCTCATTGCACTCGTACAAGGTGTAAGTTCTCTATCAAAGTGTTCGAGTTTCCCTTTAAAACGTCTATTATTTCTGAAATTTATTGACGGAAATAACCAGAGGCAAGAGAAAATATAAAATTTTAAGTGCCCTGCGGACTATTTTAAACACCTGTAAAGGAGTTTCTCCTGCCGTTAATATCCATGAATTTATTTTTTTTTGTTGAATTTTCCTCAAAATGATTTATTATTTAATTGTACAGTTTTTTGGATGATATGGGAGAGAAAAATGCCTAAATTAAAATTTAAAATGAACCAGTGTTTACCAATGGCATTGGAAACACTTGGGCATTATAGAATCGATTCTGTCATAAACGAATTTTTGGAAAAATTCAAAATGAGTTTAGATGGGAACAGAGTTGACAAACTTGCAGACATAAAAGCGGCGGTTCTTACGCCAGGGAAACATCCTACATTTCGGGACTTGTCTGATTACATAGATGAGTTAAAGTGGCACGGGAAACAACACATCTTCCTTTTTTCATTGAAGGGGGTAAGTGCAGATTATCTTGCCAAACTTAGAGATGGCAGCTATATTGAAAAACAGCTCCATGCAGACAAACTTTTTAACAAAAATAGACTGATATGGGAAGAGACGGAACCGGTATTGGCTGGAATCACCCATGCGTTTGATACCGAGAAAGTGCAAGGCAAGCTTATATTCAAATGGATTGAAACCCGTGAATTCGAAGTACTGGAAAAAGATCCTGCCAAGAAAAAAGTGGTGGTCATAAAAAAAGAACGAGCGGTCAACTTCTTTATGATTAATCTTAATGATGGTACAGCGGAACTGCGCATCCAAATCCTACAACCCAATTCCATAAATCCATTAAAAAGCATGGTTGATTTTTATAAAAAAGAGATCAATCGGTTTATCCACCTGGACTACTTTACACCGGTTGCAATGGATCCCGTCATCAGAACCTTTTTAAGAACAGAACAATTGCCAATAAGGGAATTTCAGATCATATTTGCTGAAAAAGGCAAAATGTCAGGAAAACATTTCCTACCCTTACAATTAAAACTAAATCTACTGTTCAGACCCTTCTTTAGCAAAGAAATGAAGCTGTGCTGGGAGAGTGACCAAGTAGTCGGTAAGGGTTCGCGCGTGTTTTTCACCCTCAATGGCGAAAGCGACGATATCCTTTTTAATTCGATTACAGACCAATCGAAAGTGGAAGATATCTTAATACGGTTAAGAGTGTTGAGCACGGAATTAATCAAAATGGATGAATTAAAAGCACTGGCATCAAGCTACCCCCAGCATATCCGTATCTTATCAGGAATCGATTTCTTATTCATGGGATTAAAAAAATTAAAGATCAAGGTGACAGAAATTTCCGAAATGGGTTGGTTGGATCAAGACACTATCAAAGAGCTTTTCAAAATAATTACAGAACAATTTCCAGAAAAATTCTACCTGGAAGGAACAGATTTTGACGTGCTGGTAATCCGCAATTGTTTTACTCTCCAAGGTGGATTGCAAGAGTGCATTAATCGGAGACTTGATACTTCCAAGTGTAAAGATATTCTAAAACCTGCGGCGACGGTCACACTTATAGGGATTCTTTATACTATCACAAGGACACTGGGAACTAATATGGCCCAATGGATTGCTGATGAAGTAGTGAATAAAGTCATTCATGGTATCCCTGTATTCTTTATTAAAAGTGTATTAACGATGCTCCTGGCAGTTTTTATTTTTGGTACGACATCTATTTTCCGAAAAATCCCCAAAACTGTGCAGAACTTCATTATAATAATATTCAAGAGTTTGCAGGATGGGGGGACTCTGGGGAAAAAATTTAACAAGATTCTCCAGAAACCAATAACTAAGCTAGAAATCATATGGAATAAATTACAACCAACCTTTATCAGCCTGATATCTCTGATTATTTTTATATTCATGTTTTTCCTGTTTACCCTGATCTCACAAATTTAAGAAGGAAAAAAGGGGGGGTTCCAAGGGAGGCAGTCCTTTATCCCTCGAAGTCACCGTTGGAGATTATGGAATTACCCTGAATTCACCGCCAAGTTAATGGGAAATATGGGAAGTATGAGAAGTATGGGAAGTATGGGATAAACAAAAATTTTCCCATTCCTCCCATACTTCTCATACTTCCCATATTTCCCACTTGCGGTTACGATACTCTCAAGGAACTGGCGGTGAATCCAGGTTACGGAACATATTTCAAAAAAAGAATTGGAAAAGGCCATACGAACCTCCCGGAGTTTTCTTGAGGCGATTAAATCATTACTTAATAATAACAAAAATAGGGACATATAAGCGAAAAGCACCGGGCACAGGATACGTTCTTTACGGAAGGAGGCTTAGTCGATTAACCTCATATATCCTGTGCCCAGCACCGATTTATTCAAAAAAATTATTTGGAAGACATGGTAAAACATTATGTTCGCTAGCGCCTATTTTTTTCCCATCGGGGCCGGACATCGGGCGCCCATATTCGATATTTATACAATTTAGCGAAAGACTCTTTGGCGCCACCCAATGTCAGGTAGGACTTCTCTGTCAATACACGGTTGCAATGAATGACCAGCAGTTTAAAGCCAGTTTGGAATTCTATAATCCAAGCTGCTTGCAAAAAATAGTAGATGTTGTTTTGCAGAGCGTATACATCAATCACACCGTTTTCCGTAGTCATAGTGCGGAATCAGCTTCCTTCTTGGCTTTTAGAGCTTGCTAAATCGTGCCAAGTGTACTTTTAAGGGCCGGAGTTGATCTTCTAACATCCGTCTTTCGATTTCTTTTCTGAATTTATCGCGTTTGTCCACGGTATCCTCCGAGTAGATATCATTGATAAATTCGGTCACTTCGCCAGGGCAATTTTTTGCAATCTCCTTGAATAAAAAGCTAAAATCTGGAATATAGTTCAACTGTTTGCCGAGCATTTCCCATTCTTCGGTTGAATTTTCGATGAACTTGTCCAGAAAATAACTTCGATAATAGCTCAATACGGCTTCCGGATGTTTAAGAAACTCCTGAACAAAGCTATTGATTTGAACCATACCGCCATAGGTCTTCTCAATCTCACCCAAGGGTCCATCGTTAATGTCGGCAAATAACTCGACCTCTAATTTAAATTTAACTTCCATAATTCCTCCTAGTTGATATATTTATATGGTATAGATGGTATAGACTTTTTTTTATCCGCGTTAACTTGTTACGCCTCACATTCATATCATTCATTGGAAATAGTGGCGATTTGATGTGTTCCCTTAAATTGTTTCTCATGGTAACCTCTGATGGAATGATAAATAGGACTTGGTGTGGATGGATATCCTATTTAATATAAAAAATTCTTTTACTTTCCTTGCATTTTGAATGAATAGGTTGTATAATACGTAGCTGGAGGTTCGATTGTGTTGAAACTTGGCGCGGTTAATCATTACTATGTGTCTCATTGCAGTGAAAAGAGAGGGACTTGCTGTCTACAGCCATATTTGGGGACCGTCAGTAATCTCAATTTCGTAATTGCGCAAAAAGAAATACGCAAAAAAGCGATAGGGTATTCCCCTCGCCTATCCGGCAAGACATTGACAGGCAAAAGAAAATCTTCCTTGCTGCCACCATATGATTTCAGTTCAATGTTTTTCATGCTGAGATATTACAACTCAATAACGAATATGTCAAGATGTTTTTTAGATAATTTTTTGCTTAAATATGGTACGCACATTGCACCTCAATTGCAATGTGCGTTTCCAGACAGAATCTATCTTAAGAAATTACCATTTCGCAATGAAGAAACCAGAAAAAAGCTCACAATCCTACCAACGCAATTAAGAATTTTTGCACGCTATAGCGTTTTTCCACTCAAATCAAGCATCCTCATTAGAACGGGGAGATTTTCAGCAACCGGACGTTTTTGGGCAGCATGTGCTGCGAGTGTTTCGCATAATCAATAATCGTAAATAATAAATAAGCCAAGGAGGCATCAGATGAACAGAAAAAAAAGTCAGGCAGTAGGAATGGTGTGGGCAGGAGTGCTCATCTTGTTATTGGGCACAAATTTAAGCTTTGGAAGGGTGCAGGGAAATAAGGGCGATATTGCCTATACAGAGTTACCTGAAACGACTTCAGCCAGTAGAGTGGCCTCAATCGAAGATTTTATTGTGACAGGTGCCGGTTTTTATTTTAAAGCGAATGTCGATGCACAGACTCTCTTAACCATTATCGAACTTCAGGATGTGGATGGGGTTGTCCTAGATGATTTGCAAAAAGTGGTTGACAGTTCCTTGAAGAATATAAACGCGGCAGTTGATTCATATTCCCAACTTTTGGATAAAGCCAAGTCAACACCTTATAATCAAATAGTAATCAATCAATTGAGCCAGTTTGACTATACAGATTTCAGACTGAAATACGGGTTAAGCCCGGATACCTTTGGAAAAGTCGAAGTATATCTGCGAGATGGTAACATCACAGGAATTTTCAAGGAGATTTACGAGAACTGCCTGCAAATCCAAAAAATGTTAATGGCCATCAAAAGCGACATTGAGCAAAACAGGATGCCTGAGTTGTCCGTCTGTTGGCAGCTCAATGAAAAATTCGCGGAATCCTCATTATTTGGGAGCTATGCAGCAAGAGTATTCTACGCTATTGATAAATAAACCTATCCGTACAGAGGTTAAGATGATCAGCATCACCAGTCTATATAAGGTAGAATCCGCCCGTTTTTTCTCTAAGATAAATGTATTAATATTACTGGTTCTGATTTTAGTGTTGATGATAAGTATTTTCACTGGATTTAATGAGTATAACTATTCGATAGCGTATTGCAAAAAATCCCAAGCCGCAGAAATAGTAAAAAAAAGGTTGCATAATATTACAAGGGTATATTCTCTTACTGGAGTCAAAATAATGTATGACTCATCTCCCAATATGCTTTTCTTTTCAAATCATGATTCTATGGGAAACATAATAGGTAGAGTAAATTCAACTGGAACGATAGAGATAAAAAATGACAGAAAGGGAGAGCCTTTCATTTCCCACGATTCCTTGTTTACATTCAGATTTGCAAACATTCTTTTCCTTTTCTTCTCAGTGGTTTCACTCTTTTTGGGGTACAATGCGGTTCAAGACAAAGAATATCTGAAATTCATCTCAAGCCTCTCTTCCCATAATGCCATTATTTTGACGAGAGTTTTTATAGGGATTTTTTTACTTTCTATATGTTTGCTTTTTGCCTATGTTTGGTGCGTTGGATATTTATTACTACTGGGTTTCCAAATAGGAGGCATTAATTTTCCGAATTTACTATGGCATGCTTTTCAGGGAATACTGATGATTTCATTTTTTTTTGTTTCAGGGATATTTCTGGGAAGTATTCGCACAAAAATTGGCGGCTATGCGACTTTAACTCTTTGGTGGTTCTGCATGGCTGTTTTTATTCCGAATTTAATTAATTCTATAATGATTGAAAAGCCATTGAATCTTGAATCTGTCACTCTTGATGCGGAAAAGGAAGATATAATTGAGAAATTTGAGCAAAGTACTGAAAAGAAATATGGAAAATTCGACGAAAATAAAATGCCGCAAGAAAGGATGATTATAGAAGGATATAAGAAAAACGAATTAAAAAGAATTGAAGCCCTTGAAGAGCACCATAAGGCCAAAATTGTTCCCATATACAAATCCTATAATAATTTATCCCTGTTCTTCCCCGTTTCATTTTATAATATAACCAGCAGTGAAGTGAGTAGCAGAGGCTACGAAAACTACCTTACATTTTACAGTTACCTTCAGATATTGTGTCGAGAATTCACCATATACATAATTGACAGAGACTTTTATGATAAGCCATGGCTGCCGAAATATTTTCCACAAGGGAATAAGGATCTCTTTAAAGCCAAGTCGCGGTTGCCGGAAAACTTCGGTTTGGGTATCGCCTATACTCTGGGTTGGATATTCATCATGGGGGGCTTTTCCCTTTTTCTGTTCAAACGTTCCCTCTATAAACCGACAAAAGCTGAATGCACTGAAGTTGGCAAGTTGACGGAGAATTGGCCAAAAGGAGAATGGGAAATATTTTACGTGCGCAACGAGAGTTTTAAAAACATCCTTTATACTCTCCTTTCAAAACAGAACCACCGCTGGAAAAAAGACTTCCTCCAAGGAGATATCCTATATGATAAAAACAATCTTATACAAGATAATATAAAAAAAACCTTTCTCTACCTCTGCAAACCCTCGGATATACACGACGACATCCACATGAAACACCTGCTTGGTGTTGTCACAGCAAATTCAGGAATTTCAAAAGAAGAAAAGCAAGCATTCTTGGAAAGACCAGAATTACAAGGGATAACCGGGAAAAAATGGGGACAACTAACGATAGAGGAAAAGTTTAATGCCCTGCTGGCTCTGACCTATGTGATTAAACGAGATATTTACCTGATTAATGATATTGCACCCGAAGATCAACCCCTATGCATCTTCAAATTAAAAGAACGATTGGCGATTTTAAAAAATGAATCGCTGGTGATCTATCTGACCAGTAATATGATTGCCGTATTCCCAGATATAAATTACACGGTGGTATATCAAAATTGTTCTGAGTTCTGGGGGTATAAGATCGCTTACTTAAAGGAACATTACGATGCCAAGGAAAAATTGGCGGGAACGAACAATGTCAGAAGAATTGGATTTAATTGAACGTCTTAAGGCGATTCGCAAAGCCATAACTATGAATCAAAGGGATCTGGCGAAAAAATTGGAGATATCCTGCACCTCTATCTCCGAAATGGAAAAAGGAAAATATAAGCCAAACTTCGATTTTATGTACAAATTGGTCAAGGAATACCGGGTTAATCTCAATTATTTGATGTTTGGCGAAGGGGAGATGTTCATGGGTGAGAAACCAGTATCCAACAATGGGGGTTATGCAGCCAATTCTGAGGATGTCAAGTGGTTGTTCCATCATTTCGAGAGGTCACCACTGGTTCAGTATTATTTACTATCCACTTATACCACCTTTTATCATAAAGAGAAGGAAATCATCGATTTACAATTGGAAGAGTATGAGAAAAAATTCAAGAAATAAGAACCGGCTTCCTATCCCGCTTGAATTTTGTAGACGCTGCATCCTGCGGCGTTGAAGGGAGGAGAATTAGAATAATACCAAGGGTTGTCACGTCTACATAGATGAATAACCGACCTTTTTCTTCGCCTTCACCCTCTTAAATTCCTGCAAAAAAAACGACTGTGTCCTTGATCTTTTTTTCAAAAAGTGGCATAATCTTGACCGTGGACGGCAAACGATAAACAATTAACGACTAACGGAAGCAATTGAGGTGTATGCGATGAGTAAATATCCCCAAATCCCAGGCTATAGAATCGAAGCCAAATTAGGCGAAGGCGGCATGGCAACAGTTTACCTGGGCATCCAAGAAAAACTGAACCGGAAAGTGGCCATCAAAATACTGGAACCCTCCTTATTAAAAAACCCCACCACCAGGGATCGCTTCTTAATCGAAGCGGAAACAGCAGCCAGTATTTCCCACACGAATATTATCTCGATCTATGACATCGGCCATGTAGACCAATACCAGTATATCGTCATGGAATACCTCAAAGAAACATTAAAAGACCATATGTTCGGTTACCCCGATTTTAAAATCAAACCGGAAGACGCCTTAAAAATTTTAAGACCCATCTCCGAGGCACTGGACCACGCCCACATCAAAGGAATCATCCACCGGGATATCAAAACAGATAACATCATGTTCCGTGAAGACAACACTCCGGTACTGGTGGATTTCGGGATTGCCCGTGTTCTGGATTCAGATAGCGCGATGACTAAAACTGGCATCAGCCTAGGCACTCCCTATTACATGAGCCCGGAACAATGCCAAGCAGAAAAATTAGACGGTCGCAGTGATTTTTATTCATTGGGAGTGGTGTTTTTTGAAATTATCACGGGTGAAAAACCTTACAATGCGGACAACTCGACTGCCGTAGCGCTAAAACATATCCAGGACCCAGTGCCGCTCTTGCCGGAAGAATTAAGTGGCTATCAAATTGTAATCGACAAAACAATGGCCAAAAAAAGGGAAGACCGGGTGGCGAATGGCAGAGAATTGCGAAAACTGATTGATACTCTACTCACTACGGGAATAAGTCCAACACCGGGACGAGTCATAGATCACTCGATCCAATCACAACCAAAACCAATACAACTACAAGAAAAATCCAATACGCAAACCATGGTAAACTTTAATGCAAAAAAGCAGGCAGACGATAACGTATTGGAACGTACCCTGATTGATTCCTCTCCCAAAGTGCAACCTGCAGAATCAAAACCAGCAGCGGTTCAAAAAAATTCCCTCACCCAGACAACAGTTGATTTGAATCGTGTTGAAAAGACTGAGAGTGACTTCTTGGAACTACCGCCGCGCCAATCAACGCACAAACGGCAACCAGCCGCCACAAAACCAATTCCAATAAAAAAAAAATACCCGATTAAAATAATTGTGGAATCGGCGTTCCTAGTCTGTTTGTTGATGGTTGTTTTTATTATCTTCTTTACTCTGGGCCAAGGTACTCAAACGCCATCAAAAGTAGTGAAAAAAGACCTGGGTATGGACCAAATGGTTGGCCAGACACGAAACGCAATGGCTCTTTCCTCCGTTAACAACGCACGCTGGAATGATAATTTCCAATTGGCCAAACAATACTTTGAAACAGGTGAATATGGGAAAGCAAAAACACTGGTAGATGAGCTAAAAAAAAGCGGGGGAGCCACGGAACTACCACTGATCGAACTGGAAACCAAAGTCAACAACGAGCTGGCATTTAATTCTTATTCTAAAAATGCACTGACTTATTTTAATCAGAAAGATTATAAAAAAGCACGGGAGAATTTACTGCGGGCACAGGAAATAAAGAACACAGCGGAATTGGAAGCCTTGCAAAAACGTCTGGACAACCTCCCGGGGAAAGAGGCGGGTGCAACCAAATCACAATTAAAAGAAAGTCCGACACCGGACCAAGATAACTTGGCCTACACGCAGGCAGTGGAAACCAATTCGATTCCGGGGTACCGTTTATATATTAAAGAGAACCCGCAGGGTCGCCATATTAACGAAGCACTGGCCAAAATCAACCTGAAAGAAGAAGAGGAAAGGCAAAAAAAAGACACGGTAACCAAAACGGCCACAAAAAGAATCGGTTTGCGCACGTTTTTCAAGATGTTTAATTTAGACGCGGCCCAATCCATGATCACACGGAACGGTTTTTATGAAAACGAGTTTAATAAGAACGGTGATTTTAAAAATAATTTTGAGAATAAAACAATCTCTGGCGGAGCACTGGTGCTAGATAATGCCACGGGTTTAATGTGGTTCGGGGGCAGTTCATCAAAAACGTTGAGTTATAAGAAAGCTGAGGGTTGGGTTAAAGATATCAACCGCCAACAATACGGTGGATACTCCAATTGGCGAATGCCGACACTGGAAGAAGCAGCTTCCCTGTTAGAAAGACGAACCACGGCTGAGGGGCTTCATATTCCGCCCGTGTTCCGCGTGCCTCCACAAAACATCTGGACAGGAGATACGATGAGGCCACAAACCCAATGGGTAGTACGATTCGATTCGGGAACGGTTTATGCGGATTCAGAACGAAGTACATACCAGGTACTGGCAGTTCGTTCCATGGAATGATTCCCAGCTACCTGTGGTCCACTGGATACAATGATTACAAAACAGTATGTACTAAAAAACTTTAAACGTAGTCTAATTGTTCTTAGTCTCCTGGTTACTATCCTGGCGGGAGTCTTGTTGGGTATTATCCTGGTTTATCAAAAAGGCTTTCCCCAAATCGAGAACCTGGAAGATATTCAAACCAATGAGATGAGTATTATCTACGATGACAACGGGAAACAAATCAAGGAATTTTCAGTGGAACGTCGTATCATCGTGCAACGCTGGGATATACCGGAAATATTGGAAAAAGCATTGGTGGCTTCGGAAGATAATCAGTTTTACACGCATTGGGGCATTAATTTTAAGGGCACGTTACGGGCTATCGTGGGCGTGTTGACTGGTCAGAACCTGGGCGGTGGCAGTTCTATTACCCAACAATTGGCGCGCAACTATTACTTGTCCAACGAACGTACTTTTTCCCGTAAGTTCAGGGAAATATTAATGTCCATCCAATTGGAAAAAAAATATACGAAAGACCAAATCCTATTGGCTTACTGCAATAAAATTCACCTGGGGTACGGTGTCTACGGGGTAGAAGCAGCGTCGCGATACTATTTCGGAAAATCCATCAAAGATGTTTCGATTGCTGAAGCGACATTAATTCCAGCCATCATGCCAAGCCCCAATCGTATTTTTAATGTCTTTAAAAATCCAGAGCGATGTCTGGAGAAACGGAACGCTATCTTAAAAAAAATGCTGGGCATGAAATTCATCACGGCCACAGAATATCAAGAAGCAGTGAGAACTCCCCTACCCCAGCTTGCCCATGAATTCGACCGCGATCAAATCGGCGACTATTTCGTGGACGAGATTCGGAAACGATTGGAATTAAAGTTCGGCGATCAACGCCTCTACACGGGGGGTTTGGAAATTTATTCCACGCTGAACAGCGACATGCAAAAATGGGCGGAATGGGCATTAATAAATGGACTGCATGAACTGGATAAACGAAGGGGATGGCGCGGTAATTTAAAGAATCTCCTAAAAGAATACAAAATACACGCGCAACGTCTCCCGATGTTTCTAATCCCTTCATGGGAACGCTTAAAACTAGAAAAAAACGAGATAGTGGAAGGGATAGTATTAACGATAGACAACAAGGAAGGCATTATAAAAATCGCTAACCGCAAGGGACTATTAGCGGCTAAAGATACGTTATGGACAGGATTACCACTGCCAAAAATTCTAAAAATAGGCGATGTGGCTCTTTTTAAAATCAAAGAAGTTCCAGAGCATCAGGACGAACCTTTAATACTGGGTTTGGAACAAGAACCGGAAGTAGAAGGGGCGCTCCTGGTTGTTGAAAATAAAACAGGCGAGGTTAAAGCGATGGTAGGTGGGTATTCGTTCAAACGAAGTCAATGGAACCATGCCACCCGCGCCTTGCGGCAACCGGGTTCCACTATCAAACCGATTATTTATACAGCGGCTATTGAACAGGGCTTTAATCCTGCTTCCATCATGGAAGACACACCGGTTACCTTTGAGAATCAATGGACCAACACGCCGTACCAACCGCAGAATGACAGCGGAGATTTTGTTGGTCCCATTACATTGCGCGAGGCTTTCGAGCAATCGCGAAACATCATTAGCGCCAGAATCGTGGATTTTATCACACCTCCAGTTTTAGTCCAATATGCGAAACGTTTCGGTATCTCCACACCGTTTAAACCCTATATGTCGCTGGCGCTGGGAGCGTTTGAAACAACATTAAAAGATATGGTAGCGGCTTATACCGTTTTTCCCAACCTGGGGATGCGGGTCAACCCTTATTTCATCAGACGGGTGGTAGATCAAAACGGAAATATTCTGGAAGAAAGTTACCCGGATAAAAAACAGGTGATCGAAGAAGAAACCGCTTATATTATAAACAATCTAATGCAGGGCGCGGTACAATCAGGAACAGGGCAGCGTGCCAAACATTTAAACGCCCCTATTGGTGGGAAAACGGGTACTTCCGACGACTATACAGATGCTTGGTTCATCGGGTTTTCTCCTTCGGTAACAGTGGGGGTGTGGGTGGGGTTTGAATTAAAAAAATCACTGGGCTACGAAGAAACAGGATCCCGTGCAGCGTCGCCGATTTTTGTGGGTTTTATGGAGAAATACCTTTCAAACTACAACGAACCACGCGAATTCAGAAAACCAGCGGGTATCAATATGATCGAAATCGATAAAAAAACCGGCAAACTATTATCACCGGATTGCCTCTACCCTTTCTGGGAAGCGTTCATCCGGGGCACAGAACCGGTGGATTTTTGTAATGTGGAAGAGCATAAAAAATTCCTCAAATACGGGGAATTGGTAGAAGAAGAAAAAAACCTCCCCACTAATTTCACGAATTGACACGAATTAAAAGAAAACATTTAATATTTTATTTATAATCAATTCGTGTAAATTCGTGTAATTCGTGGGCCCATCTTTTTTGAAAGTTAATCTTCTTCCGTAATTTTTAGCGTATCCAATTTCTTTGTTACCATGTTATATATCCGGATCTGGTGGTTGTTGGTATCGGCAATATAGATAGTATCGTTAACTACCAGCAGTCCGTTGGGTTCCCAGAGGGAGAGGGCAATTGTGGCTGTACCTTCGATGTTGATATTGGTTTTACTGTTATTAATCTGGCTGACCAGGGTACGAAGTTCGCCTTTTTCCAGGTCAGCTACACGTAAGGCATGGTTAAATGTATCGGCGATATAAATTTTCCCGGTGCTATAAAAAATTCCCAGAGGATTCTGTAAAGCGGCCTCGGCAAATTTTCCCTCGCCAAAACCATACTTGAACAAACCCTGACCAATCAATGTTTTTACTTCATTGTCCGGGAGGGAGTAACAGCGGAGCGCGGAGGATTCGGAGTCCACGAAATAGAAGCGCCGTGTTTTTTCATCAAGGGTAATACAGGAAGGTTGGGCCAAACTGGCACCCAGAGCACTGCCATCAATCATATTTACATAACCATTACCCACAAAGAGTGTCAATTTTTTTTTGGCGATATCCAGTTTCCACAGTTGATTGTTCCCGGCCATGGTAATATAGAGGGTGTTATCATAGAAGACAAGGTCAGTGGGAGAGTTGGGTTGACCAAAATCACCGTATTTGCCATCTCCATTTAAAGTATACACTTTTTTTTGAGTGAGGTCTACTGCCCGGATAGCATGGTTGTCTGTATCCGCAACATAAAGAGTGCTTTGGTGAAAGGTCAAACCCTGGGGATTGGCAAAAGCGGCATTGCTATAATCGCCGTTTTTAAACTCTTTTTTCCCGGAACCGATGCGTTGGAGAATAGTGGCGGTATCGGGTGATTGAAGTTTAGCGGCGATAATCTGGTTATGCCCGGAATCAGCAATATACAGAATATTCGCGGTGCTGTCCAGGGCCAATTTAGTCGGAAAGGAGAGTAGGCTGGTTTGAATAAGAGGGGGTTTGAATGAATATGTTTTATTTACCAGGGTTTTATTCTTAGCTCCCTGCTGAAGGGCATCGGCGATGAGTTGGTCCAGAACTTGTCTGCGTCCTTCACCGGTTAATACTACCAGACCATACCCTTCACTGTCCAACAATATAAACGTGGGCCACGCTTTGGCACCATATTGACGCCAGATGGCGCGTTTCTCATCCACTACCACGGGATAAGTAATATGATATCTGACCACGGCGGAGCGGACATTCTCCGCATCTTGTTCGTTGTAGAATTTTCCTGAATGGACACCCAGGATCACAAAAGGTTCATCCTTGTATTTTTCTTGCAAGTATTCCAGGTCTGGCAGGATGTGCAAGCAATTGATGGAAGAATAGGTCCAGAAATCAAATAGAATGATGTGACCTTTAAATTTTTCCAGGGAAAGTTTTTCTTCGCTGTTAATCCAAGTCAAGCCAGTCGGGAACTCGGGGGCTTTAACTTTGCGCCGCTGCTGTGTTTGATCTATGCCAGGGTATAATAAGGAATTAAAAAGAAACGATAGTATTATTAAAGATAACGATATCACAATTGAAAATCGCGATTTCACATTTTCCTCCTTGATGTTTTTAGAGTAACAACGTTTTTTTTCAAAATTCGCACTCGTGATATTAATGGTCAAATTTTTGAAAAGATAGTAGATATAATGGACAAACTGGACGACATGGACGATATGGACTATCTGGACAATAAGAAGAAAGTTTGAGAAGTCCAGAATCCCTAATATTTAGATCAGCGAAAAGGTTTTTAGCTACTGGAGGCATAGATGATAGTGTATTCATATTTCTTAGTCACCGTAAATAAACCATTTGAAATGCATGGAGGGGGGGAGTCCCCTCCATCATTTCTATAATGCTTCTTAATGAGTTTCTTCTAATTCGCCTTTGACGGGCCTAACTTTGAAGTGTTCCCCTTTTTCTTGGACAATTTTTTCATACCAAGCTTTGGGGTAACCGGGATGGGTGACTTTGTTTAATTCTGTCTTGACATTCCCGTCCAAATACTTGTAGATCAAAAACTCGCCCAATTTTTTCCACCGTTTGACCACATCTTCACCCTGTTTGACAGAGTATTCAGTAAGATAATTCCTGGCCAGTTCAGGGGCTTTTTCATAGAGACTAAGGGCAGCTTTTTCCACTTCGGGTTGGGCGGCGAAAAAGCCACCTTCCAATTCCCGTTGTACAACCTGAACATCCTTGATCATATCACTATAGCGGGAATAAGTATAATTGGCCACGAAATTAAACACCCAAAAAGCGGAATCCCAGGTAAACTGGTAAAAAGAACCTGTGCCCACGGCAAAACTTTTGGGCACTTCACGAATACCACAGTACATAGGCACATAAACGGTACTGTAAGTATCGTCAACACCAAACCAAAGCACACCACCAATAGGACCGGGTAACCAGGACCGAGATTGGGCTACAAAAGAAAAACCAGTCTGCTGGGTAGATGTAGCACGTTCATTGGTATAGCTTACTTTTTCTTCCTCGTTGATCTTCCAAGTCAAAGGTCGCCAACGGTAAGGCAAGCAATACGGACCAGCCCCGATATCTTTGGTCATATCCAGATCAGTTCCTTCAAAATGGTCCCTCATTAATTCCATGACATCGTGGACGGATAATTTTTTATCCGGTTTGATCCAGAGTGGTAAACGTTCAGCCTCGGCATTTCCCTTGATATATTCAGGTGAAAGTTTTAAGGAAGGGGCTGCTCGATTGAACATGCTCCACACCCGGGCTTCACAGGCACGCAAACCACCAAAACTCATGGGCGCGTATGTATCGGCAAAACGAAACTCTTCATCTTTACCGGTAAAATATCCCATTTCCCTGGCAAAAGTGATCACATCTTTGGCATAGAGGCAGTTTTTGGGATCATTGAGCGGGAATGTGGCGATACGGGCCTGGTTGGCATGACCACAAATATAACCATCTGGGACACGTAAGGCCACCCAAACGGCGCCTTTCTGTTTTTTTCCCTTGGAGATCATTTCCATGATCCAGACTTCATTGGGATCGGAAATGGAAAACGACTCGCCGGAACTATAATACCCGTATTCCTCCATCAAACTAGAAATAACGGTAATGGCTTCCCGGGCAGTTTTAGCACGTTGTAAAGCAATATACATCAAACTACCATAATCCATAACCGCGGTGGGGTCTCTTAATTCCTCGCGCCCGCCATAGGTGGTTTCACCGATAGAAACCTGGTGTTCATTCATATTACCCACTACAGAATACGTGTGGGCAACCTGTTTGATCTGACCCAGATATTTACCAGAATCCCAATCGTAAATATTCAGCGGAGAACCTGCCATGTGATCACTGGCCTTGGTATAATATAGCTCTCCATACAACACGTGGGAATCGGCAGAATAAGTGATCATAACGGAACCATCGGCAGATGCACCTTTGGTAATTAAATAATTGGTACAAGCCTGCAACGGGGATGAAACTAAAAACATAGCCAAAACCAGGCCAAAAACGAAAATGAATACTGATTTGTTCATCATACTGTATACTCCTCCTGATTAGTGATACCACACCTGTTTTTTTTATAGTGCAGAGATGCGGCGATAATTCTCTGTGTGATTAGCAATTGATTTTTTGTCATTTCATATTGTATAAAAAAGCAGGCACGATGTCAATACAAGATAAAACAACTATCGGGGAAAAAAATAGTGGAGACATTGCGTACAAGGTCGCTACTCAGGTTAAACGGGAAGAAATCCTTTCTACTTCTCCGGTGAATGGAACACTTAATTTATTTATAAACAGAGGGGTTTTCTTCCACGGTTAAGGAGAGGGCGTTCTTCAGGAGGCCAGCCAGTGATTCTATCTTGCTTTTTAAATCATGAATCTGGTTGCGGTTCCCTTCTAATTCATGTGCCAGTTGGTCCACTGTTTCCCGATGTGTCGCTTCCATCTCATCCATCATCTGCCGGCTTCTGGCCCATTCTTTTTCAAAAGAGGCGATCTGCTCGGCCAACATGACCTTTTCCTCTGCCAGGGTGGACACGGTACGATTAAGGGAATCCTCTCGTTTCTTTAACTCTTCTTTCTCGGTGTTAATCATTTGACCCGATTGACTCAGAGTTTCGATTTCATTGCGAAGTTCAGTTTCCCGGCGTTTGGTTTCTTCCTGAAATTTCCTTAAACTCTGAATGAGCCGCTCCTCTTTCTGCTTGAATTCGGAATTCAAGCGATCTTCAGTTTGCTGGATCAATTTATCGGATTTTTCTTGCAGATGCTTTTCAAACTCGTGGTTCATCGCGACCATTTCCCGTTCTTTATCGGTCAAACGGTTGGCTATGTCGGTAATCTGGGTTTCCAGGAGGTTTTTCTCTGCCGCTATACTTGTTAATTGGAGATCCAATTGTTTGACTTGTTGCTGGAGTCCGTCTGTTTCATTCACTGCCTGTGCCAACTGCTGCTCCAGAGTCTCAACCTGTTGCAATAACCGGTTATTCTCTAGTTGCAACTGCCCGGACTTTTCTGTTCTATTTTCGATTTGGGCTTCCAATTCCGATTTTTCCAAAGAAAGCGTTTCTAATTTAGTAGTGAGTCCGGATTCTTTTCGTTCAAGTTCCCTACGATCCTGGTGCAACTGGCCTAGAATTTCATCCAATTGGTTTTTTAATTGCCGGTTTTCCTCGTGGGCCGTTGTGGTATCAGCCTGTAATGATTCGGCTTTTGCTATCCATTTTTTATTTTCCGTTCTTAGGAATTCATTTTGCCGTTCGAGTGATATCACCTGGTTTTCCAATTCCCGGTCACCGCGACTAACGGGAGCAGCAACAGGGGATTCCTGTTGTTTAGTGTGGGAGGTTCGAGGAGATTCAAGGAAGGAATCATCAAATTTAGCATCCAGTCCAAATTCGGCTTCCAAGTCTGATTCGGCATGATCGTCCAGGTTGGACCGGGGAATTGTGCCAGGTCCATCCTGCCGGGTTTCCATCAAATCTTCACCAAAAGGATTGGTGGATTCCTTATCGTCTTTTTCAACCGCTTGCTGTGGGAAGGATTCTTCCTCTATCTCCTCTGACCCGCCCCGCACCAGCCGGTCGATATTGTCATCGGAAAAGTTGTCATCTTCGTCATCCATGGATTCGCCAAATTCGACGAAGCCCTCGACCTTGGCCTCTACCTTAGGAGGAACAAATTCCAAAAGGGTATCGGTTTCATCACTTTTGACTACATCTTCCAGCTTAAGATACTGAAAAATGAGTTCTTTTAATTGATCATTGGAAACAGGTTTTTTAAAATATCCGTTGGCTTTATAATTAATTTTCTCATACTGTTTACGTACCCTTTCGGACTGGTCGGAGTAAGTCACCAGCAGGGGTAAACTATTGGTTACAGTGATTCTTTTCAACAAGTCGCGCATCACAAAATCGTTAAGGTCTTCGATTTCAAGGTCCAAAAAAACCAGTTGTGGTTTATCGGTGGACAGGATTGAAAAGATTTCCATCCCGGAAGAATAAAAACTTAACTCCACTTGATCGGGTGGACAGAGAGCATGAATCTGAGCCTGAAAGTCTAAATCGGTATCAACTACAAATAGTTTTTTCATTGTCTTTCAACGGATTTTAATTTCCATGTTATATTCCAGTTATAATTATCATGTTACAATTATCATGTTACAATTATCATGTTTTAATTATCGTTTCAAAGGGAATTTATTCGGATATCCCTTTAAGATAGGATTTGGCCACTTTAAGTCCTTCTTCGGTGACGATGAATCTCCGTTTGGATTGTTTGGAATCGTCCCCCTCTTTTTGGACATATTGCAACCAGGGTGGGTTTTTCTTAAACAAGCTAGCGAGAGCTGTCGTAATATTAGCCACACCGTACCCCATTTTTTTCAAACGGGAATTAACATCATAACTGCCAATTTCAGTAAAATTCAGTTTCTCTTGTAAAAAAGCAGCCGCCAGTAATATCCGGGAGGATACAGTTTTAGTATTAGAGGACAAGAACAAATTTTCAATCGTCTTATACCGCTTCAATCCGAACCCCTTGGTGGAGAGTGACTTTTCGTCGATATATTCTTTCCCTTCCCTCAGGGCTTGAAGTCTCAAGTCTACTTCGCTTAACTCCACTTTATCCTCTTCATCGTCGCCAGAGGATTTTCCTTCTGCCAAGGATTGGGGTTCTTCAGTTTCGTCCACTTTTTTTGCGACAGGTTCTGGTTTAAGTGGGGTTTTGACCACTCTTTTTTTTCTCGTTTTCTTTCCCACTATCTCTTCAATTTTTGGTTCTGCTTTCGGTTCTGGTTTGGTTTCTACTTTTGGTTCTGCTGGTGGTTCCGCTTTTACTTCTACTTTGGCAGTTTCGCGAACAACAGGAACAGTAGCAATCATAGCCATGGTTTTTTCTTCATCCAAGTCGAACTTACTGATCAGCCAGTTAAATAAACGCTTCATTTGCAGGCTGTCAAGTCCCTTCATGGCTTCATAAACATTACTCATTGCACTTATTTCAGGGTCATTAATCATAATACACCTCATTTTAACTTATTGGATTTTTATTATATTTGTTTAACTTTAGCACAAATAAAATTGAATGTCAATGAAATGTTTAATAACTTTTTTATGGTTAGGTTCAAGTTTACCGCGAGGGCCTCATTTCTGAACGCCTCTCTCTATAATATCTCTAATTAGAATAACCTGCGACCTGAGCATTAAAAATTCTTATCCACGATATCCGGGTTTTTACGGATAAAATCAATGGCTTGGTCATCAGTATACGAGCCGCTTTGAATTAACCAATGTAAAGTGACTTGCCCTAACTGGGTATAAGGAAGATATGCCTTGGAAAAAGATATCCCATTTTTTTCAGCATAAGCGGCGGACTCCTCGATTTCGGCAGCTATTTTAAGCAATTGCTGTTGGTAGACTGCGGCGGCTTCTGGTTTACTGTAATACTCGTCGGCCTGGTACTTCTTGGGCAGTCGCAACCATAAATTCTGAATGATCCGGATGGGATTGTCATCGATGATAATAATTTTGGAAAGAGTGCTGTCCATAAAAGACAAATCCTTTGCAGGAATCACGATGGGGTTGTTTAATGGCTTTCCGCTCTGTACCCACTCCTCCTTGCCTTGCAAGATAAGATAGTTATTGGTAAGGATGCCGTCCACAAAAGTATCTAATTTCTGTTCATCAATAGTCACCGTATTGACAATTTTCCAAACGGCTTCGTCGGTATTGGCAGAGTAAATTACTACCAGTCCCCCCAGCTTTTTAATAGTCTTCATTATCTCTTGCCAACCGGGAGCCATACTGATGCCACGTGTGCCATCGGAAAAAACAATTTTATAATCATAATAGGCGCTGCCCTCTTTCCAGCGAGTATAGTATTGCTGTAAAATGGTTTCATCCACATCAAAAACCACGATGAAAGGGGCGTTTTTTAATTTTTCAGGGTCCAACCTGCTTTCAAAACGATTTTCCCGTACCCGGTCCAAAGCCTGGGTAAAAGCATTCTGCGCGGGAACCCCACCAGCAGTTAAATCGCGGAAATGGTTCTGCAACTCCACGGCTTGAAGACGAGTCAAATTCAATGTTTCTACCAGCGCTGACATCTTAAAGTAACTCATGTCACCCAGGTCGGTTTTGGCATACTTGTTGGTCCAGGAAGGTAGCGGAATCAAAGTGAAATCTTTATAATTATAGGCAACCTTGGCCCCGGCGCAACCGGTTGCGGCCACAATACAAGCCATACATAATAATGCGGTTAATACCACTCTTTTTTGCGTCATTTTATACTCCTTTCTTTGTTCGTTCTTTTTCTGGCTTTGTGCTATTTTTCTTCATGATTCTATTTTACAAAACTCAGCAGGTGATTTGCAAGAGATATTAAAAAATAATTAAAAATAATTTGGTAATAAATGAGCCTCCTAGGACAAGAGGTTCTCTTTTTTTTGGACAGGGAAAAATAGTATAAGTGATACTTTTTTGTTGAAATTCATTTCTATTTCCATTACAATAAATAGATGATAAAATATTATGCTTATGCTTCTTTTTCAGAAAACCGATACTATGATGGCGGACGAGGTTTATACTATTCTGCCAATTGTATGACATCATTGGCAAGGAGAAAATAATAATGTCCTTCTATATCAACCCTCCGGCTCTGGTCAATATCACGGAACTGATCCTCTCATCAATTATTTTTATTTATCTGTGGAGACTCCGGGAAAAATCGGCATCAACGAAACTGATGTGTGCATTTTTCGGGGGATTGAGCTTGTTTTTTGTGGCCTTCGTTTTTTTTAACGTCTCGCTCCCGTCCATGAGTCTCTGGAGATACCCTCCCTTATACATCAGCATTCTGGGCACCATGATCTTTCTACTGCAATTTACCTATTCATACCCAGATTCTTTGGAATCACAGCGGCTCGAAGCGAAAATTGTACTGCTTATATCGCTGGTTGCCCTAGTTTTAGGCGTGGTGATCTCGATCATATTCATTACCCAAACCACTTCTGGCACGTCGAAACCCTTACCATTTTTTTTCCCCTTATCTGCACTGGTATCAGTGGAATTAATCTGGTGCGTGTCCGTACTATTACGCCGCAGTATTCTTTTAAGCGAAAAAAGGTCGGGTCGGAAGGATAAGGATGCCACCGGCGCCCGTGCCTTTGCACTTCTGCTTTGTCTTCCGCTGCTTATGGCCTTCATGACCTCCTTACGGGATAGCGGGGTTTTACCTAGTCCCCTGGTCAATTCGATTTTACCCATCGGTATCCAAATATTTCTTTTTGCTTTCGTGGTGGTTTATCTCAACCATTCTCGCGAATCGGGCAGTTTTATGGTTAAGACCATGGGCACTTCCCTGGTGGTGGTACTAACTTTTATAGGCGCCGTGGGTTACCTGGTTTTCCCCCTCTGGGACAACACATTTCACAGCGATGGATTAATCGAAGAAACCCGGACCATTCGTTTTTCTCCGCAACCACAGGGTAAGGGGTACAATATTGCTACGATTCCCTCGCTTTTTGACGGGGATTATACCCGTGGCGTCAAATTAAAACTAACCAACGAAAACGATGTCCCCTGTGATTTAAACTTCCCCTTTCCTTACGCGGGCCAACCAAGGAAAAAAGTATACATTGATAAAAACGGTCGGGTTACCTTTGCGGGGTCGATCAAGGCTTCAGCCTTCTGGAATAATTATCAGGCTGGGATAGCGCCGCTGTGGGGTTCGTTTACTATTCCGGGGGGAAAAACATCAGGCATTTATAAGAATACGGCACCGGGGCGAATTACTATTACCTGGGCCAATCTGCTGGAATCGGTTACCCATAGGTATCGCACGGCGCAATTAACGCTTAAAAGCGACGGGACTATCGAATTCAGTTATTTAAATGTGAAAGGCACACGGCTTTATGGCCTGGGACTATTTTCCGGGGCCGGGAACAATCATAAAAAAGAAATCAAGTTTAGTCGCGACCTGCCTTACTCTTCGTCATCTGCGGCGGTGATTGAAAATTTTTACACGTATTACTGCCAGTATATTCATGACCGGATGTTCCCTCTGGCTCTGGCCATTGTTTTTGCCACGTTGCTGATCCTGGTAATTTTCCCGTTTTTTTTCAAAGCCAATCTGCTACTGCCGCTACAATCATTGCAGGAAGGCATGAAACAAGTGAAACAAGGGAAACTGTCAACCACGATACCGGTGCGTTTTAACGATGAAGTGGGAAGCCTGACAGAATCCTTCAACCATATGGTACAATCTTTAAAAGAGGCGAAAGACGGGTGGTTGACTGCGGTAAAGTCCAAGGATAAATTGTTGTTGCTCAATACTGCTATTTTGGACACAGCGGCAGAAGGCATTATTACCCTGGACGCGGCGGGGAACATCCTCTCCTTTAATAAAGCGGCGGAGAACATGTTTGATTACAGCCGCGAAGAAGTCTATGGTCAACCCGATCATATCCTTTTAATAAAGAAGAATCAGTCGCCCATGGGATTTCTGGATCATTACCATACATCGGGGCATAAAACGCGGTTCGGTGTCGACCACCAGCTTCATGGTCAACGCAGGGATGGTTCTTTTTTCCCCTTGGAGTTTGCCATCAGTGTCACTGATTCCGAAGAGGGTCAAATTTACACGGTGATGTTGCACGATTTGACCGAGCATCAGCGGATGACAGCAGAAAAAATAAAGTTGGAAGAACAACTGCACCAATCACAAAAACTGGAAACCATTGGCACATTGGCCGGTGGTATTGCCCATGATTTCAACAATATTCTCACGCCTATTATCGGGTATGCCGAGATGTCATTGGATTCCATCCCACCCAACAACGAGGTGAGTGGTTATGTTCAAAACATTCTTAAATCCTGTTACCGGGCCAGAGACTTGGTCAAGCAAATACTTACCTTCAGTCGTAAAAACGAACTGGCTTTTAAACTAGTGGAACTGTATCCGATTGTTAAAGGTGTGCTTGGTCTGTTACGCGCCTCCACCCCGTCCACCATCGCGTTCAACCTGAATTTGAGTCCCGATTGTGGTTCTATTTTCGGAGATCAGACGCAGATTGAGCAAGTGTTGTTGAACCTATGTACCAATGCCACCCAGGCCATGCTGCCTGCGGGAGGTACACTAACTGTGGAGTTGCAAACAATCGTTGTAACAGAAGCACTGGCCACACTATGTCCGGCTTTGAAGCAGGATAATTACATCCTGCTCCAGGTCAGTGACACGGGTACTGGAATAGACACGGGAACAATGAAGCATATTTTCGAACCGTTTTTTACCACCAAGCCGGTCGGTCAGGGCACAGGATTGGGATTGGCAATGGTGCAGGGGATCGTTGAAAAGCACTGGGGCGCGGTGCGGGTGGAGAGCGAACCCGGAAAAGGCAGTTCTTTTTCCGTCTATTTTCCTGCCATCTTGATGACGGTTATTGAAAAGGAGATGGAGGAAGAAAAAATCAGCACGGGCAATGAATCTATTTTGTTGGTTGATGATGAAGAGATTATAGTGGAGATGTATAAAGAATTACTGCAACGGGCCGGGTACAAAGTAACAGCGGAAACGTGTAGTAGGAAAACACTGGAGCTCTTTCGCGCACAACCGGATAGTTTTGATCTCCTGATCACTGACAATACTATGCCGGAACTGACTGGCATACAATTGGCCAAAGAGATATTGGCTATCCGTCCCAACATGCCGATCATTCTCTTCACCGGCAATTACGACATCCTGTCGGCGGAAACCTGCAAACAACAGGGGATTACCAAACTACTGGGCAAACCTGTTTTTTTCCGCACCCTCACCCAAGCTATCCGCCAAGCACTGACGAAGCAGTAAAAAAATTTCGCTTTGTGCTCCCTCCTGCACGCCTTTCCTGCGCCCAAAATAATACATTTGTTGTGGGTCCACACTGTCCATATTGTCCATATCGTCCATATCGTCCACTTTGTCCACATCGTCCATGTTTTTTCAAGAATCAGATAGTGGATTTAAGACCCGTCACAATACAATCCCGAGCATACAGCATGCGCACATCGACCTATCACTTTAAATCATTCTTTTGTTATTCATAAACCAATATTTGCATACTAGTTTTTATTTAAATCACTTTAAACCCGAAAACCATGCAATTATCATATATCACTTCCGTGAATATTTATTAGTTTATTTATTACAGTATTATTTGTTCTTTATTTATTCTTTCTTTATTATTTATCTTAATCACAATAATTCCAGCCAGTGCTTTTCCGTAGATAATAATACATTCCGTGAGGAAAAAAAGATTTCGAGAGGTCAGAAGGGAGGTTTTTAATGACTATTCTGTGGTAAAAATTAATATAAAGAGTGTCATGGTGTATGTCTCCAAAATAAATAGAACAAATGATGTGATTTTATTAGGCAAATAAAATATTTTTTTTGATTTGACATATTGCGAAAATTTGTTAAAATAGGATTTTAGAAACTTCGCTCCCATTTTTGAATTTTTTGAGTTTGAATCTGAAAACAAGTTCTTGCTTGAAATAAATTTAAGTTTTGGAGGTTGTTTATTCAATTGAAATCGAAGAACAAGCAAAATCAAAAGAATGGATATGAGGTTACAGTATACCCCCGTTGTACGGCTCGCCCATCATCCAACAACAATGAACCATAAATGAATAAAATGGACAAAACAGATCACAACCACAAAAGCCATAAACCCTTTTTGGGTAGTGCAAGTCCAAACAAAGAAATATTTCACGATTATACCAATAAAATCAAGGGGTATTTGCCCCACAAAATCACATAAGGAGAATATATCATGAACAAAATTATGATGCCGGATTCCAATTTGCCAGACGATTTTTTTCACGGTAAAGATGGAACCAATTATCGGTTCACCATACTCAAAGACGTGGCCATCGCAGGCGGGGCCAAGCCGATTCCATACGATGACTCGCACCAAAGTGCTATTTTGGACCTATACCACAAGTACAAAGATTTTGCCTTGTATGTGCATCTGCCTTGGTGTGTGGAACACTGCTCCTACTGTCATTACTATCGGGGACCGGTTTTAAAGAGAGCGGAATTGGAAAGAATGCTGGCGGCGGAGAAAAAACATGCTGGGATGCTGGATGAGTGGATCGGCCTGGATAAAAAGAATGTCAATTCTATTTATTTTGGTGGTGGTACGCCGACGGTCATTCCTTCCGAGATGCTGGAAGATACCCTGCAATTCTATGTGGAACGGTACGGGCAAAACGGTCATTGCGAGGTATGCGTGGAATCCAGCGTGATCACCCTTAAACCAAAGAAGATCGAGATCTTGGAGAAATATGTTGATCGTCTAAGTGTGGGCGTGCAGTCTTTTAATGACCGGATATTGCAAACTGTGGGCCGGAAACACACCTCGGCACAAGCCCAGGAATGTTTGCAGGAAGTCGTGCCCCGTTTTCACTCTGTCAATCTGGACCTCATTTATGGTCTGTACAAACAAAGCCTTGAGGATTGGTTGGAAACGGTGCAGATCGGCATTAATCTGAAAGTGCAATCCTTCACTATTTATCGTCTTGATATTCGCGAAGTCCCGGCCATCATCCGCAACTTCCGTGCAGAACCCGAAAATTTCCCAGATGAACAGTTGTGTCGCCAGATGTATTGGGACGCCAAACAGATGCTGCAAGCAGCCGGGTACAGGGAAAACTTGGTGGGTTGGTTCCTATTGCCGCAGGTGAAAGATACCGCGGTGTACCGCGAACGCTGGGAAAAGCAATCTCCTTGTGTCTCTTTTGGACCGGGTCTCCATAATTACGCGGCAGATCACTTCTATGAATCCTTTCCCGGCCACGATGACTATATCAACGCGGTGGAAGCAGGTAAATTACCCATCAAACATTATTACGAACTGACCCCGGTAAAAAAATTGGTCTGGTACGTGTTGGCCCAGTTAAAATCCAACAGTCCGATCTACCAATCTGTCATGATTGAGCGGTTTGGTCAGGAGACTACCGATTGGTTCATGGCAATCGCCCGTAATTATATACAATGGGGCATATTGGAAGAATTCGGCGACAAAATCCAACTGGTGGAAACCCAGCACTATATCTTGGAATGGCTGCTGGTAGAACTGATTGGAAGAATAAAATAGACAGAAGAAACAGTTTTATACGATAAAACACAACCACTCCATGGGGAAACGGTAACACATGCCGTGACCCCATGGAATGTAGTCTTTCTTTCCCCCCATACCTTTATGATTCCAGTTCCTTTAATCACCAATCGGTTCCAGAATCATGGGCGAAAATATGAGGAATGCATCCATGCACCGTGCCCGGTAAAACCCTATAGGCTGGGTAGAGATGCATTCCTCGACTTTTTTTTATGAACGTTTTATGGCATTAATTCAGCGTCCATTGAATGCCGCCATAAATCATGCGGCCTTCCATCGGATACCCTTCGCTTTCATAATAATCCACATCAAAGAGATTATTTATTTTAAAGAATAACACGAATTGATTGCCCAGGTGCTTCATCAGTTTCACATTTACCAGCGTATAAGGGTCTAAACTGAGCTCCTTATTATTTTTATCATAGTAGACCTGGGAAGACACGTAATTGCTTTCCAGGTTCAATGCAGACCGGAAAGGCAATTGCAGCATCAGCGATAAATCGATGGCATGGCCCGGTCGATACTGGATGTAAGTCTGGCTTTTTGTGGTTTTATCAATCGACTTGAGGCGGGTGTAGGAGGCGGATAAATACGAATTGGATAAAAATTGCCAATCAAAACCGATTTCAAATCCCTTAAATACAGCCTTGTCGATATTAATATAGGGAGAATCTTTTTGCAGGCGGTTGATCAGGTCTTTCACGTTATTGTAAAAGACTGCCCCAGTGAAAGATAACTTGGAGAGAGGACGGTATTCTATACCCGCTTCAAAAATATCGGTTTTCATGGTGTTGAGGTTGATGTTGCCCGAAGTGGTGGAAAATAATTCTTTGAGAGTTGGAAAGCGCGATTTCCTGGAAGCGGATAAGCGGAAAGAGAGATTTTCTGAAAGATGGATGATTCCTGCCACCTGTGGATTAAATGAAGTCTCAGTTCGCGAGATATTACCCTGCTGGGAATCAAGGAACATAAAATCAAAGGTGGTTCCATAAGTGAGGGTAAAAAAAGAACTGGGCAGCCATTCTCCTTCGAGAGGTAAGGAAGCCAGGTTAAATGTACTTTTCTCCCAGATACTACCCGTATTGGCTTGTTCGCGGTGCGTATCGTTCCGATAGCGGAAAGCGCCTTTGAGCAGGTGTTTTTCTTTGAGATTCCAGCGGAAAAACAAATCTCCGCCATAGGAGAAATCTTTGTAGGTATCTGTGAAAGCGTTTTTTGATTTTTGCGTCGTATAGGTTCGGTCGTCGTAGCTGTCAAGAACATTTTGGAAGTACTGGTAATAGATTTTGGTTTTGTACGACAGATTGCCCAGCGTATTATGAAATTCAAAATCGAGGATCCCATCTTTCCACTCATTGAAGCGCCAGTATTTGGCTTTGGGATCGCTTTCGTGGTGGGGGATGCCTTTTTCATGGTTGACGTGGCTATAATTCAGGGTTGCTTTTCCTTCTTTGCCGATATCCATACCCAGGCTAATTTTCCCAGACCATGATTTTTTATCGCTGTTATCGCGTTTATCGGCTCCCTGGTTGGCAAAAGTGCCGTAATCCCCGGATAAGCGGTAATAGTCCCGCGTATCGTAGGTGCCATTCAGTAGATAGCGTACTTTTCCCAGTGCGCCTTGGATAGAACCGTTCATATCCGCTGATTTCCCAGAACCATACTGGGCACTCAGCGCTACGCGTCGGGCGCCATTGCTTTTTTTGGTGATGATATTGACCACGCCGCCCATGGTATTGGCGCCGTACATGGTAGAGGAAGCTCCTTTGACTACTTCGATGCGGTCGATCGTTTCCACGGGTATATTGGATAAATCCATCTGTCCATCGTAGGGGGAAGCCAAGGGAATCCCGTCGATTAAAATACACACCTCGCGTTGACTGAAACCGCGGATAAAAATATTCGCCTCGCCTTTGCCACCCGTTTGAATATGCACTCCTGGGACGGCTCTTAGGGCTTCTGCCGTTGTTTTGATGCCCTTGCTTTCGATTTCAGTGGACGTGATGAGTTGGACTGAAGCCGTATCATTGATTGCTTCGCCTTCAACAATGATCATATCGACAAATGTTGGGATTGGTTCTTCATCCCTATCGGTTGCTTTGCGGCTTTGGGCAGTCAGTCCCACCAGGGATATTGCTAAAAAAAATAATAACACATAGTGTTTTAAAAATCTATTGTTCATGTTGTCTCCTTTGCAAGTTGGGCAGGCAAAACAGTTTCCTGTTGAACCCTATCGGTGGAGAAGCATGGCGGTCAAGCGGTAGCATTATCCACTCGGAGAAATTTGATTATACACAATTCTGGCTATGATGTAAAGATGTTTTCGTTCTCCACCTATAGATTGTTTAAACTGACAAAAAACTTGGCATAATAAAGCAACCTTGAAGAACAGGAAATAAAAAAAAATGGCGGTTGCTTTTTATCTTAAAAACTTGTAAATTATAATCTGGTATGGTAAAATTTTTTGGAGCCAAAACTGATGATGATTATTTGTAGAGAATATAAGTCGGTTGTATTTATTGGTATGGTCATAGAGTTATACCCCCAATGGCAAAAGGAGATGTTGAAAAAAGCGCCCCATTTTATTTCCCAATTCGATAGGGGATAATAATATGATTGCAGGAGGGAATCAATGAACAGACGAGGCATGATAGTCACCACCCTGGCACTGTTAATCGGGGTTCTTTATGGTTGTAATGGGGAACTTGAAAAAAAAGAGCCGCAATTCGGAACAAAACCGTTTTTTCCAGACGTGCCCACCTATCACTTTGTGGTTCACCCGCTCCATAATCCTGCCAAACTCATGCAGGCGTATCAGCCCCTCATTGATTATCTGAACCGTCGATTGCATGGTGAACGTTTGGTCTTAGAGGCATCACGGGATTACGCCAAGTTCGAGGAAAAGTACCGTGCGCGCAAGCCCGATTTTCTCCTCCCCAATCCTTGGCAGACCCTACAAGCCATGAAAGTAAACTACCACGTAATTGCCATGGCCGGCGATCCTCAAGATTTTAAAGGTATCTTTGTGGTACGCAAAGACAGCGACCTGAAGCACATTACCGATCTGAAGGGGAAATCGGTGAGCTATCCCTCGCGCACGGCACTGGCTGCCTGCATCATGCCCCAGTACTTACTTTTTAACCACGGTATCAACATCAACACCGACATCGAAAACCATTACGTGGGTTCCCAGGAATCTGCCATCATGAATGCCTATCTGAGACAGACTGCGGCTGGTGCGACATGGCCGCCACCATGGCGTGCATTCCAAAAGCAACATCCCCGGGTAGCGGCTGAACTGAAGGTTATCTGGGAAACGGAATCACTGGTTAACAACTCCGTCATGGTGCGTAACGATGTACCCGCGCAGGTGCGGGAACAGGTCCGCGTCTTCCTTCTCGGACTTGATGCGACAAAGGAAGGGAAGTTGGTTCTTGCGAGGATGGAAACAGCCCGCTTTCTGCCCGCATCGGACCAGGATTACGATGTGGTACGCCAATACATTTCCCGTTTCGAAAGAGAGGTTCGGCGGGTTGAGGAGCGATGATGAAGACCCTGTATTGTTTCCTGCTTGGTACGCTCCGTGGTCGCCTCATTCTAGGCGTGGCCGCAGTGCATGCCGTGATGATGGCTCTTTTCATCTTTGATCTGACCATGCGTCAGCATGCCATGCTCTTGGACCGTCAGATCGAGGAGGCGACCGCCCTGTCCCAAACCCTCGCTACTTCCGCCGCAGAATGGATCGCCGCGGACGACATCTCGGGCCTGCAGGAACTCGTGGAAGTTCAACGCCGCTATCCTGAGCTTCTTTTCGCTATTCTCGCGGACGAAGAGGGCCGGGTGTTAGCCGACACAAATAAATCCAGACAGGGGCGATATATGCTGGATCTGCCCCGTAAAAAGAGCCAGACCGTGCTCTCAAGAACCGCTGCACTGGTGGATGTTGCCACTCCTGCCATAATCGGCGGTCATCTTGTCGGATGGGCACGGGTCGGGATAGGGCAGAAGGTGACCCTCAAGAAACTTACAGAGATCACCAGGAGCGGCGTTCTCTACGCTCTAACTGCGATTTTTATGGGTTCTATCATCGCCTGGTTTTTGGGACGCCAGATCACCCGCCGGCTCTATGTCGTCAAAGGAACTATCGACTCTGTCCGCTCCGGTAACCACAAGGCTCGCTCATTGATTGCTGGTGATGATGAGGCGGCTATTTTAGCGCGTGAGTTCAACTCCATGCTGGATGCGCTGGCGAAAGGGGATGCGGAACTACGTGCTACCGAGAAAAGGTATCGATCGCTCATCCAAAAGGTCCAGGCGGCCATCATGCTCCATGACAGCCAAGGTTGCATTCTGGACAGCAATCCTTTGGCACAAGAGCTGCTCGGACTTTCTGCGAACCAACTCCTCGGCAAGTCCCCGTTGGCTCTCGAATTGCATTTCCTGCGGGAGGAAGGTTCTGTTTTGCAGGTCACAGAATACCCGGCAAACGCGGTGCTCTCTTCAGGAAAACCTCTGGGGAGCCATGTGTTGGGAATAAGACGACCGGACCGACCCGTTGTCACATGGGTGCTGGTTAATGCTGAACCGGAATACAACGATGCAGGAGAAATAATGCTGGTGATTGTTTCCTTTGTAGACATTACCGAGCTTAAGAGTGCGGAAGAAAAAATTCGCAAATTCAATCAAGAACTCGAACAACGAGTTTTAGAGCGCACCGCGCAAATGGAAACCGCGAATAAGGAGCTGGAAGCCTTTGCCTATTCTGTTTCACATGATCTGCGTGCGCCATTGCGCGGTATTGACGGGTTTAGCCAAATTCTTCTGGAAGAGTATCAAGACAAAATTGATGCGCAGGGGAAGAATTATCTGCAACGGGTACGATCTGCCGCACAACATATGGCGCACCTCATTGATGATATATTGAATCTCTCGCGTGTAGGTCGTGGCGATATGAATGTACAGTGGGTCAACCTTAGCCAAGTGGCGCGGGAAATCGCTGATAATCTTCACGGGACTCAACCTGAACGCCAAGTTGAATTTATTATTCAAGAAGAAATTACAGTACGAGGAGACGGTCGGCTCTTGCGCATCGCCATGGAAAATCTCATTGGGAACGCGTGGAAGTTTACGTCAAAGCATCCAACCGCACGTATAGAGTTTGGTGTACAGCCACAAAAAGAGACCCCGGTGTATTTTATTCGGGATGATGGTGTAGGTTTCGATATGAAGTATGCAAAAAAACTTTTTGGCGCATTTGAACGCCTACATACCACTGCTGAATTTCCAGGAACAGGTATCGGGTTGGCCACAGTGCAACGTGTTATTCATCGGCATGGTGGCAACGTGTGGGCGCAAGGAGAGGTTGAAAAGGGCGTCACCTTATATTTTACAATCCCATTAGGAGGAATATCATGATCAATAAAACTATTTTATTGGTGGAAGATAATCTCGACGATGTCGCGTTAACGCTTCATGCATTAAAAAAGAAAAATATTAAAAATGAAATTACAGTGGTATACAATGGTGCCGAGGCGTTGGATTTTCTTTTCGGTACAGGAAAATATTCCGACCGTGATCTTACTAATATGCCAACAGTCATTTTGCTTGATCTCAAACTTCCCAAAGTTGGCGGTCTTGAAGTATTGCGCCAGATTCGTGCAAACGAACTTACTAAATTTCTTCCCGTGGTGATCCTGACTTCATCTAAAGAGGAACAAGATATTATAAATGGTTATAGTTTGGGTGTGAACAGCTATGTACGAAAGCCGATTGACTTCAATGAATTTGCCGAGGCGGTCAGTCATCTTGGATTGTATTGGTTACTGCTCAATGAATCGCCTCCAATTAAAGGAGAAAAATAACCATGAAAACCGTATTAAGGATATTGATAGTCGAAGATTCCGAAGATGACGCTCTTTTAATAGTGCATCAAATAAAAAAAGGGGGCTACGACATTGAGTATGAACGTATCCAGACCGCAGAAGAAATGAAAGTCGCGCTCAAAGAAAAAACATGGGATATCATCCTTTCTGATTATAAAATGCCACACTTCAATGGATTAGAGGCACTTACGCTTTTAAAAGAGTCTACTATGGATATACCGTTTCTGGTCATTTCAGGGACAATCGGCGAGGATTTTGCTGTTGAAATGATGAAAGCTGGTGCCCATGATTATATTATGAAGAATAATTTTCAGCGTTTGCTGCCAGCAATTGAACGAGAATGGCGAGAATCAAAAAATAGAACCGCCCGAAAAGAACTTGAACGAAAACAGAAGCAATCCGAGGAGGAGCGACTGGCGCATCTGCAATTCTTTGAATGGATGGATCACATCAACCGGGCGATACATGGGACGAATGATCTTGAACAGATGATGAGTGACGTTCTCAGCTCTTTGCTGTCTATCTTTGATTGCGACCGGGCCTGGCTCCTCTATCCGTGTGACCCCAATGCACCTTCGTTTCGAGTCCCAATGGAAATCACCAAGCCAAAATACCCAGGCGCCAAAGTCTTGAATGTGGACGTGCCAATGTCCCCTGGTGAAGCCCAAAACATGCAGGAAGCGCTGGCGTCAGATGTTCCCGTGACTTATACTGCCGGGACAGAAAGACCCATATCAACGGCCAAGCAATTTGGCGTTTTATCCCAGATGTTTATGCCCATTTATCCCAAGTTGGATAAGCCCTGGGTGTTTGGTATGCACCAGTGTTCATACCCGCGGGTCTGGACGCAGGAAGAAAAGAGGTTATTCCAAGAAATCGGCAGAAGGCTCGCCGATGGCCTGACCAGCCTGTTGATATTGCGCGACCTCACGGAAAGTGAAGAAAAATATCGAACATTGATTCATAAAATTCAGGCCGCAGTGGTTGTACATGGAGCAGAAACTCAAATATTAACATCCAATTCCATGGCTCAAGAACTGCTGGGACTAACAGAAGATCAAATAACGGGGAAATTAGCGGTTGATCCGGATTGGCATTTCTTTCTAGAAGATGGAACAGTCATGCCAGTCGAGGAATACCCGGTAAATCGGGTGCTTGTTTCACACCAAACCCTACGGAATTATCTTGTGGGAGTACATCGTCCGAATATAGAAAAAGAAAATGATGTATGGGTATTGGTTAATGCGGACCCGGTTTTTAGCAAAACAAATGAAATAACGCAAGTCATTGTGACCTTTATCGACATCACCAAGCGCAAGCGGGCGGAGGATGCCTTGCAAGAGAGCGAGGCTAAAACACGCAGCATCCTGGACAACATCGGCATTGGCATGGCACTCATCAGTCCCAAGATGGAGATTCTCCAATTAAACCAGCGGATGCACACGTTGTTCCCTGCCATCGATCCACACCAACACCCTGTCTGTTACCATGTGTTCAACGACCCACCACTCCATACCGTGTGCGATTTCTGCCCGACCTACAAGACACTGCAGGACGGCCAGGTCCACGAAGCCAAGACAAAAACAACCCGGGCTGGTGTTTCACGTGATTACCGCATTATTTCTTTTCCTATCCTCAATGCTGCCGGTGAGGTTACCTCGGTAATCAAGATGATTGAGGACATTACTGAGAAACTCTCACTGGAATCTCAGTTACGGCAAGCCCAGAAGATGGAGTCCATCGGACGCTTGGCTGGGGGTGTAGCCCATGATTTCAACAACATGCTGGGAGTTATCATCGGTCACGCGGATTTAGCCTTGAACAAGGTGAAGCCCACCCATCGGCTCTTTAACGCGCTGCAAGAAATTCTGAAAGCCGCCGAGCGCTCCGCCAACCTGACCCGACAACTGCTGGCCTTTTCCCGCAAGCAGACCGTGACCCCCAAAGTGCTCGACCTGAACCAGTCCGTTGAAGGGATGCTCAAGATGCTAAGGCGTTTGATTGGCGAGGATATCAATCTCGTTTGGTTACCAGGGACGGGAGTGTGGCCGGTCAAAGTAGATCCCTCCCAGATTGATCAGATTCTGGCCAACCTGTGCGTCAATGCCCGCGACGCTATCACCGGAGTGGGTAATGTCACCATTGAAACACACGCCGTGACCTTCGATGAGAACTATTGCGCCACCCATCCAGGGTTTATTGCCGGCGAGTATGTATGGCTGGCCGTGAGTGACGACGGCTGCGGTATGAACAAGGAAACCCTGGATAAACTCTTCGAACCGTTTTTCACAACCAAAGAAATTGGTAAAGGTACTGGTCTCGGACTGGCCACGGTCTATGGTATTGTGAAACAGAACAACGGCTTCATCAATGTCTACAGTGAGGCGGGGCATGGCGCGATTTTTAATATTTACCTGCCGCGGCACGCCGATAATACCGAGCAGATATGGAAGGAAACCCCGGAAACTACAACCGCACTGGGCCACGAAACCATCCTGCTGGTGGAAGACGAGCCCGCCATACTGGACCTGGGGTGTCTCATGTTGGAGAATTTTGGGTATCGTGTACTGCCTGTCGCGACCCCGAGTGAAGCCATCCGTGTAGTCAAAGAACACGCTACCGAGATACACCTACTCATATCCGATGTAATCATGCCCGAGATGAATGGTAGAGACCTGGCGAAAAAACTAATCTCTCTTTACCCGGGCATCAAGATTATGTTCATGTCTGGCTATACTTGTTCTATCCTCTCTCCACAAGGAGTGCTGGACAAAAATGTCCATTTCATTCAAAAACCGTTTTCAATGCAAGCCCTGGCCGCCAAGGTACGCGAGGTATTGGATAGCAAATGAGGGGACCGTTATAAAGTCCACCGTGATTATCCGGCTTTTTTTAAAATGATGGTGAATTCAGGGTAATAAAGCGACATTGACTAATACAGGAAATTCATAAATTTGCTTTTACTTTTTTCTCTATAAAAACTTGTAAATTCTATTCTGGTATGGTACAATTTTTTGGAGCAGAAATTGATGATGATTACATTTAGAGAGCGCAAGTCGACGGTATTTAATAGGTTAATGTTTAAATTTCATCCTCCAACGGTGGAAGCATGAGTTCGAGTACCTCTGGAAGAAAGGCCCAACCACAATCAAAGAGGATTGTCCTATGAAATCAGTCTTAAACGAATTGAAGAAACAGCGTTATCCAATTTTACTTTGGTTATTTCTTTTTTTTCCAGGAATAGTAGGTGGAGAGGAAGCTTCAGTTCCCGACAGCACCATCCAGCAGAAAAATCAGCTCAAGACAGTCATTGTCGCTGATTATTATCCCTACACTTTCGTCAACAAAAAAGGCTTGCCTGACGGTTTCAGTGTTGATCTGATAAACGCAGTCACCAAAGTTATGGGTATGAATCTGGAAATCAAAGTTAATACCTGGGAACGTGCCAGACAGCTCCTTGAAACAGGGGCTATCGATCTTCTTCCCATGATGGCCTACTCAAAAGAGCGGGATAAAGTGTTCGATTTTTCCGTGCCCCACACCATTGCCTATGATGCATTCTTTACCAAGAGGGATGGCAAAAGCCTAAATACTATCGAGGATATCAAAGGGAAAACAGTCATTGTGATGAAAGGCGATCAGGCTCATGATTACCTTCGTTCTTCCGGGCTCATTGATTCTGGGCATTTAATCCTGATCAAGAGTCTTCCAGAAGCGCTCAGACTTCTGTCATTGGGCCAGGGAGATGCCGCTCTGATGCCTAAACTGGTCGGATTAATGCTGATGAAGGATTTGAATCTGACCAATCTTACCCAATCCCCCGTTGTCATCGAGTCCTACAACAGACCTTTTAGCTTTGCCGTGAAAGAAGGTAATCTGTTGCTGCTCGAACGACTTGGCCAGGGTCTGAGTATTATCAAAAAAAACGGTCAATACCGGGAAATCTATCATAAGTGGTTTGGCGCGTTAGAGATGCAGGAATTACCATTAAAAGCCGTGTTGAAGTACATTGTTGGACTACTTCTCGTTTTGCTGTTGATCGGAGGCGCATTGGCTCTGTGGTCCTTTTCGTTGCGCAAGTTGGTAGCCTTGCGAACCAGGAACCTGGAGTCGGAAATTATCGAGCGTAAACGTGCCGAGGAATCACTACGCCAATTGAATCGCGAATTACAGGCCATCAGTAACTGCAACCAAACGCTATTGCGCGCCTTAGACGAGCAGACCTTGCTCAACGAAATCTGCCATATCATTTGCGACGAGGCTGGTTACCGTTTGGCTTGGGTAGGATATGTCGAGCACGATGAGGCCAAAACTGTGCGCCCTGTCGCTTGGGCTGGGTTTGATAGCGGGTATATTGCCGACGCCAAACTGTCCTGGGCAGACAACACCGAACGTGGACAAGGGCCGGCGGGAAAAGCTATTCGTAGCGGGGTAATAAACTATGTCCAGGATTTCTCAACTGACCCGAAAATGACCCCATGGCGTGAAAACGCATTAAAACGCGGCTATCGCTCCGTTATCGCCCTGCCTCTCAAGGACGAAAACACAAAGGTATTTGGTGCGGCGCTCATTTATTCCGCCGAGGTCAACGCCTTCACCCCGGACGAAATCAGACTCTTGGAAGAATTGGCAAGCGATTTGGCTTATGGTATTATTGCCCTGCGTATGCGTGCTGAAGGCAAGCGGGCCGCGAAAGCCCTGGAAGAGAGCGAGGCCAAGATGCGCAGTATCCTGAATAACATCGGTATAGGTGTGGCCCTTATCAGTCCTAACTTGGAGATTCTCGAACTGAACCACCAGATGCGCCAATGGTTCCCTGCTATCGATCCCGGTCAACACCCGATCTGTTACCGCGCGTTTAACACCCCGCCGCGCGAGACCGTGTGTGATTATTGCCCTACCTACAAAACATTGCAGGATGGTTTAGTTCACGAAGCCACCACGCAAACGCCTCAAACAAGTGGTGTACGTAATTACCGCGTGGTGTCCTCCCCTATTCTCAACCCATCCGGCGAGATTACCGCCGCCATTGAGATGGTCGAGGATATCACAGAGAAACTCTCATTGGAGGCCCAGTTACGGCAGGCCCAGAAGATGGAGTCCGTCGGTCGTTTGGCCGGGGGAGTCGCCCACGATTTTAATAATATGCTCGGTGTGATCATTGGCCACACCGAGTTATCGCTGAGCCGCGTAGACCCAACCCATCCCCTCTTTAACTCGTTACAGGAAATCAGGAAAGCTGCTGAACGTTCCGCCAACCTTACCCGCCAGTTACTTGCCTTTGCTCGTAAGCAGACTGTCGCCCCCAGGGTGCTTGATTTGAACGAGACTGTCGAAGGAATGCTCATGATGTTGCGTCGTTTGATTGGCGAGGATATTGATCTTGCTTGGCTGCCCGGAGAAGGGATATTTCCTATCATGATGGACCCCTCGCAGATCGACCAGATTCTGGCCAACCTGTGTGTCAATGCCCGTGACGCAATCGCGGGTGTGGGCAAGGTCACTATTGAAACTCACCCCGTAACCATCCAGGATGCCTATTGCACCAACCACCCCGGCTTTATTCCCGGCCAGTATGTGCTGCTGACTGTCTGCGACGATGGGTGTGGTATGACTAAAGATATCTTGGACAAACTGTTCGAGCCCTTTTTTACTACCAAGGCCATGGGCAAAGGTACTGGTCTGGGTCTGGCCACCGTTTATGGTATTGTCAAGCAGAACAACGGTTTTATTGATGTCTACAGCAAACAGGAACACGGCACCATTTTTAAGATTTACCTGCCCCGGCACATTACCAAGACAGAGCAAATATGGAAAGAAAACCCAGAACCTGCCACTGCACCGGGTCACGAAACTATCCTGCTGGTAGAAGACGAACCCGCGATACTAAAGATGGCTGGTCTTATGCTGACAAATTTTGGCTATCGGGTGCTGGCCTTTGCCACGCCGGGCGAGGCCATCCGTGAAGCCAAGAAATATGCTGGCCACATCCATCTGCTTCTCTCCGACGTGGTCATGCCCGAGATGAATGGTAGGGACTTGGCCAAGAACCTCATCGCTCTTTATCCGGGAATCAAGTGTTTGTTCATGTCTGGCTATACCAGTAACGTCATTGCTCACCACGGTGTGCTGGATGAGGGTGTTAATTTTATTCAAAAGCCTTTTTCAATGAAAGCCCTCGCCGCCAAGGTGCGCGAGGTGCTCAATAAAAAATAAGGAAAACAAAATAGCGATAGAAACATGTTTTACAAAAAAACAAATAAAAAAAGGAGAATCACATGAAGAGTCAAAAGTTTCACAAGGTATTAACCTTGAACAAATCCACTGTTTCAAATCTTAATTCCGAGCAGATGCATGCAGCCAAAGGCGGGTATTATTTTACTGATTTCAATTATTCCTGTCGTACGTGGTGCGGTTGCGAGACCAATCCTGCCATGTGCAGAACTACCTATTACATCGTCTGCGACACCTACTACTACGTTTGCAACACGATAACACTCTCCGAAATCGGACCTTGCTAAGAAAACTTATTTCCTAAGTGTATTACCCTATTCGGCTTTTTTAATTGCCGATGTTTTATTCAGGGGACTGCAAAACAGTCCCCTTTTTTTCCTTGCCTCCGGCGGCCCTTCGAGAAGTCGCTTTTGAAAAAGCTCCGCAAAACTTTTGTTTATAAAGAGTATTTTAGAAAGATTCTTGAGATTTTTGCGATTCACTCTTTACTTTTCCCCTCGTATTGATTACAATAGTTATCCGCTTAAAAAAGACGGTATAGAAATACGTGGAGTGAAAAATATGGATAATATAACTATAAAAGCCGCGGATATGTTTGTGAAAGCTCTGGAACAAGAAGGAGTAGATTGCATCTTCGGCATCCCAGGCGAAGAGACCCTGGATTTATTAAACTCAATTAAATCATCTTCCATCCGCCTCATCCTCACCCGTCATGAACAAGCCGCAGGGTTTATGGCTGCCACCTATGGACGCCTAACAGGTAAACCCGGAGTGTGTCTGGCCACCCTGGGACCAGGCGCCACCAACCTTGTTACACCCGCAGCTTACGCGCAATTGGGCGGTATGCCCATGGTTCTGATCACGGGACAAAAACCTATTAAAAAAAGCAAACAAGGCCGCTTCCAAATCGTAGACGTCGTCGACTTGATGCGCCCGATCACGAAATATACACGCCAAATCGTCAATGGCAATAATATCCCCTCGGTCATCCGGGAAGCCTTCCGTCTGGCTGTAGAAGAACGACCGGGCGCCGTTCACCTGGAGTTCCCTGAAGACGTGGCCCGTGAAGAAGTTATTTATAAATTGTTTCCCGTTAATCCAGTCAGACGCCCAGACGCCGATAAAATCGCCAAACAAGACGCGGTGGATATGATCCACCACTCCCAAACCCCACTAATACTGATCGGCGCGGGTGCAAACCGCAAACATACGGGCAAAGCCCTCACGCACCTGATCGAACAAACTGGCATTCCATTTTTGAATACCCAGATGGGTAAAGGTGTGGTTGATGAACGCCACCCGCTGTTCATGGGCACCGCAGCCCTGTCAGATAACGATTACCTCCACTGTGCCCTAAAAAAAGCGGACCTGATTATTAATATCGGCCACGATGTGGTAGAAAAACCACCGTTCTTCATGGAAATGGGCGGTAAAAAAGTGATCCATATCAATTTTTTCGCTGCCGCTGTAGACGATGTCTACTTCCCGCAACTTAATGTGGTAGGTGATATTGCCACCACGGTCAATTACCTGGCCAGCCATGTAAAAAAACAACCCCACTGGGACTTCGACCACTATATATTATTAAAGACTCAAATCGAAGCACATATCAAAGATAAATCCACTACCGCCCAATTCCCCATTTTACCCCAGTTCCTGGTCGCTACAGTTCGCGAGGTTATGCCTTCCAATGGTATTGTGGCACTTGATAACGGCGTATACAAGTTATGGTTCGCCCGTAATTATTATTGCCACGAACCTAACACCATGTTATTAGATAATGCATTGGCCTCAATGGGCGCGGGACTTCCTTCAGCTATGGCCGCAGCACTGCTCTATCCCAATCGCAAAGTAATGGCTGTATGCGGTGATGGCGGGTTCATGATGAACTCACAAGAACTGGAAACCGCGGTACGTCTCGGTTTAAATATAGTGATTGTGATCATAAATGACAACGCCTACGGCATGATCCGCTGGAAACAAGCGGATATGCAATTTGACGACTTCGGCCTGACCTACAACAACCCCGATTTTGTCAAATACGCGGAAAGCTATGGCGCAAAAGGCTACCGAATAAAAAAAGGCAGTGATCTAAAACAATGTCTTTCCTCATGTCTAACCCATCCCGGTGTCCACCTCATCGAAGTCCCCATTGATTACTCAGAAAACCAAAAAGTCCTAATCGACGAACTAAAAGCAAAAACCTGCGGCCTATAAAAACCACCTTCCCCAGTCATTCATTTATCCCTGCTCTCTCTTTCTCCCATAATTCCCATAACTCCCATAACTCCCATAACTCCCATAATTCCCATTACTCACATCACTCCCATTCTATCCACTGGAATGTCAAAAATAAATTATTACTCTCCAAAAGGCTTGACTTTTTTAGCTGATTGTTTTATAGTTCTCCTAATAATGCTGTTATCAAAGGATACTTAAAAGGGCAGGAGGAAAATCAATGAAACATTTAACTGCATGGTTAGTTATTGTGGCAAGTCTAACTCTGGGGGTCATGGAAAAGAAATTGAGTGCGACTACAGTTTCTCCTCAATATATCATCATTGATGATTACAATGGTGTTTCGTTTCCCGGGAGAGAATGGTATTACAGTTGTATTGATACCGACCGTGGGGCAATGGGATATCCCAGTGGGGCATATACCGTCAATACCGGTGGTGGCACCGCTTCCGTTACCGTTACCTCTGGATGGGGCGGTGTATGGACCAGCTTGTTATACAATGCTGTACTCAAAGCCGAACTGAACCCAGCCCAGCTACTGGGCCCCTATGTCAAAAGCCAATATCAACCCAAAATCACCGGGATTGAAGTCGATGTGGTCTCAGGCACCGGAAAATTCAAGATAGAATTGAAGAATAAGAACGATGTGATTATCACACAGCAGTTTTACCAATTAACAGGTGGCCAGAAAACATTAACCTTAACCATCCCCGACCACGTTACAAATGCCACCATCTCTAAATTAAACTGGCTCGTTGATGGGCCCGGCCAAGCCACTATTGATGAAGTTCGTTTTGTTATTGATTCACCCCAATACCCAATCGCCGAGGCTGTATTTTTATTCACTTATGGTCACCTCAGCCAATGTTACGACGCCACTTCAGGATTGGTAAGAGACCGCGCTCGCTGGCCAGTTCAAGATTTTGCCGCCGTGCAAAACATTGGGACTTTCGCCTTGGCGACTGCCATCGCTTGGAACCTCGGCTATGTGGATTATGCCTCTGCCAAAACAATTATTACCAAAACCAAAAATACCCTCCTGAACATCACCCGACATAAAAAAGGATTACTGCCCCATTACTTGAAAAATGGCAGTATTGTAAAAGATACCGAGTGGTCCAGCGTGGATACTGTGATCACCCTGTTTGGAGAAATCCTTGCTTGTCAGGCTATGGGCGAAAATACTTCACAGTTAGAAGCCATGATAACGAATATTGATTGGAATGACCTGACCGATAATGGCGCTCACTCCATCAGCATGGGGTATGATTATGCAGGCAATAAACTGGCCAGTCGTTGGGATATATTCGGCGCTGAATCCCTGCTGATGGCAATTGCATACAGTGCAGCCACCGGTAAAACCAATGTTAAATTAGACCACTTTAAGACACCCCCTAGCTGGGATGGTTCTGGATTTAACGATGAATTGGCCACCCTATTTTTCCCCGCTATTGGAATTGATATCTGGGGCAACGATTGGCTGACGTATAGGCAAACTGCTTTTAATAAGCAATGGCAATATTTTTCAGCCTCCAACTATGCCACCTTCGGTTTATTTGGGTTAAGTGCCAGTGAAGTCCCCGAACCCTGGACCGTGGCAGAAAAAAAAGTGTACGGCGCCTGGGGTGTCGGTGGTCATAACGGCTGGGCCAATGATGGTACAGCACTCGTGGGCTACCCGATTATTGCGCCTCATTACGCCGCTATGATCGCCTCTGAACATAAAGAAGTTTTCGAAAAGATGTTTTTATATTTGATTGATACAATAAAAATCTTTACTCCATTAAATAATGTCGAATCATTGGGTCTCGATAGTAGTGGCACCCTTCACTGGAACCCTTTAAAAGGATCGTGGAACCTTAGCCTCCAGGGATTGGGGGCGGGCCGTGCCCTGTCTGCTGGAAATTATTTGGCATATCAGGCATTGAGTAAAAACAAGTATCTTAATGATGGGTTTAATAAAATCATTACCATCTCATCACCCACTATATCTCTCAGCCGGAGCAGTATAAATTTCGGCGGCACCCCCTCAGTTTCCCCCGCCGCAGTTGATATATACGTGGAAAATAGTGGTGCTGGCACCTTACAATGGACCGCGACCACCAATCAAAGCTGGTTGCAAACCACACCCGCCAATGGAATCGGAGCGGGAGCCGTCAGTGTTTCAATTGATACAACAGGCTTAGCCCCTGGTAGTTACCAGGGCGTCGTTACGATCACAGATCCCAATGCGACTAATTCGCCCCAGTCCGTGAGTGTAAATTTGGTAGTTTATGCCAATGGGTCTTCCAGTATCCCTTTCGGAGACTTTGCAACTCCCTTAGACGGTTCCAGTGTCAGCAGTAGTATTCCCGTCACCGGGTGGGTATTGGATGATATCGGTGTAGCCAGTGTCAAGCTGTACCGCGAAGAGGCCGGTAATCTGATTTATATCGGGGATGCCCTCCTGGTTGAAGGTGCGCGCCCCGATGTAGAACTCGCTTACCCTACCTATCCCTCTAACAACAAGGCCGGTTGGGGATACATGTTGTTAACGAATTTTTTACCCAATAACGGGAACGGGACATTTAAAATACATGTCATTGCAGTCGATATGGAAGGATTCGAGGCTTCATTGGGAAGCAAAACCATTATCTGTGACAATGCCCATGCCGTTAACCCTTTTGGAGCCATTGATACACCTTCACCCGGCGGTGTAGCCAGTGGCAGTCGTTTCGTTAACTGGGGGTGGGTATTAACCCCGCAACCCAACAGTATTCCCACCAATGCGTCCACCATTCATGTTTATGTAGATGGAATCAATCTCGGTCATCCCACCTATAATATTTATAGAGCCGATATAGCCACCCTTTTTCCCGGTTATGCCAACAGTAATAATGCCATTGGTTATTTTTATCTCGACACTACCCCCTATCCAAACGGCGTTCATACCATCCAATGGACCGCCCAAGACAGCGCGGGTAACAGTGATGGGATTGGTAGCCGATATTTTACCGTGCGCAATACAGCCAATCCCCGCGCCAATACAGGAACAGAAAAATTGTCGCAACCAACTGCTAGCGCTGCTACCACTGCAATTCCCCTCAAGACATTGGAATCGCCATATATTGAATATCTTATGAGAGCAGATAACAAATTCAAGTCATTGGTCGAAAATAGAGATGGCACGTATGATCTCGAAATGACCGAGTTGGAAAGTATTGCCATCCAATTAAGTAATCACGCTACCGTGGTCGCCGGATACTCCATGGTTGGGAACTATCTGCGGCCTTTACCCCCTGGTCTTACAGTGGACCCCAAAAATGGGAAATTTTATTGGCAACCCGGCCCAGGCTTTGTGGGTGATTATCGTTTTGTATTCATGATAAAGGATAGCCATAATCAGGTCAGTAAAAAAATTATCAATGTAACCATGGTGCCCAAATTCTCCCCTCGTGTCCAGTGAAATAAAAGAGTATTTATTATTTGAAAATCGTGACTTAAAGTTTAACAGGTCAGGCTTTCGCCTGACCTGTTATTTTTCTACTAATTATTGTTTTACTTAATATGCTTGATGATCTCGTCGGTCATCTGCGTTGTGGACGCTGCACCTTCACTTAATACAGACTGTGTACCACGAAGCTTTAACATATCATAGGTTTTTACTTTTCCTTCTTCTACTACTTCAGCAATCGCCTTGCGGATTTTTTCCGATTTAGCGTTCTCGCCGATATGCTCCAACATCATGCAAGCCGAAAGAATCATCGCAATCGGATTCACAATACTCGGACTGAAGGTTTCATACTTCGGTGCTGAACCATGTGTGGGTTCAAAAATCGCCACCTTCTCACCCAGGTTGGCAGAACACCCAAAACCCAATCCACCCACCAAACCGGCAAAACCATCCGAACAGATATCGCCAAACATGTTACCACTGACAATCACCCCGTAATCTTCCGGGTTCTTCGTCAGCCACATCATCTGCGCATCAATATTCGTATCCACCACTTTAATGCCCGGATACTCTTTGGCCATTGCTTTACCTAAAGATAACATCATACCCGACGTTTCCCGGATGACATTGGGTTTTTCGCAAATCGTTACCGTTTTATAGCCGAACTTCTTGGCATACTCAAAGCCCGCCCGTAAAATACGGGTGGTCGCTTTCTTGGTGAAAATACGCAGCGAAATAGCCAGTTCCTCTTTAGGAGTATTGGCGAAAGTCTTCATCTTGGGGTGAGTGTTTAATGCCGCATAGACATTATCCGGGGGATTGGTCCATTCCACACCGCAGTACAAGCATTCCGTGTTCTGACGGAAGATCACAGCATCCACTACCGGCTCTTCAATCTTGCCACCAAACCCACGGCGCACAAAATTCAAGGGGTTACCTTTAAATGTCTTGCAGGGCCGGATACAAATATCCAGATCAAAATGCTGCCGCAGCCCTACAATAGGACTATAATACACATGCCCTTTCCCCTGTAGTGCCGGGTCCAATTCTTTTTCCGCATCCGCTTTCGGTTTTGACGTGATGGCGCCAAACAAGGAAAGTCCATGCTTTTCCAGCAGATCCAATGTGCGCTGCGGCAACGGATTTCCCTCTTTACACCAGAATTCCCAGCCGATGTCCCCATGAACATAATCTGCTTCGAAACCTACTGCTTCCAATACCCGGACCGCTTCCGGCATGACTGTTTTACCAATGCCGTCTCCCGGCATCGTCACTACTGTTCTTTTTGACATAACTCCTCCATTGTAATAATACTATTATTACTATATTTTATTATTTCCGTACTCATACGGTTTATTTTTTTCCTATTTGCGCCTTGATGTAATCAATCAGGCCATTGTTGTTCAGAATATCCATCACCGTTTGCGGATACGGGGGGAACGTAAACGTACCCCTGGGCGTGATAATCTGTCCGTTTTCCATATCAATCGTCACCGCGTCGCCATTTTCAATTGCGGCCACCGCTTCCGGTGACTTGATTGCTGGCATGCCCGCGTTAATCGCATTGCGAAAATAAATACGCGAGAAAGACTTGGCAATAATCACCCGGATACCCGCGTATTTAATCGCTACTGCCGCTTGCTCACGGGAAGACCCCATACCAAAGTTCGTGCCCGCTACCAGGATATCCCCGTCCTTAACTTTAGTGACAAATTCAGGGTCCAGGTCTTCTAACGCGTGTTTCGCCATTTCTTCCGGTTCCATTTTCTGGTAAGTATATTTCCCCGGAAAAATTACATCTGTATTAATATCATCACCGTATTTCCAAACGTTACCCGTAAATTTCCCGATCATAAGAACCTCCCTGGATGTGTGATTTCTCCCGTGATTGCCGAGGCCGCTACACTCAGTGGGGAGCCCAGATAAATTTCCGAATCGCGGCAGCCCATCCGGCCCTTGAAGTTGCGATTGGCCGTGGAAAAAGTAACTTCCCCCGGCGCCATCACGCCCATATGCGCGCCCAAACATGGACCACAACCCGGATTTAACACCATCGCCCCGGAATCCACAAAAATCTCCAGCAAGCCCTTCTTTAATGCCGCCTGATAAATCGGCCATGAAGCCGGGATAATCAGTGTCCGTGCTTTTACTTTCTGACCTTTTAATATTCTGGCCGCCGCTTCTAAATCACTCAGTCTACCATTAGTACAAGTCCCAATCAGTGCTTGATCAATCTTCGTACCCGCCACCGCTTCAATCGGCGCGTAATTATCCACCGTATGTGGTTTCGCTACCGAGGGTGAGAGCTTCGACACATCAAATTCAAGTACCTGGCAGTACGTCGCATCCGGGTCCGAATAAAGCGCTTCGAATTCGCTTTTAGCCCGTCCACGGATAAAATCAAACGTGATATGATCCGGTGGTACATACCCATTCTTCGCGCCCATTTCTGCTGCCATGTTGGTTAACACGATGCGTTCCCCGATATCCATCAGTCCCACCGTTTCGCCCGTGAACTCCACCGATTTGTAATCCGCCCCATCCGCTTTAATCTGACCAATAATATAAAGCACGATATCCTTCGGCGTAATAAACGGGGGAATAATACCGTTAATCACAATTTTCATTGTTTCAGGAACCTGGAACCACAATTCCCCTGTTGCCCAGATAGCCGCCGCTTCCGAGCGTCCAATGCCCGTGGCAAAGGCACCCACTGCCCCATACGTCGTTGTATGGGAATCCGACCCCGCAATCAACTTGCCCGGCATGGCAAAACCCTCATCTACAAAAACCTGATGGCAAATGCCACGGTTCACATCGTAAAAATGGGAAATCCCCTGCTCTTGCACAAACTTACGGATTTCCTGGTGATTGATTGCAGACGATTCCTTCGGTGCGGGAACTTCATGGTCTAGAATAATCACTACCCGTTCCGGGTACTTCACACGGCTGACCCCGATCTTTTTAAAGGTTCCAGCAATGGCAGCCGCATTGTCGTGGGACATGATGTAATCCGGTTCCACCGACACGATGGCACCAGCAGACACATCTTTGCCCGCTTTTAAACTCATTAATTTCTCTACAAAAGTTTTCGGCATAATTTATACTCCTCATTCAGTCCAGATATAATTGTATAACAAACACTATCAATTGTAAAGGGGGGCTGATCTCCCTGAATCCACCGTCAAGTTTTTGAAAAGACTGGACTTACTGGACATTCTGGACGTACTGGACTTCACAAAATCCTTGATTTTTACAGCTTGTCCATATCGTCCATATTGTCCACATCGTCCATATCGTCCACCTAATTTCCAAAATCCACTCATACCGTGCAAACTTTATTCCCCCCCACCCCGTATTACTATTATTAAGATTCAAAAATTAAGGAGTAACGCATGAGGATAAAAAAGCAACAAAACATGACAGGAAGAGTATTATTCACCCTATTTATCATTTTATTTTCCGTCTTTATCGGCACCGGCAATATGCTGGCGACTGATTATTCAGCAGAGTTATTAAAAACAAAGCAGTCTATTAAAAGCAGCATGTTGATGTCGCACATCGACTTTCTCGCTTCCTGGTATTGTCGTGGCCGAGCCACCGGTGATATCGGCATGGAAGTGGCCGACCAATACATCACTTCTGTTTTAAGCGGCATCGGTATCACCCCTGCTGGTGAATATGGAGGTTTTTTCCAGAATGTTAAGGTTATCACCAGAACCCTGGACAAAACCATTCGCCTTGAATTAGCAGATACCACCACTGGCATCAACAGCCTTAGCCGCGCCCGGTTGGATTGGGATTTTTTGCCTGTCAGCTTATCTGCCGAAACCGCTGTCACCGCACCCATTATATTTGCCGGGTACGGCATTACCGCCCCCGAACATCACTACGATGATTATAATAATATCAACGCTGCCGGTAAAATTGTTCTCGTGATGCGCCATGAACCCGGTGAAAAATTGGAATCCAGCCCCTTTGACGGCACCAAAATTTCCGCGCACGGCACCCTCTTACAGAAAATCCTCAATGCCCAAAAACACGGCGCTGTGGGTATTATTTTTGTCACCGACCCCCTGAACCATGAGAATACCGCGGTAAAAGGTGGTTCCTGGATGAGCGGAACCTATTGGCCATTGTTATCTGAAGAGAGCATGAAAGACCGTGAAGATTTTAAGTTCATGGAATTCTCCCCGCAAATGCGACTCGCCGAGATGGATTTCGGGATAAAAATCCCCGTTGTCTTGGTTGATGGCAAATGGGCCGCCAGAATTCTCGGTGAGAACCACTCGCTGGTGCAAATCCAAGAACAAATCGATAAAACCAACAGGCCCAATTCCTTTGTTTTGGCAGGAAAAAAAATCACCATGGATATCTTTTTTAAAACCGAACCCGTGATCGCCCATAATATCGTGGCCAAACTCGAAGGCAGCGACCCCGAATTAAAAAATGAAGTGATCATCATTGGCGCCCATTACGACCACATTGGCAAAGACAAACGCGGCCAAGTGAACGGCGGTGCCGATGACAATGCCTCTGGCACCTCCGTCGTCATTGAAATGGCCCGCGCTTTTAAAAATTTGCCAGTCGCCCCCAAACGAACCATCCTCTTTATCCTGTTTACCGGTGAAGAAGAAGGGTTGCTCGGTTCCTGGTATTACACCTTGCATCCTATTTATCCAAATGCCAAAACCATTGCCATGTTTAATCTCGACATGGTTGGACGCAACGATGTCTCCCAGGTCTCCTTGATGGGCAAGTACCAGTACCCCAAACTCTTTCAAGTCGTTGAGGCTGCCAATAAAAAGAGCGTCAACTTCGAGATGAATTTTAATTCCGAGGGTTCCTTGGCCAATTCAGATCAGTTCTTTTTCATGCGTACTGGCATACCCTCCATCTATCTCAATTCTGGCAGCCATGACGACTACCATTCCCCCCGGGACACCGTTGATCGCGTCGTACCCCAAAAGGTAGAGAAAATTGCCCACCTCCTGTTTCTCTCCGTGTGGGACGTGGCCAATTTACCCGCCCAAACATCGTTTAAATAATCGTTAAAATAATGAATCTTCATATGGAGCACATCATGAAAGAGATTAAAAAATTACAAAAGACACCGTTATTGTTTGTTTTGCCATTTTTAATATATATACTGGTTTTCTGTTTCCAATTGTCTCTCGCCGCCCAAACCACACCCCAGGAAGCCAAAGATATTGTCGCCCAATGTGTGACCCGCATGGGTGGTGAAGCCGCTATTCAAAATTTCGCCAATTTCAAAGCCGAAGGAGACATGCTCATCACCTTTGGTACCCGGCAAATTCCCGGTAAAGTGACCGTGATTTATCAGGGCGAAAAGATTTACAATCGGGCCGATATCAGCTTTGGCAGCGAAACCATGAAAGCCATACGCGCCTATGATGGCAAGGTCGCCTGGAGTGAACGTATGGGCCACCTGACAGACGAGCCCGCCCTGAATTTTGAATCCGATGCCCGGCACACCATGGCCCTTTTATTGGCTAAAAATACCACCTATGCACTCGGCACCACCACCGAGATCGATGGTAAAAAAGTCGTGGCCATTGAAGCCACCACCAACGATAATAAAACCACCTTTTATATTACCACCGATACCTATACCGTTCTGGAAATCGTTTATAAAGACCTCTATTTCGGTGACAAAGAAATAAAAGAAATGATCGAAAAACGAATCAGTTACAGCGATTACAAAGAGAAAGACGGCCAACTTTTCCCTTATACCTGGAAGCAATCCCTTGAAGGAAAAAGCAATGTTGAATTTCATTTTACCCAGATTACCTTTAGCCCCACCGTATCCCCCTCGTTATTCACCCGTCCCGATGAAAAAATGGATTTGCGTGTTTTTGAAGAAAAGATGGACTGATGAAATTAAGCGACTTTAATTTTCCCTTACCCGAAACCAGTATCGCCGCGTTTCCTGCTGCGAAGCGAGATCAATCCCGGTTGATGGTTGTCAACCGGGCTACCGGGGTTATCTCCCATCATCTTTTTTGTGACATCGTTTCCCACACCAGCGCCGCCGATTTTTTTGTGATGAACAATTCGCGGGTTATTCCAGTCAAGTTGTTTGGCACTATTGCAGGCAAAACAGTCGAGTTGTTAATCGTAAAAACCAGTGATGCCAGCCTCAACCAAGTAGAAGCGTTCACCTTGCCCGCCAAGAAATTCGTACCCGGTCAAACCGTTTTATTCCAAGAGCCTCCAGGTGTATCAGCCGACTCCCGTACTTTTTCCGCCACCGTGATCTCCTGTCAACATCGTGGCAGGCGTGTATTACAGTTCAGCAAACCCTTGGATGAGGTACTAAAGGCCGGATACGCGCCCCTGCCCCCTTACATTAAACGTAAGTTCCCCGATGCCGTAAAATTCAGGACCCAGGACCTCGAACGTTACCAAACCGTTTATTCCAAAACCCCCGGTTCTATTGCCGCGCCCACTGCTGGTCTTCATTTTACCCCCGAAATACTTGCCCAACTGCAACAAAGGAGTCCCATCGTTGAAGTCACCCTCAATGTGGGTGAAGCCACTTTCCAAAAAATTGAGGTAGCCGATATTGCCGATCATAAAATGGGTTGTGAGAGCATCACCATTTCCCATAAGGACCGGGAAACCATCCATCACCTCAAACAAACCAAAAACTTGATTGCCGTCGGCACCACGTCTGTCCGTTCTTTGGAGACCTATGCATTGCAGCATCCCCAAGAGGAGACTTTTTATTCCCAGTTGTTCATTTCCCCAGGCTTCCAGTTTCGTTTGGTTGATAAGATGATCACCAATTTCCATTTGCCCCAGTCCAGTCTCTTCATTCTTGTCTCAGCCTTTGCAGGCTTGGAACTCATGCAAAAAGCCTATGCCATAGCCATAGCCGAAGGCTACCGTTTTTTCTCCTATGGCGATGCCATGTTTATAGAATAGTGGTAGAGACTTGGAAGCTTGCCTAAATCCACCGCCAAATTGTTGAAACCGTTGTGGACAATATGGACGATATGGACTAAGTGAACCAAAAAAACTTTTCTTCTGGGTCCAAATTGTCCATATCGTCCACTCTGTCCACGTCGTCCACGTTTTTTCAAGAATCTGATGGCGAATCCAGGTTGCACTACATGTTACAGAATTTCATAGCCCCCCCTTCTGACTTTTGAACAAAAATAATTTTTTTTATGTCTATAAGGATTGACATTTCTGGATGATTTATTATATAAATTAATATATAATATAGATAATATAAATTTCATAGAAATAAAATAGTAGAGATATGATATGGCTGACACAAAAAAAGGACGCTATAGAAAATTCAAACCTTGGATAAAAACAAGTAGGAGAGTATCAAAATGAAAGTCAAACAAAACTATAAAAATCACTTCTGCCTGGGTATGGTGTTGCTATCCTTGCTGATTCTCCCCAATCTGACGTGGAGTCAGGAGTTTTATCGCTTGCCAAAAGCAAACTATACGCTTGAAGGGGTTCCTCGGAGCCAATTGGAGGTGGTCAAAAAAATAGAATCTGATTTTGATGAGGATTTATTCTTTGCTATGCCTTCGACTCTGGCCGCAGGACCAGGAAATTTCCTTTACGTGTATGATCAAAAAATGGTGCGCATTTTTGTATTCGAGAATTACAAGTTTATTGGGCAAACGCTTTCACGTGGCGCCGGCCCAAATGAAACCCCAAATCCAATGAATAAAGAGTTGTATGTCGCACCGGATGGTAAGTTATTGTGCTATGATGGAGTGGGAGATAAAATTCTTTGTTACGATAAACGAGGCAAATATATCAATGAGCGACGACTTCATCGAATTTCAAGATCACAAAGACATTTTCCACCAGTTTATGATCAATCCGGCTGCCTGTATGTTTTATCAACGAACAATGGTATTGTGGACAAATTGGATCAAAACCTTAAATTAGTGTCCACCTATCTGGATGTCCGCCTCAATCATAAATTTATTTATTACCGACCCGATTTTGAAGGGGCTGAAGCACTGAAAGGTAAATCCTCCCCTCGTGGCCTGTGGCAGGAGCCCAATTCATATTCCGTCTTTTTTGATGTTTTAAAAAATGGTAAATTATTTATATTTTTGCACCGTAGTGCCACGGTGTTTATATTCGATGGGAAAAAACTGGAACGGCAATTCAGTATATACATAGATCGGGTAATGCGTAACTACCAAAGAGGTGTGCTAAAAAGTGTCGCAGAAAAAAAGAAGAGACAACCAGATGTGCCGCTCGCATTTCAAAAGCATATGTTTTCAAGCTGCTTTTTGGACAAGGATGCGCCATTTTTTTATTTACAAATTAACGGGAAAAATAATGAAAATACATTGTTCCAGTTTGATTTTTTTGGCAAACTCACTCGTATCTTCGGCAATTGCCAGGAAGGTGCAATCTTCAAAACCAAGTGTGATGGCCTTTTCTATGGGCTAGCCTTTGAAAACTTTGTACCAGTCATATTTAAACCGAAAAAGGAGAAAATAAATTGAAAAAAACAACACTTTTTACCATTGCGGCGGTTATTGTAATCGCCATGACTGTTTTTTACACAACACAACTATCCTCCATGGGAGGGGATAAATGTAATCCGGAGATTAGTTTCCAATGTGAACTCAATTTTATCGCTAGTTGCATTGGTGGTGAACTCTGGGGTCCGAGTTTGGATTATAGTTATTGTGATGCGCATACGTGCATTGCCGTGGTGTATGCTTTTTGTATCATGGACCAAGAGTTTGAATATTTGGAACAGGAGTGCGTTGACTCCGTGAATCATGAGTGTGGGGGTTGGTAAGCAATTAACAACCTGAGGATATCTGGGGGAGTGTGTTACTTAACCGACAGTTCCCCGCCTGCTCTGCTGCTCCTTCTTTAAATGGCACCCAAATGCTAAATTTAGAATGACAAAAATAATAATTTCCAGAGAAGATGGTTTGGAATAAAAAACACCCTCCATTCCAGCTCCAAATGTTTTATTTTACAAAAAAATCACCGCAATAGCTAAACTAAAAGTGCCAAACGTTGATTAATTCATGCTTTTGAGGCGACCTCTTTAAATGGCTCAAATTTCAACGATCTCCTCCCAAGAAGCAATAAATCATTGCTTCGACTCCAAATAAAAATTTGCGGCATTTAAACGACTCGGTCCAGAAACACTTTATTATCAATGTTCTTCACAGTCGACTTTAATGGTTTTAAACCGAAGCCTACATTCAGCATCATTTTCCTATCCGCCAGAAAACAGGTTTAACCAATCCTTTTTGTATCAAAAGCAAGGCAAGAGGTTTCAAAACTCTTTCCTATGATTTTCATATGCAACCCTTGCCAATAAATATTCTAACCTATATCATTCCACTTCATCAGTGATAATTCCAAAAACATCACCGATCACTTCGCAAACCATCACTGATGCTTTCGTAAGCCATCACTGATGCTTTTCAATACCATCACCGATCACTTCGCAAACCATCACTGATGCTTTTCAATACCATCACCGATGCTTTCGAAAACCATCACTGATGCTTTCGCTAACCATCACCGATGCTTTTGAATACCATCACCGATGCTTTCAAAAACCATCACCGATGCTTTCAAAAACCATCACCGATGCTTTCGAAAACCATCACCGATGCTTTCGAACACCATCACTGATGCTTTTGAATACCATCACCGATGCTTTTGAATACCATCACTGATGCTTTCGAAAACCATCACCGATGCTTTTCAATACCATCGCTGATGCTTTTGAAAAGTATCAGTGATGGTATTCAACTGGATCGCTGATCATTGTTCATTGGATCGTCGATTACTTGATCAATTGTAGTCTATGACCTTAAAATTCTTGCCTATAGTCCACCCAATTCTTTACTAGTAAAACATGTTCCATTTCCTTATATACTTACTTTATAATCTTTTCTATATCCAAAATAAACAACTTAATTAAACCACCTTATAATGGACCCTTATAATTTTCCACGTAATGTGGATTTATACAAGCTTAACTTTTATACTTTTTTGTCTTAACAAAGTTGTCCACTTTACTTAACGCCAGAACTTGCAGTGAAAAAAAGAAAGTTGAAAAATCATGAAATGTGGAATATAATAAGACTATGAAAGAATGGCCTGAATTTAATAAAAATGGTGATCTGCCAACCGGGATTCATAGCGCGAGAAACGGGGGATTGTGGAGGTAATTTCTAATGATAAACAATGAACAAGAATTTAACACGACTTTTGATAGGATTACAAGGCTCCAAAAGCAGGTAGTTCGTCTTCGGGAGATCGAAACCAATGGGGAAAATTATCGCCTGTGTGCCAGCGGCTTTCTGGCTGAACTTGACCGGATGAATTTGGAAATCCGCGAATACCTCTGGTCTCACCCCCAACAAAAAACCGCATAATTTTAACTCCCCAAAAACTCGTTTTAATGTAGTACACCTTTCCTATTTGCTTTTTTTGCTGAGACCGCCGACGTCCCACCCGCATGGTGGCAGCATGCCACATCTACGATGAAGTTAGGAGGTTAGGAAACAAGGAAGTTAGGAAAAAGAAAGAGGCGTGCCGAAGGCACTTTGAAAAAAGGCGCGTAGCGCCACGAACAAGTCGCGTAGCGCCACCACTTCCTCCTAACCTCGCCGGGTAGAGCCGAGGCTTTCGCCGTCGGCTCCCCCACAGACCCGGACGT
>CAZCVI010000004.1:0-230094 GCA_964502145.1 uncultured Clostridia bacterium
CGTTGGGAGTTAATACGGTGATGGTTCTGGCTGCTAAAATGGAAAATACGGAGTTGCTGCTGTCATTGGCCGTGCCTGCGGCATCACTGACTTTAACCAAACAATTGGTGGAAGGGGAATTGGGGACAGTCCAGTTATATGAACCGGTATTGGCTGTTGAAGCCGTAATGATATCCCATGAAGTACCTCCATTGGTGGTATATTCCAATTTCACATTGGGAATGGTGCCCGTATAGTTCCAGGTAATAGATTGAATCGATCCTGCTTCCGGGGTTTCACCGGCGTTGGGAGTTAATACGGTGATGGTTCTGGCTGCTAAAATGGAAAATACGGAGTTGCTGCTGTCATTGGCCGTGCCTGCGGCGTCGCTGACTTTAACCAAACAATTGGTGGAAGGGGAATTGGGGACAGTCCAGTTATATGAACCGGTATTGGCTGTTGAAGCCGTAATGATATCCCATGAAGTACCTCCATTGGTGGTATATTCCAATTTCACATTGGGAATGGTGCCCGTATAGTTCCAGGTAATAGATTGAATCGATCCTGCTTCCGGGGTTTCACCGCCGTTGGGGGTTAATAGTGAGATTGATTTGACTGGTGAAATAGTGAAGAGTGCATCGCTTATATCGTTGGCTGCTGTATCGGCGTCGCTGATTCTGATTTGACATTGAGTGCTAGGCGAACTGGGAACTGTCCAATTGTAACTGCCATTATTTCCAGCATAATTCGTAATCACGTTCCAAGAAATACCGCCGTTGGTAGTATACTCGATTTTGACCGAGTAAATCTCGCCAGTATAGTCCCATGTTATAGGTTGAACCGCCCCCATTTCCAGACTTTCACCGCCGTTAGGAGCTAAAATCGTGAGGGTTTTGAGAGCTAAAACAGAAAAGAACGCATCACTGGTGTCGGAGGCTTGTCCGGTAGTTTCACGAACCCGGACCAAACAGGTATTGGATAACATGTCAGAACTGACATACAAACCTTCCATCCCACGACTCAGAGGAGCAGGAACTTCTGACGCTACTGGCCACGTCACACCACCATCGGAGGAGAATTCACAGATAACCATATTATGCTCGTCTTCCCTGTAGTTTTCTGCTTCCCAGTGTATCCCAATACCATTGAACATCACTCTCTCGCCACCATTTGGGCTTGTTATTCTAATCACCATGGCTTCTTCTATAGTAAACACGGCACTACTGACATCCGTGTCAGAACCGTAGGCATCGGTGATTTTAACGAGACACTCGGTGGAAAGAATGTCTGGAACAGTAAAGGGATATGCGCCGGAATTGGGTACTGCACTGGCTAATGGGGTCCAGTTTAGGCCATTATCGGTGGATAATTCGATATTCACATGGGTGATAGAAGCGTCAGCGGTCCAGGTAATGGTTTGCGTTGAACCTTTATCCCATCGCTCATAACCGTTGGGTGCAACCAGTGAAATAGGGGAGTTACCAGGAGAATAGCGCCATAATTCATCGGTGGTAAAAAAGTAAAGTTCCCCATTCAAGTCAAAAAAACTTTTGATTTGATAGTCAAATATATCCCTATAAGGTAATTGGGTGGCCAGTGATACTGAATTGGAGGCGTCGTTTTGCCACAGTTGCAAATATTGAAAGTCCCAATAACTGAAATAAAGTTTCCCCCCTGATACGATAGGAGTGCTTACAAGTGGCCCTGAATCGTCCAACCACTGGTATAAATGATTGGCCACTACAGGTGGGTTAATGCCGTTATAAGACCATAATTCAGGATGATAGTCTTCATCGCGGTTAAAAAAGTACAGGTGATTGTTGAATACCAGCAGATCAAGGACCAAGGAATATGGATTGCCCACAAAAATCGTTGCCGCCGTGTTATTGCCATAGGAATATAGCGAGTATTGGTCATACTGATCTGTGGTCCAAAAATACAATTTGCCATTCCATTCTTGAAATTTTTTGGGATTCGAACTGTTGCTTCCAGGTATCAAATCTGCGGCCAATTGGGGTGGATTCACGCCGTCATAAAAAAACAATTCATTGCCAGTGGCAGCGGAGTATCCATCAAAAAAGAGTTTTCCATCATATACGTAGAAATTTTGGGGAGCAGAGCTGTTGGTTATCAAAGTCACAGCGTTGGTATTGTCGCAAGCCCATATTCCGCTTCCATAAGTATCGTGCGTAGCGGTAAAATAGAGCTTTCCATTAAATTCAACGAATGGCGTATCCCAATTCCTGGAAAACACATGTGGGGAAATCTGAACGGGGGGATTTACACCGTCGTAAGCATAAATGCCGTACTTGTACAGATTGAGGTCCTTTGAAAAGAAATAGAGCTGGTTGTTAAAGGCAATGAACCGGGAGGGTTCTAAACCGGCAGTGAAATAGGGCGCGGGTTGTGGTGACTGTACTCCGTTGTAAGCAAATACTGTGTCCCCCCCGGGATTCCCCCAGGCGCGGAAATAGCATTGGTTATTTAATATGGCGTAACCATATTGGGAATGGACATTAAAGCTGTTTTGGAGAGTACATACTGGTGTTAATTCGTCTGCCATTCCCCCCATTGGCAGGAATAATACCATTACCAAAAGACTTAAAAACCACGTGACAAAATTTTTGAATCGTTGTTTCTTTGCTGATACATTCATTTCATTTCTCCTTTGATACGATTTATTATTTTCAAATGACTAATGAATACTTCGAAAAAGTCTGAGTAATAATCCTTTATATTTGCTGAAAGGGCTAGGCCAACATATAAGATTAGCGGGATTATTCGTCTCCATTTTTATGCCCCCATTGTAACATAAACTGCCAAAAAAAACAAGGAGGGGAATACCTGAATTCACCATCATTTTTAAAAGAGCCACGGATAACCGTGGCATGCTGGACTTACTGGACTATCTGGACATACTGGACTTACTGGACAAGCTGGAAAAATCAAAGGTTTTGTGAAGTCCAGTAAGTCCAGTATGTCCAGATAGTCCAGTTTTTTCTGAAACTTGGCGGTGAATCCAGGAAGGGGTTTCCCCTGTTGATAATTTTTAGGGGACAAATCTTGCTTTTACTACCGCCTTTTCTATAGTTCCCTTGAATGGAACCCTTCAGGCGTATAGCAATACGCGCCTACTTTATTTTTGGCCGCAGGTGTTCTTAGAAATATCTATTGGACAACGTTTACTCTCCCAGCCAACTGACAATGTATTGGGCGTCTTCGGGCTGCGGTGTTCGGGTGGGAGGCAGGATTTTCCAGGTGCCGGGGAGGTTCTTTTCTTGGGTGGCCAGTTGGAAATGACACATGGCTATGCCCAGGTCTACCCGTTGCAAATCGGTCATTTTAAATCGTTCGCTGGTTTTTTGGTAACCCTTGGTGCGTTGCAAGTAAAAATGGAAGATGGCGGTTTCTTTCTCTTTGACGATACGCCAGGGTTGTTTGTTGGAGGCAGAAGGAGCCAGACGTACCATTTCCAATGGCATGGCATAGTCTGCGGCAGTTTCATGGGATAGGGGAGTGCTAAAGGTGTCCTGAAAGAATAGGCTTTCCCAGGACAAACGGTTTTTAGAACCGGCACCCCAGCGCACAACACGATCCATCAACCCACGTTTTTCCGTGCCATATCCAAGCGGTGATACTGCTGGTACTATTTCGTTGTCTGTGATGGCGATTTTTTTGGCAAAATTACTTTTATTAAAGGTGCCGCCCAACCAGCAGGTGCCCAGGCCGAGATCGGTGGCAAAAAGAATGATCCGTTCCATCAGGTAACCGTAATCTTCCAGATTGTTTGCGGCGGGTTTGACGGCACCGACGATGAAGGCACGGGCGCCATGGATAAAACCATACGTGCCCAAACCTTTTAAGGCTTCGTTGTCCTCGGCGCTGGCAGTAATCAATACAAAACGGGCGGATGTGCCAAATGGCCCGACTTGTTGCTCTGCCAAGAACTCCTGAACTTGTTTTTGGATATCCTGATCCAGGGGGCGTTCCTGGTAACTGCGCCAGGATGTGCGTTGTTTGATTAGTTGGGTGACGGGTTTTGTATAGGACATCATTTTCTCCATTTAACTCACGAAGGCAGGAAGATTTTCTTTGTGAAAAAAGATGAAGTTCCTGACATAATCTTTTTTTGTTTCCTGGTTTTGGCTTTTTGAATGCAGGAATTGGGAAAAGGGTAAGAGTTTCTTGTGTTGCAGGAAATAGCAATTGTAACCGAACCCGGCCAGGAGGGATTCGACCCCTTGAACAGAAAATTCACGGTGGCGTTCTTCCACCTCGACATAAATCACGGGTTTAGAGGAACGGATGGTTTCGGCGGCGCCCTGCAAAACTTCCAGTTCGTGTCCTTCGACATCTACCTTTAAGAACCCGACCTGCTTGAATGAGTAGTCATCCAGTTTGCAGGTTTTTACTTCGAAGGTTTCGATACCGTCGCTTTCGTCGACTTTTCCTTCCAGTTGGTTGTGGGGATCAATGGTGCTGTAACCGCGATCACACACGGGCATACGCATGGTTTCAATACCAGCATGATCAGAGAGCGCGATTTGAAAAAGTTCCACGTTTGTATTTCGGTAGGCTTTGCCAAGAGTTTTGATAAAATAGGGTTGCGGTTCAAAAGAGTAACACTTGGCAAAACGTTTGGATGCGTAATAGGTATACATCCCATAGTTGGCACCCACGTCTATGGCGTTTAAACCTTTTGCACAAAACTGATCAATCAGGGGCAGTTCAGGTTCGGGGTAACTGAGTAGGAGATATCGCAATTGCCAATACAGGGTGGGACTGAATTGGATGATGTTTCTTTTTATGGCGTGTTTGAAACGTTTGAGCCAGTAGGGTAGAGACAGATGACTTTTAATTATTGGATTGCTCTTCAATGAATGCCTCGCTATCAAAATTTCTTCTAATCAATAGAGTATTATAGGCGGTTTGGGGAGGAAAGTCAAGAAGAGTTAATTCGGGACTAGATAGAGTGACTTGTGGTGGCAAAGTGAACAAGGAAAAATATTTTTCCTTGTTCACTTCGTCAGTGTTATTTCCTGAATCTGTGGATTGAGGCAGAATACTTTATTTCAATTTCTCCAGTTCGTGGCCAGGGAAGCGCAAGGTGTCTAAAGGACGGTAGATACTGCGCAGGCTTATGCCGTTTCTGAGTGTTTGCAAGATACCAGCAGCTTCAGCATAATTGGCAACTTCAAGGATATGGGGTAAATTAATTTTTTCGCGGGTAACATCCAGGATGGTGTGGTTGTCTTTCACGGCAATGACTGGGATTTTATATTTGTGGGCGTATAACATGGGGATACCACCCAGAGCGCTTGCAGGAGCGACAATAGCCGTTAAATTGTGGATATTCAAGACGTCTTGAACGCGGCAATCGGGTTTGGGCGTCACCTGGGGTGCGCGTGCCAAACCGATCAGGATACAAGCCAGTCCACTGGCAGAAGCAAATTCACCGGCACCACGAGCATCGACTACATTGGTCTTTAAGCCCATCTCTTTGAGATTGGATAACGGCGCATGAGCGGCAGGGACATGGTACTTGGCCCCGATCAGGTGGGATATAATCGCTTCGGCTCCACCTACGGGGTTGGGATGCAATCCTTCAAAATGACGGGCATAATTTTCCACTGGTAAATCCTTGATATTGGTAGTAATCGCAATAGCATTCACACCCTTGGCCAGTAATTGCTCGCAAGCAGCGAATAAAACGCGGGTGTTTTCCAGTTTCCCTGCATAGGAGCCGGATTTGTGGATAAAACAGGTTCCGCCCACTGGTTCTTCCGTGATTACCACAGTTTCCAGGTCCACGCCATAGACAGCACGAACGGTGTTGACTATATTAAATATGACTTCCAGTTCTTGTTTGTCCGCTTTTTCCACGATCAAACCGACCTTGTTGGCAAAAGGTTGGTAAAGATTGATGACACCTTTACAGAATTGGTCGATCATGAACCCTTCAGTGTATAAGACGTTCTTGTCTATATGGATGAAATTAGAAGCATTAACTGCATTGGGGTTGGTAATCAAAAAATCGGTACAGGAGGCGAGTAGGGAAGTGACGGGTGCGGCATCTGCGGCATAACCGCCAATAGCACAACCAATACCCGTGGGTATGATGCTTACCACGGCACTTTTTCCGGGATAATACGATGTTACATGCTCGGTAGGAAACGGGTATGATTCCTTTTCCGAGAGGGTAAGTTCCACAGATACCTCTTTGTCGGTGATCTCTGCGATGAACCATCGCAGCAATTGAAACCCGAATCTCTTTTCAAGAAGTCCGGGTAATTCCTCAAATCCTGAAAACTCTTTCCTAGTGATTTTGTACTCGATGTTATAGATCATGTGTTTTCCTCTTTTATAGCTTTTTTTTTGTAAAAGCAATGACATTGCTATTTACAATTTCGTTTTTGTTATCACGGCCATTTATTCTTAAATGAGTGGGTTCGAATGGTATTAAGCGGCGATTAAATATTACTAAAAAACCGGGGAAATGTCAAGTCATATGTCACAATTTTTTCTTTCTTGATGTGGTTCAAGCTTGAAATGGTGTGTGGATCACAGCTCTATATTTTTAGTAATTATTGTCGTTTAACTTCCACTTGAATGGAATCCTCGGTTAAATGAGAAAAGATGAACCGGTAACCGGGCAGAAGGTCGTCGAATTCTTGCGGGGTGTGTGCGGCCCGTTCATGGCAGGAGACGTTTATTTTATGGCGAATGTCACTGGAGATAATTTCCACTTGGCAGGAGTAGGTATAGCCGTCTTCATCATATATCCATGCTTCCTTTACTTTATGTAATGTAATGATGATATCTGTATTTTTAATGGCAATCGAATCCCCGGCCATAATAACCGCATTTCTGTCCTTGTCTAGGGGGATTTCCCGACGGCGAGTGGAATAGTACCCCGCTGGATAGGCGTGTATTTTCCCCCCTTGTCGCATCTCTATCAGTAAGGAAGCCACCGTTTTTTTATCAATTCCTAGGCGCATTGCCACATTGGTTACGTTTAAAGGTGCCAACGATCGACTAAGGACAGACTTGATCTGACGCTTCAAATCAATAATTTTTTTCTCCATAGATATTTCTAAGCCTCCATTCAGAGTATTTAAAATAAAATAGTAAATGAAATTCAAAAAAAAGTCAACCAAAGGGGGACACCTGAATCCACCATCAAGTTTCAGAAAAAAATGGACTATCTGGACATACTGGACATTCTGGACATTCTGGACTTCACAAAACCTTTGATTTTTCCAGCTTGTCCAGTATGTCCAGATAGTCCAGATAGTCCAGTGTGCCACGGTTATCCGTGGCTCTTTTAAAAATGATGGTGAATCCAGAAACACGGAACTGGAATGATCCACTGGCAGGGTATTAAGCTGCTTTTCTATTTACATTTTCCGCTTATTTTAGTAGAATTATGATATGAGAGTTATAGAATACAAAAAAGTGGGCCTATGACTAGATCGCCAGGAGAATGATAATGAGCGATAACGCTATTAATCATCCGCACGACAGAACTGGAATTGATCAGATGCTTGAACTTTTAAGCTGTATAATCGAAGGTCAAACCGCCATGTATATCTCTACCCCGATTACCACTGGGAATCGTTTTGTCCAATGGTATAAAGAACATGGTGCCAAACTGGACAGGGAAAGCAAAAAATATCACGACGAACATTTCCAAAATGTTGTTCTTCCGAACCTGGAAGAAGGGAAAAAAAAGATAACCCATTTGCGCCAACAATTGAATTCCTTCCTGATAGACCCGACTCAATTCCATTACCCGGAGTGGACCCAGGATGATTTTCGTTTCTTCTGGGGAAACGTGATCCAAAGGCATGTGAAAACCATCGTGTTTTTGGATGGTTGGCAATACAGCAAGGGCTCGGCATTCGAATTTCTTGTGGCTACCCATGCGGGTATAAAGAAACTATCTGAAGACCTCTGTGAACTTGACCCGCAAACGGGAAAAACATTAATAGAACAGGCAATCGCTGAATACCATAAAAATTCACTGCCAACGGATTACCTAGAACGAATAACGGGAGAGTTGGAGCGGGATCATGCCTGGGAGGTTGAAAAAAAAAATGTTATAGCTATCCATAGCACTTCAAAACGGGAGACCAAGGATTATTTCAAAGATGAGATTTTAGATAGCCTATCAAAGGTGGGCAATGTGGCGCAGTTTGTGAGTTTTGGCGCGGATATCACTTTACCGCAACGTTTTTCGCGGGTGAAGGGTTTCGAACCGAATTTTTACTTTTCTACCCCGGAAAAGGCGATAGCCAATCTGTTGGAAACTTCACCGGAAGGCACTGTTAATATTCGTAGTTTTTCCCCGGGGAACCCGAAAGGTGAACCGCTTGTTTATGGACTCAGGGACATTGATGAGATTAAAAAAATTCTACATCAGAAAGCATTGGAAAATAAAATTACGATAGTGAATGAAACGATAAACATCACGGATGGGGGAGTATCGGGTGTGCTGATTGGAAATGTCTTGGAATTTTCACCGGGGGATACGCCAAAATGTGTGGATAAACCGGGAGTATGTAGATTATCTCGCCAGTTGGGGTTGCATATCTTGGAAAATGTGTATGGCTTCCATCCGCTGCTGAATTTCCCTTTACCCTACCGGGTGGAATTTAGTATTCATCCGCAGAAACGGGGGCTTCGGCAGGAACATACAATCTTATGGGAACTTGAAGAGGTGAATGCACCAGATATGGAACCGGAAATGAGTTGGCCCAATAATTTCAGTCGTTTGCTGGGGGATAAAGCTTATGGACTTTTGATAGCGGATGCCATCGGACTGCCCGTTCCTCTAACCACGGTGATCACACGTCAAATCGCGCCGTTTACATTGGGAAGAAAAACCGGAACTGCGGAGATATGGCTGCGAACCTGTCCAGAATTTCGTGTTCCAGGTAAATATCCCACCTTTTTTGGGTGGCGCGATCCTTTTTTATTAATGGCTGAAGAAGATGCAAAATTAGAAAAGAACCGGGATTTATGTCAGATTGTTTCGGTGCTTTCGCAAGAGGCCGTTCACCCAGAATTTTCTGGCTCTTTGTTAACCACCCATGCGGATGGCAGTGAACCGTTTATCGAAGGGGTGTCTGGGCGGGGGGATCTGTTCATGGTAGGGGAGGTCGCGCCAATGTCTCTGCCAAACGAAGTGAAAACTGCGGTTAAAAAGATTTACGACATGGCATTTAAAATTCTGGGACCCATTGAAATAGAATGGGTCCACGACGGGGAAAAAGCCTGGGTAGTGCAATTGCATAAAAGTAAAACCATGACGGTGAGTGAAATTATTTATCCCGGTGAACCGAAGGGGTTCTTCAGATTCCAGGTAAAAGAGGGCCTAGAAGCGCTACGAAAATTAATTCCAAGACTGAAAGAAGAAGCGCTGGGTATTATCCTGGTAGGAGATATCGGAATAACCAGTCATTTCGGTGATATTGTAAGAAAGGCGGAGATTCCTGCAAGGTTGGAAAAATAAACCAGGTATTTCTACCTATACCAAAATAAGTATTTAGAGTTATTGACTTTTTAGAAGGAATGATTTACTCTATTGAGAAAAAGGAGGATGACGCGTATGGACATTAAGGAACTGAAAAAGAAAAGTTATCATTGGTCGGCGGCGAATTATACTCTTTATAAACGCATCTTGGCGTGTCTTCTGCTTGTTTTGTTAGTCACTATTGTATTTGTTGAGATTTTGACCTCCCAATCGGTCTTGTGGAGAAGTTTTTGGTTAGAAAAAAACCCAGTCATTCACTGGCTAGTACTGGGCTTGGTTGTTTTTCTGGGATTGATGGTGATGGGTTGGCTTCTTTTCTTCAAGTGGTATTCTATCTGGTTTCGATATCTGGCTTATTTTGGAGCATGGGTATACTCGTTACTTAGAAGAATGTGGTCGATCTGGTGGATTAAGTTTCTATGTCTTTTAATCGCGGTTCACTTGGTTCAGTGGGGGAGATATGCATTGGTGTACAACAATAAAGGAAGATTTAATTTGATCGATTTTTTAAGGTCAGCCTTCATTGTAAAGACATTGGGTATTTTAGCGCTATTCCTCATTTTTTATGGGATATATAAAGCCAGAAAGCAGGTCAGTGTATCTGATTTCAAGAATTATACGGGAATAGAAGATAAAGAATTGGATGGGGCTGTTAAAGGGATGGGGTCACGGATTTTAAAGGAGATGAACCGGGTTACTAAACTTGTGCAAACCATTGATGAAATACAGCCAGATAAACCCAAGAATAATTTTGAATTGCTTGGACCCAAAGTAGATATCTTGGATTATGGAAAGAATTTGACTGAAATTGTTGGTTCGCAAACAGACATAACCATCGGGCCATTTTTTAAAATCCCCCTGGCTCCTTTAATCAATTTTCTTTCCCGTCTGCTACATGGCCCAAATCTTGATGGTGGTCTTTATAGCAGTGGTGAAAAATTAATATTGGACGTGCAATTAAAGGGTGGCAAATTTAATGGGGCCTGGAGTGTGAACAGTGATGAACTTGAACCCGATATACCCTCTTCAAAAAATGAAAAAGTGATTAAGATGATCGAAGTACTGGTCTTCAAAATTTTTGCTTATTTAGGAGGTAGCGGCTCGCCACGGTGGCAGGCGGTCAAATATTATACTGAAGGACTCAACCACTACCGCGAAAGCGCACGGACAAATGCAAACGAAACGATTAATCTAATAAAAGCCAAAAAGGCGTTTGGACTTTCTTTAAGAGATGATGGTGAGTTTTTCCAATGTTACTATAACCTTGGTGTCGTTTACATGCGACTTGATAGCTTGGATGCGGCGGAAACGGCCTTTCGAAACGTACTGGGATTGGAATCCTGTAATTATTACGGTTATTATCAACTGGCTTATATCTATTATACTCAAAAAAATTATGCCCATGCCCAATGGTTCTGTGAAGAGGCGTTAATGATTTGTCCCTCTAAGGCCTGTCATTGGAATTTATTGGCAAATATCAAGTTTAGAAGGTGGGTGGAAGAAAATCATATTAATCAGGATTATACTACCAAGTTCGATTTACCAGAAGATGTTTTGGATGATTTCATGAATGCATCAATGCTGGCATGGCGAGTATTATGCAAAGGGATTATAAAAGGGGAAAAGTTAACAGACCATAAAAATAAAGCCATGATTTTTATCCGTAACTTGGCCAAGATGAGAGGGATACAAATCGACCCAGAAAGCCGCTCCCTTTTCAAACAAGCGCTTTTTTTAGAACCAGATAACAATGATCTTCTTTTTGAACTGGGAAAATCGTTCTATCGCAGAGGGAAAATAAAAAAAGCATATGATGCCTTTAAACAGGTTTTTGAAGATAATAACGAAATTGAAGAACCCTGTACTTTTTGGGCGTTTTATTTGAGTGTAAATGCAAAACAATACAATAGTACAAAGAAAAAAAAGAAAGTATTAAGAAAAATGTATAAAGAAGGTGTTGAGCAGAGCTATCTCCATTTTTTGGAATGTGTCTCTAAAGAAATTAATAATCCTGATGACCCCCTGGAAGAAGACGATGCTGATTTCGAACAGAATTTTGAGAGAAGCAAGACGCTTATTATAGATGATTTGAATCACATGGGAATGAAAAGTGAAGCCAAACAAATCGAATTTATTCCTAAATTAAGAAATATGGAAAAACGTTTTAAAGATGTTACAAATCGCATGCTACGATACTGTTTTAACTGTGACGACAAGTCTATTGGCAATTGCTGGTTCAAAAAATTTCTGCAAATACTGGAAGATAAGACGAAAACCAATTCGAAGTGGTGGTGGACAAGGGCTCAAACAAGATTATTTTTTGCCCGAAAAATATTGAAAGAAGCTAATACTGAAAAATTATGGAAAATTGTGATTCCTTTTCTAACAAAAACCATTAAAATATTAGCACAAGAAAATCCCAATGAAATAAAATTACTGGGATTGAACAGATATTTGGCGGAGGCATATTTCCGACTGAAAGAGTATGAACGAGCCATACATTTTGCCAGGATAGCCATTCGGTTAGATCCCTATGACTTTAATGTACGTCGACTTCTGGGAGAAATTTTTTTTGATTTAAAGGATTACTCCACCGGACTGGATGAGTTGGTAATAGGTTTTAACTGTGGTCTCCAACTGGATCTGGATATACTCAATAAAATGGGAGATGCATATCAAGAAAAATTGAAAATAGTGAGCGACGCCAAACAAAAAGAAGAGGTGTTAAAAAAGGCCATAGATTTATTTTCTATGGCGTTGACAAAAATCGAAGACAAGTCTTATAAGGAAACAGAGGGGGAATATCTTCCATTACTGATATCTATTCATCATTATCTGGGCGTTTTTTATGCGGAAATGAAAGACTCTGATAAGTCGGATTTACACTCCCAAATCGCTCGAGGAATGGGATATTGAGAATAGCAACCGCCAACGGATTAATCCGTGCCTTAAGCAATTTTATTTATTTTTTGGCTACAAGGAAGTGGTGGAAAAAGAATTAGAATGCATTTTGTCTGGCTTTTTTACCGAACAGGGTTAGGAATATAATCTTGATGTCCAGCCAGAAGCTCCAGTTTTTTATATACCAGAGGTCATGGCGGGTGCGTTGGATTTTTTGCTCGTTTTTTTCCGTGGGGCCTCTCCAGCCATTAACTTGGGCCCATCCGGTAATACCGGGTTTGATATAGTGACGTATCATGTATTGACTGACTTCGTGCTGGAGTTTATTGTCCAGGTAAATGCGATGGGGTCTTGGGCCAACAACACTCATTTGACCTACTGCGACATTAAAAAATTGGGGGAGTTCATCCAGGTTAATTTTTCTCAGGATGCGTCCGATGGGTGTGATCCGGGGATCGTTTTTGCTAGTAGATTGGGTATCATCGTTTATCTCGGGATGATACATGGTGCGGAATTTCAAAAGATTAAATACTTTCCCACCCTTGCCCACACGCCCAGCTTTATATAATATGGGGCCCTTGGATGTCAGTTTCACGGCTATGGCAATAAGAATTAAAAGTGGCAGGGTTAAAATAATGGCGAATATCGAAAAAAATAGGTCGAATACACTCTTGTACTTCGAATTGTAGTATCTATCCAAGGGAGTTTCATTGATATTAATAATCGGGATATGATTGACTAGGTGTACATCACATTGCTTTTCGAATAGTCTGTAAAAAGCGGGCACCATCCGGACACGAATACCATAATAATCGGCATATTCGACTATTTTCAGGATATCCTTTTCGGAATATGAGGACACCACAATAAATAATTGGTCAAAGGTATCGTTCTGTAAAATAGTCTCGATTTCCGGTACTTTTCCCACTACCAGTTGATTGTCCACCTTGTTTTCTAATTCTTCGCTTAAAATATAAACCACAACCTCGTAATCAAGCTGGGAATCTTTTTTTAGAACAGTGGAAAGCTCAATAGCAGAGTGATCATCACCAACAATAAGAACCTTGCGCCGCAGGGGGCTTATTCTTTTAAACCAGAGGAATAAATAAAAAAATAGCAGGTGCGAGAGGAGCAGGAAAATAAAAAAAGTGAGGATAGTCCCATAAGTGAGAATTCGCGAGTAGGCGAAGTCTTTTAAAGCAAAGGCAAAGGCAGATATTAAACCGGTAAAAAGTGCGATATTAATAAAATTTTTTTTTAATTCAAGTATTATCCCGCGGTTTATTTCCATGCTGTATTTGGTGATGATGACATTGATAAATATCCACAGGAAGTTAGACACTATCAACAGCGTTAAATAATGATCTTTGTTGCCTCCCTCATGGAAATTGATCTTCTTGATGACACAGGCAAAAAAGATAAAAATGGCGTTAAGTAACAGCAAATCCATCAGAATAATTCTGATGACCGGTGTATGTCTTTCTTTCATCATAAGTTCTTGGGTCTCCTTGGTCGCTTTTTGACCAATATATGATTATATATCCAATCGCGTCTGATTTCAATATACTTGCCCAAATATTACACAGAATAAACGGCTGACACGCATCAAAAAATCCTGTGTGAATCTGTTTAATCAGTTAAATCTGTTCAATCTGTGGATAAAAAAACTAGCGGAATTCTTTTTGATACGCGGGGTTTTCTTTGAGGGTGGCGAGGCTGTGGGGATAGGTATCGATTAACCAGGTCATAAAGGCGGTCACGTCAATGGTTTCCGCGAGCATTTTTTGGCGTTTTTGTTGCCATTCTGCGCGCAAATTGGGGGTGGTCAGTAATTGAAGGGCTTTTTGCAGTGATTCTTCTTGGTGTGCGTGGGATTCGGAATAATTAAACACCAGCCCATATTTTTTTTCTTCTTCGTCTGTATACCCGCGTCCCTGGTTGTCCAGATATATAGCGGGCGTACCCAGCACGGCACTTTCGGAAGCCATGGTCGCGCTCTCGCCGTACAAGAGACTGGCATAAGCCAGGACATGGTGCATTCTTTCCGGTGCAATTTGGATTTGGTAGGGTTTTAGGTCTATGGGTAATGGGGCTTCGGAGGAAATAAAAACGCGGGCGTGTTGGGATAAACGATGCACTGCCTCCCGTTTTATTGCCATACTAATTCCCGAATGGCCGAGATCATGGGACGCTTGCCAGTTCACAAAACGAAGCACAACATACGGTTCATCTGGTTTTATCTGCAAATCGGTATAAATAGAGGGATCAGGGGTGAAGTAAAGGGGGTGCAAGTAGGTTAATTCCATCACCCCGTCAAACTTGAAATGATTTTTGCCCAGATATTTCTTAAAACACCGGGGGGTACAATACATACTGGCAAACGGACGGGTAATAGCGAGCATGAGACCCGCATTCTCGGTATCTTGAAAATTAATCGCGGGTTTTCCTAGCAGCCAGGCGACATGATTGGGGTAGGGGGTGCCGAAACTGAGAAATATATCGGGTTTGGTTTTTAAAGCGATCTTAAGAATTCTGTGGTCTGCGAGAGGGATATATAGGAGCTTACCCAAGACATGGCCGGAACCTTTCCCACGATCATAATAATGTTCTCCATATGCTTCCAGCAGTTGTTGGGCGGGGAAACGGTTTCTGGCAGTAATAATAATGTGATGGCCTTTTTGGCGCAACAGCTTTATACAATTCTTAAAATAGTGAACGTGAGCGGGATGATTGATATCAAAGAGTATGTTCATGGGGGTGGGTTAATTATGCCGTGTTTTAATGGCCATCAATGATTTGGTAAAGAGGAAGGACCGTTCTTTGATAATCTGGGCATCGGGAAATAAGCTTTTCATGTCTTTGACGGTTAATAAATTCCAATCTGGACTGGTGCGGGCAAACCAGAATTTGCGAAAGAACTTGATGATTTTAATTTGCCATTTCCGGGGCAGCACAACCAGAATAACGGGCAATCGGGAATGACTTTCCAAGGGGAAATATTTATACGGGGTCTGGACAAAATAACCTTTGGTTGCACGGCGGATTTCATCGGCAAACGCGTGTTGTCGTTTTTGGGCCATAAGTTTGAACTCTTTATTGGTGTCGATTCGTTCCATATCTTTTTTATCGATGGTGACGTGTTCGATCACGGAAGAACAAAAGATAATATCGAAATAGTGGTCGGCAAAAGGGATTTTACCGCTTTCGTCCAAGAGGATGGTTTTGTATCCTTTTTGGGTGCATTTTTTCAATTTGATGGGGTCGATATCGGCGCTGTATACATTGGTTTTAAAGGGCAGTAAACGACTGATATAGGTGCCATCCTCGCCGCCCAAATCCATGATTAAATCGCCTTCCTGCGGCAATAAGTAACGTTTGAAAATTTCGCCCCGTTTTTGTCGGCACTTGGCCTGATATCCTTTAAATTTTAAAAATTCTTTGATGTTCATGGGTGCTCTATTTTGAATGGAATTAGAATGGTTAATGAAAGAAGGTTTGAAACCATAATTCAAGATTCAACCATTTCCAAATCTCTTTGGCTATACTGATCTGGCCATTCACATGACGTTGATAATCTTTTAAACATTTTTCCGGGATCAGATAGCCACGCTCTTTGAATTCACGGGAATGGAGTATGGCTTGGATACGTTCCTGAAAAGCGGGGGTACGGAACCATTTGTCCCAGGGGGTGGCGAAACCGATTTTATCCTGGCGGGTTCTGATTTTTTCCGGCAGTGTGCCTTTCATGGCTTCGCGGAGAAAAAATTTGGTGGTTGCATGATGGATAATTTTTTCAGCGGGTAGCGCTAGGGTTTGTTCTACCAGATTATGGTCCAGAAAGGGGACGCGGGATTCCAGGGAATGGGCCATACTATTATGATCCTCCCATTTGAGCAAGTGTTCCAGTTTATATTCGAAATGTTGCAGAAGGGATTCGTGCAAATTCTGTGGGTTGTACAACTCGTGTTTGAGGGCGGATATTTTTTTTCCTTCCTGGTAGAATGGGGGGTTGATATAGTTGTGGGCGAGTTTGCTCAGGCCATCTTTTAAGCCGCCGGGCATCAGATAGAGTGTAAAATACTTCAGGGCATAGAGGGATTTGTATTTGGCGGTGTAAGCAAACATTTCACTGGCCAACCGTGCCCAATGAAACTCTTGAAACAATTGTTTGAAATATCCGCCGAAAAAATAGTGATAGCCAGCCAATTGTTCATCGGCGCCCTGGCCATCCAGGGTGACTTTGACATGGTGGTGGGCCAGTTCCATGACTTTGAACTGGGCATAAGGTCCCAGGGTGGCGACGGGTTCGGAATGGCAGGTGGTAAAGCGGTCGAGGTCAGCTAATAAACTTTCTGCGGTGGGGTGGATAAAGAACATGTTTTTCAATTGGTTCTGGTACTCATTAATATACTGGCTTTCATCGGCTTTATCGCCTTTTTCATACACGGCGGAAAAGGTATTGAGCTCGGTAGTGCCAAATTCCTTTAATAATACGGAAACAATAGCGGAGGAATCGAGGCCACCGCTCAAACATACACCTACGGGCACATCGCTACGCAGTTGCAATTGGATGGAGTGTTTGAAGGCCTGGTAAAATTCGCCAGGGTCTAAAAAAGGGACTTGCAGGGACTGGGACAAGTGATACCATTTTTGAGTTTCCCACCTGCCGTTTTTTATTGTACCATAAGAACCATGGGGTAATTTTCGTATCCCTTCAAAAAAAGTATAATCGCCTTGATCGGTGCGGTTATAGAGTAAATATTCGTAAATCGCTTTGGGGTTGGGTTGTTTATTTTTGATAAAAGGGAGGAGTGCTTGTTGTTCGGAAGCAAACGCAAAGGTGGTTTCATTGTGGTAATAATAGAAAGGTTTGATACCGAAGCGATCTCTGGCGAAAAACAGTTCGCGGGTGAGGGTATCATATATAGCAAAGGCAAACATACCGTTAAATTTTTTCAAGCAATCGGGCCCCCATTGAATAAAGGCAGCCAAAACGACCTCGGAATCGCAACGGGTAGAAAAGGAATAATTCTCTTTGAGTGTTTCCTTTAATTCGAGGTAATTGTATACCTCGCCGTTATATATGAGGCAATAGCGTTTGTCTGGGCTGAACATGGGTTGATGGCCAGCGCTTGAGAGATCAATAATGCTTAAACGGAGGTGGCCGAGGCCGATATTTTTATCAATAAAGTACCCTTGGTCGTCGGGTCCCCTGTGTTTGAGCTGCTGCATCATCTGTTGAATCGCAACCGGGGGAACAGGGCTGCCGTCAATATTTATAATTCCGCATATACCGCACATATTATCTCCTGGTTATTTTTGAGTGGGTGGACATACTGGACGGAACTTACCCATTTGTTTTCTTGGAATCTTTAAAGCGTTTGGCCAGGCGGGGAAAACAGTTCACGGCTATGGATCTTGCGTTGCGATAGAGCCAATAGAGGTGATTTTTTATTCTTTTCGCGGGGTTGCTTTTTGTGGGTTTATTGGGAAGTTTTTTAAAAACGATAATACTTCCTACTTCGCGGTCGCTGATGAGCCGGAATTGGTATGGGTTTTTAAATAAGTACTTGCGTAATGCTCGCCACACTTCTTTGGATTGTCTGTGACCGGGATAATCATGAAAGGCAATGAGCCCACCAACCAGAACAAAAGGAACCCAGTTTTTTATATCGGAACATACACCGCGATAGGAATGGTCGCCATCGATCCAGAGAAGTTCGATGGGTTGTTTCCATTGTTTGGCCATTTGATGGCTGGGTAATACGATCCGTGTGACATAATCGGCCACTCCTGCCTTTTCCAGGTTTTTCTTGACGTCCGGGTGTTCGTAGATATCAATGCTGAAGATTGGTCGCCCGTTTTTTATTTTTTGACCATAACCCATGGCAATTGCTGTTTTGCCTACATTGGTGCCTATTTCTACGATTGCTCCTATTCCTTTGGTGGCACGGGAGAGTTGGAATAAAAATTCCGGTTGGGGGCTCCTGCATACGTCACCGGGGATGGCTTCGATGATATTGTTTATTTCGATAAATGATGGTTCAGTCATTTGTTCTCCTGGGTTTAACGGTGGGTTTTGCATAAAAAACAGAGTAAAATGTTTCGGGGGAAGTATAAAGAATGGGTTCTGTTCCAAGGATTTTTATATATATTTCGCAAAAAAGAAGTTTCGCCTCAGGACTTTCGTAGGTGAATAGAGCATGGAATTTCTTCTCTTTTTTGAATCCAAAGCAATGTCTTGCCTCTTTATAATAGACATTGACAGCCAGAGTGCTTTGCTCTCCTTTTCCGTATTGGTCTAAACCCACTGGCGTCAGATTGATTTCATTTTCCTTGGCTTGATTGAGGGTGAATAAAGACACGGGTTGGTCATTCAACGTGCCGATGACACCTTTGTCTAAATCAAATACTACCCAGGACTTCAGGTCCAGAAAATATATTTCTAAAACAGCATGTTGCCCCTCAATATAAGCGGGTTGCTGGGCAGTATCCTGTTTTATAAAATTTGCATTATATAGATGAATCATCCTGACATATTTTCTAGGAAATTTTAACTGGTTGACGACAATTTCTGCAAAATAATCCGATATTTTCCCGCATGTTAAGTAGATTGGTTCACATTGATAAAACAACTGCTTATTATATATCTGGTACTCAATAAGTGGGCCATTTTTATGAACACTATTCCTTACAAAAAATTTAAAAAGGGTATATACTTCAGAAAAGCATGGCAGTTCCAGGGGTGGATTCCCTTTTAGGATAATCAATGTAAAGGGATTCAATCTGTTCTCACCAGCAACCAAAGGGATATGCACCGGGATTTTTAACTCTTCGGCAATTGTTTTTTTTAATGCGGCATCGGTATTGGGATCATCCTGGGTTGAGAAGTAAATCAAAGGTCGGTAATTCTCCTCTGCATAGTGGGGCCAGTGAAACAAAAATAGAAAAAGAAGAAAAACCAGGGGAAGTTTAGATATTTTTATCCCATTCATTTTTTTAATGTCTCTTGGTCTATAGCTGTTACCAGGAGCGAGGTTAACGCATAAAACAACTGTGCCTGGGGCCAACGTAGATAAGGGATTTTGTTGCGGGTGTTAAAGGTGGTTACACGGGTTACGAAGTGACCATCCTTTAATTGGAAAGAATCAATGAGGTGCCGGGTCAATTCCAATGAAAAATCCAAGGCACCATTTATATCGGCGTTTAACAGCAAACCAAGAGAAATTCCCTCGGCATAATCATACATTTCAATTTTCCTGAATTTGGTATGAGTCGCTTTTGAAAAATGAATGGGGGTGTGATCGGGTCTGAACAAAAACTGACGGTAATAGGCATAACCTTTTTGAACGGCGTCCAGTATTTTTGGGTCTTTGGTTATTAAATAGGCTTTATAGAGATTCTTCAGCACGAAACAGGTGTGAAAGTTATCAATAAAGGGTTCATTCTCAGCATAAGGCCAAGAACCATCGGGCTGTTGGTTGTGCAAGACAAAAGCGATATTTTTAATGGCTTTTTCTTTATATTCTGGGATGTCAAAGATTGTATCGGCTTTGAGTAACAATGCCGCTCTGTACGTATTGGCATTGATTACGCGGCTATGATCTCCCGGACCATAACCGGCTGCGGTTTGGCTTGGGGAGATGGTGGTCTCATTTAAATCAAAAGCGGCAAAGCGGGCGATCTGGGCCACCGTGTCCAAGTACTTTTTTTCACCCGTGATGTCATACATCTTCAGAAAAGCGTCGGCACCGTATGGGGTAACTGTAATAAACGGTGTTCCTGGGGAATAAACGGCGCGTCGGGTGACCCAGGTATACGGATAACCCCATCCGATTCCCGATGGGGTCGAGGTGGCTGAGGATTGCAGTTCAGCCAGGAGCTCTTGGGCTAGGTTCAGGTATTTTGGGTCGTTATGGTATAAATATAAATTCATAAACCCGAGGGCAAAATGAGCATCACCGATAGCAAATCGCCTTTTGGGTGCAAAGAGGAAACGGGAATAAGGAAAAAAGCTTTCCAATACCTGCAATAATACAACCCATGGGGCGGCGAGTATTTTATTTTTATAAAACAGTTTCTTTGAAAACACGCCAGGTTTTGAACCCCAGAAATCGAACTGATCGTAGGAGTGAAAACCATACTGTTGCAACCATTGGGTAAACCGGTTAACTGCGGTCTCTATTTTTTGATTTAATGGGAGGGTGTTTTGTTCTTGGGTGGTGGTCATTTTATTATAGTGGACGAAAGGGACGAAGTGGACTTTTTTATCACTTGCCAATAGCCATTTCTGTTGTTTCCTATTCGTTTGAGTTTGCCTTGCTCCTTTAGGTGTGTCAGGTATTTTTTGGTATTGCGTATATTGATATTTAAAATTTGTGCCAGTTCATCTGAAGTGATAGAAGGGTTTTCTTTTATGGTTTGCAGGATTATGGATTCTTTTTCTCCTGTGATTAAGATGTCTTTAATGGTGTCTTCATTTATGGTGTCTTTGGGAATGGTGTCTCTGTGAATGGTGTCTCTGGGAATGGTGTCTCTGGGAATGGTGTCTCTGGGAATGGTGTCTCTGGGAATGGTGTCTCTGGGAATGCTGTCTCTGAGAATGGTGTCTCTGTGAATGGTGTCTCTGGGGATGGTGTCTCTGGGAATGGTGTCTCCAGGAATGGTGTCTCTGGGAATGGTGTCTTGGTTGGCGTGAATAATCACATTTATTCCCCCAGCGATTTCTGAAATAGTGGGTATTGGCAAGTGGTAATCGGTAATTTCCTTAACCGCCCGCTTTATCCCACTACCGTATTTCTCAATCAAAAATGCTTCCTTAAAAATATCGGCAATTTTAATATTCCGGGGCAATGATTTTTGATTCCCTTTGTACAAATCTTCAATGCTTAACTCTTCTGGCAATTTACCGATGTTCCATAGCTCAATCTTGTGCCGGAAAACTTTAAATTGTGAATGGAATCCTTTCCGATAATCCCTGTGGATAATCGCATTGATCACAAATTCCCGTAATGCGGCCAGGGGATATTGCCAACGTTCTTCCCGTTCGGGTAAATTGGCTATGATATATTCTTTATAGATATGGGACATGATAAAATCCATTACCAATTCTACCTGTCGCAGTAAATCTTCCTTGATGGTAAGTGATTTTTTGATCATCACCTCGGAATCAAAGAGACCGATCTGTATCTCTGCAAAATCCAAAGGCTCCCGGGAAAAAAGTAAAAGCGCGGCGTTGGTGATATTTATATCTTGAACCAAACCATGCTTTTTTAAAAAGAGCAATGGGTCTTCTTCGATTTTATTTTCGCGTTTATGGTTAATTTTTCGGATCAGTTGCGCCACTTTTTCCAGGTCCAGGTCTTCCAACGTGGAATTTTCAGCCACAAACATGTCCCAACTTCGATTTCTGACCTTCAAGTACTCGTTGACCACCTCATCCGTGGTCATAATATGGTTGCTGTTATTGATGCGCTTAAAATATTTTCCCTTAAACGAAATGGGTTTGGAAGGATACTCGTTAATAGAGAGTATAACAATGGTTTTTTGATTTATTTCTAAAATCTCGACATCGGGCAAAATCTTATATTCGGTTTTGAGTTTAATTTCATTTAACAGTTGCTGGATACTTTCTTTGCCGATGTTAACACCGGTGGCCTGCCCGTCATCAGTCACACCCAGTAAAACTAATCCGCCGCTGGTATTGGAAAAAGCAACCAGCGATTCCAATACGGTATCATTAAAACTGGTTTTGAATTCGGTGGTCTGGTTTTCACCGGCGGCGATCAGTTTTAAAAGATTTTTTTTTGTCATAAGGTTAATATAATATGTAAAACGGCAAATGTCAACAGGGAATAGTTCCCTGGATTCACCGCCAACTTAATGGGAAGAATGGGAATTATGGGAATTATGTGATAAACAAAAAAATTCCCATTCCTCCCATTCTTCCCATAATTCCCATTCCTCCCATAATTCCCATTCCTCCCACTTGATTTTAAGGTACTCTCAAAGAACTAGCGGTGAATCCAGGGTTCTTCATCTTTCTACCGATTTGTCTAAATAATTGATCGCCTCAAGAAAACCAGCGCACATTTTTTCAACGGTGGCTTCCTTTAAAATAGTCTCTCTGGCGTGCTGGGAAAATTTTTGATAGAGCGGTTCATCCACACACAGGAGGTTGATTTTATGCATCATGTCTTCTATATTTCCTTTTTGAAAAAGGAATCCGTTTTGTCCTGCTTTTAAATAGATGCCTTCTGGGCCATGGAACACATCTTCGGCTACCATGGGCAATCCATAATAAAAAGCCTGATTAATGGCCAATCCAATGGCGCCAGGCATGCAGAAAATGTCGGACATTTTATATATTTCATTGATGATAAGCGGATCATATACTGCACCCAGGTAACGAATCTGCGGGCAATTGGCCAACTCTTTTTCCTGGTTCGGAGTGAATCCGGGTCCTACTAAAACTAAGGCACTGTTATCGGGCGCGTGCTTGGCAAAACCAGTCAACAGGTAATCGGGTTTGCGATTATTGGTATTCATTCGCCCGACACAGAGCACTACTTTCTTTCCGGACAAGCCGTATTTCTCCTTTAATTGCTCCTTGGATAACGGAATAAAGGGAAAATCATTAAAATTAAGGGTGTTGTTGGCGACAAATAATTTCTTATGGGAGGCATGAATGTGCTGTTTCTCGTTTTCCGAAAAGATTATCAAGCCATGGGCAAGTCTTTGACGAATATAATAGAGCTGGTTCATAAGCCAGTGGTCGCGTTTCTGAAGATTGATACCATGGGACCACGTGATCATTTTAAGCCCTCTCAGTCTCTGGTATACCATGAAGGGCAGCAAGAAAGAATAACGCAACCACACGAATAAAATGACGAGACCTGGGTTATGTTCTTTAATAATGGCATTAAAATTCTTCAAGGAATAATGAATACCGATGAAGAGGTCGCCTTGGATAGTATTCAATTGGTTGTCGTAGACAACTTTTAGTTGGTAGCCGTGTTTGGCAAATTCTTTTTGAAAATAGGCGTACAGGGACTGGCGGTAATGCTGGGTTTCGGCATCGAATAACAAGAGGGTTTTCATTGCTGCTTGCCTTTAACTTGTGACTTCATGTTTGCTTTGGTAGGAATACGAAACCATGGCTCCTAACAGGAAAAAGAAGACAGGAATAAAAACGGGATCACCATAAAAATGAGTGTTGGCGATATTGAATACCATAAAACCAAGATAGAAGATAAAAAAAGTATAGCTCATGATGTTTTGTGGGTGCAACTGGCGGTGGGGTTTGATTTTTTTGTAGAGGAAATAAAAAAAGTACATCATAATAAAAAAACCAATAATGCCGGTCTGGTAGAGGATGGTGATATAATAATTGTGGGGGGTGCCGTAATTGGTTCTGATATACTTGCCTTCCCAATTGTATATCTTAAACTCGGTAATTTGATTTCCCCAGCCGCAGCCTATGATGGGTGATTTTGTCCATTCATTAAATGCGGCGATGGTGCGACCAATGCGAACCCCAGGAATAGTGTTAAAAAACTCCCCTTCTCCACTAAAAGCCATTGTCGTCTCTTGGATACGTTTCTGGAATTTTTCATAGAGTGGTGATTGAACGAGAAAAAAACCAACGGCCACTAAGAGGAGCAACAAACAGGATAAATAAATCCGCATTCTTTCCTTGATGGGGCTCCCTGCCTTTTGGCTGTAGAAAAAAACCAGGATTATCATAAAAATGAAGACAATCAGGACACTGCGGTTCTGGGTGCCCATTATTCCGAGGGCGGAGATACCCATAAAAAAAAGGGAGCGAGAAGTTTTCTGGCTCTTTTTTGAAATCTCCAGCAATTCATGGATAAAAATAAAACAACAGAGCAGGGCAGTGGCGTGGGTCACCAGCATAAAATAGCGAGAAGCGACCACCTCACCTTTAATATAGATGTTGGTGAGGTCCAAGGAAGGGAATTTTAAACTGAGTATTCCGAACAAAATGGAAATCAGGATATGAATGCGGATATAACGGAGATATTTGTCCATGTCGCTGGTGGTGGTGGTGAAGGTGAGTCCTGAGAAGAAAAGTAACGGGTAAACGAATAAATTCTTGAAGCGCCCCAACGTGGCGGAAGTGCTATTTCCCAATATGGAATAGGCATAAAAAGCCAGGAATAAATAATATAAGAATAGAAGCAGGAATATGAATAGGAACGGCCAGTGAAAGTGCGGCGGCGACTTGGTCAGCCAATGAAACAGAGTAATGGCCAGGATTACGATTAGAAATAGGTCGGATAGATACAGGTTAAAACCGACTCTAAAGTGATAATTATACAAAAAAGTGTTTAATAACAAGAAAAATAAAAGTTGTACCCCGATCTTAGACGAGGTGTTCCAATCTACTTTGCTCATGGTCATTTTTCTTTTTTCCCGTTTTGTTGTTGATTTGTTTCTATGATAATTTTTGCCCAGCGCTCACCAAAGTAATTTAAATCAAATGATTTGGCGTACAGGCAATCGTGGTGAGCCACTCGTTGACCCGAGGAAATGATATTTTTTACTGCCTTTAACAAACATTCTGGATCATTGTCGCTCAGAATCTGTTGGTGAGTGTTTTCCAGCAGTTCTTTCATGCCGCCTTTGCCGTTGCCAATCACTGGTGTACCACAGATTAAACTTTCATGTGCAATGCGGCTCCATCCCTCGGAGAATTGGGGCATGGTCACTGTGACACTGCTGGCGTACAATAGCGAACAATACCCTTCAAAATTAAGGTCCAAATGAATCGGACCGGCAAATTCCCGTGTCTGCCCGGAAGTGATCAACAGACAATCGTTGGCCAGGGGTTTGAGCTGCATATATGTATTAAAGGTTTTCGGTTTCGAGTTTTTGCCCAGATAGATTATCGGTTTATCTGGTAAATCGTATTTCCGCAGGAACTCTTCTTTTGCGAGATAGGGCTGGTATTTATTCACATCATAGGCACAATAGATGATATCTATATCTGTAAGACCTGCCGATTCCAGGAAGTCTTTCCAATGGGTTGAAATAACGATTATTTTGGCATCTTTGGCTTTCTTTAAAAACCGGTTAAAAAAGAACTGGTGTTTTTTTTTTTTCCGGGTCTCTGCCAAATCGAAATGGAACATTATAATGATACGTTTGCCGCGAATGCGGCTGGAACTCCACGCGGCGGCGCTGTAGTCCATTATCTCAATATTATTTTGATGGCTGGTCTTGGTAACATAGGTGAAAAGGGCATCTAAATAAGTAAAGCCTCTGCCTTGATAGGCTGTATATGCCTTCTTCTCTACAATATCGAAACCCCTTTCTTGTAACACATCACAAACCATATGATTATAGATATTCCCACCGGTCATATAATTTTTACTGAACCAAAAATGGATCATGATGTCATTCCATTTCCTCTTAATTCTTTCTGAGCAGTGCAAGAAAATCCAGACTGGTAGTCAGATTCTCGGCGATTATTTTATAATTCTCCTCTGAATAGTGATTAAACCGTTCCGCTTCTTCTGTCGGGAGAATTTTTTCTTTTTTGGGGGCCATGTTCCGCTTTTTTATTAAGCGTGGTGTTAAAGTCGCAAGCAATCGCTTTAAAGGATACCGTAGTAATGCATTGAGCAGTGATTTGTTCACCCGTTTGCGCTCAATTTGATTGATTTCTTCCGTACCACTGATGCCTAATATAGTTATCTGATCAAACACTGCCCGCAGTTGCTTTGAAAGGGAGTTTTGGTTATATTCTCGGATATGGTATGGATTCACGGGTTTTTGAAAAGGATACAACCGATACCCCCGGTTGGGAGTGGTAATGATTAAGACGCCATCATCCTTTAGCACTCGCTTTAACTCGTTGAGATAACCTTTTACATTATGGACATGCTCGATCACTTGAAAAGACACGATCAGATCAAATGATTGATCGGCAAAATGTGTTTTTGTTTCCGGGGTGATCACGTCAAATGAGAGATTATCGGTTTGGTATTTCTGTTTGCAGTGGTCGATAACTCTTTGATTGATATCCACCGCGGTCACCTTTTTGGCTATTTTAGCCAGGAGAGCACTTCCGTATCCGTTTCCACAACCATATTCCAACACTGTTTTATCCAGGCAAAACTCCTTGGTTCCAGCAAATATATAGGCTTTTTGGTGCCGGAGAAAGAGGAGATATTGGGCGATACTGGTCAGTTTTTTTTCCTCCGATATCCGCCCATCCATTTCATATTGCTGCTTAATTTTATTTTTACTGGTTTCTCTCATCGCGAAAATCTCTCCTATATATCTTATCTGTCCATATTTTATGCATTTTTCTCCATAACTCACTTATCGTTTGTTTGACTTTGGCCAGAAAATCCAACTCTTCAACGGTTAGTTTTTGGATATACAAAATAGTGAAGTAGAGTATCCCAAACGTGATCATCAAAAGGATAGCAGATAAAAAATGGGGGGGCAGCACGAGTTTTTTTAAGAAGAATACGATCCCACCTCCAATCAAACCCGCATTTAAACATTTGAGGAAATCTTTTCTAAAGGGATGGATGTGGAGATAATGGTAGACAAAACTCAATTCCATCAAGCTGGTGACGGTAACGGTGGTTAGGTTGGCCAGACCTGCACCAATGATGCCCAGTTTAGGGATTAATAGTATATTCAACACCGCCAATAACACGACTGTGACAATCATGATTAACAGGTTGAGTATTGGTTTGCCGACCATGACCAGTATGATCCCTGCATTTCCCACCACTGTCTTTACCAGTTGTCCCAGGCATACCAGCACCACGACTATTTTTCCTTTTTTGAATTCGGGCCCGAAAAAAGACAGCAATTCCGTGGAGAAGATCACGATAAATCCCAACAAGAACATGCTGCCAATAAACATCATCTTGGTTAGATTCTTGTAGTTGCTCTCGATTTTATCAATTTCGCCTCGCGCATAATACCCGGAAACCATGGGTGCGAAGATCATGTGCGATGCTTGGCTGGGCATGGCTAAAAAGGAGGCGAGGCGACACGCGATAAAATAAATACTGGTGTTGGCGGCTGTGGTTAATAAACCGAGTATGATTATATCCAACCTGAGTTTTAACTCGTTAAAAACGGATACGAACGTGAGGGGCAATGAAAATTTAAAAAAGCGGAGAAATTCGTCTTTTTTAAAGAGAGGACCGGGTCCTATCGGCTTGATTATGTGGCGATGAAAAAGAATTAAGATAATAAAGGCCATAAAATTCGAGACCATGAAGGCAATAATGGCCCCTTCCAATTTGAATCCCAAAAAATAAAAGAGCGCAATCAGCAATAAATTTGCGATAGGTATCAAAAAATATTCTACTATAACGCGCCGGGTGATCTTTTTGAATCCTCTTAACACTTCCAGCAAAATCTGGGATATCGTGATAATGGGAATGGCGAAAACCAGTATTTTTAATGGTAGCGCCAAGGCTGGTTTCTTAAAGAAACTGAGGGCCACATGATCTCCGCCAAAAAATAACAGTAGGGCGGTCAGTACACTGAGAATACCGGGAATAATGAGCGCGATCCTGATGGATTGTTGGACGTGGTCCTCATCTTTTTGGGCAGCATAAAACGCGATCTGCCTGACCACGCCCAACCCCATGCCCAGGTTACTGATCATGCTCATCACCATGACCGTGGTTCGCCCCAGGATAAATATGCCAAAGATTTCGGCACCCAACATCCGGGTTAATACCATATTGGTAGTTAACCGGAAAAAAGTATCCACCAGTCTACCGCCACCGGTAGAACCGCTGGCTTTCATTATGGTATTAAAATCTTGCCCTGCCTCTTTTTTCTTCACGGGTGCTTCGCTTTCTGCTTTTTTTTTGTAGAAATATCTTTCCTGTGTTAATGGACCAAAGCTTCGCTTACTTGCGAAATACCAGACAACCGATGCCATTAACACCGCAATGGTTTTTCATTTTTTTATCAAAACGATTGGAAACCGCCCCGATTTTTTCCCTGGCACAGGGTAACCACTGGTTATAATTTATGCGTTGAAAATAGCAGCTCTTTTCCAGAGAAAAACTATGGGCTGCAATCAGGTTCTCGATTTCCTCTGCGGCGAAGGAGCGCATAAAATCATCTTCGAATGAATCTCCTACCGGGACAGTAAGGATTAATTTTCCTTTAGCCGCGAGAAGTCCATATAATTTTGAAATGATTTTGTCCAGTGCTTCCGGTTCATACTCGGCCCCATATGCTTTCAAGCCGACGTGTTCCAGGGAGGAAACAGCGATAATAACATCGAACCCCGTTTCATCCAGTGTCAGGATATTTTGTTTTTTAAACACCAGGTTTGGATGTTCGAATGGATAATCGCGCAGGTCCACGCCAAATACATCATGCCCCATCGAAGCCAAAGATATGGGTAGCCAACTGTTGGTACAACCAAAATCCAGTATTTTTAATCTTTTTTCATCCGCTTTTAGTTCGGAGAAAACAAAAGGTACTTCGATAATCCGTTCATTTACAGAATAGGCTTGCGCATTATAGAATCGAAACGGGACATTAAAATATGTTTCAATTTGGGTTTGCCGGGAAATCAATCTGGCCAGTTTTCGCCTGATTCGATTGATTATAGAATTTTTTTTATTTTTCATTCTGGTTGCGTTTCTTTTTTATTGTTTTTTTAAGCAGTCGGTGAGCCAACTGTGGGGAAGGTCTCATCGGCGTTTTTTTTATTACCTTTCGATACTTCCAAAACAAACGCCAGAAAAGAAAATATTAATAAGCTCAGGAAAAAGGCACCCAAAACGATTCGTTTCCGTTTTGGCAAAAAATGTTTTTCCGGGTGCGTCGGGCCAGAAATAAATTTATATACCATGCTATGGAGTTTTTGAAAATAAAAAAATTGCCCGGCTAACGTATGGGAGGCCAGTTTGCTTTCATTATCTGTTTTGCCGGCGAAAAATTTGTTTTTTTCTGCAATTAATGCAGTGAGTAATCCATCATTGACCAAATACTCCGGCTCAATGCTGACCAGAGGTTTTATTTTTTCTATGTAGTCAAGCATGAATTGATCCACTTTTGCGTTTTTCCTGAGGCGGTCAATTTGAATTTGATTTTCCATGATGCCCATTTTAACCGACACCAGTTGTTGTTGGGGGGAGAGGTATCTTTCAGAGTTCGCATCCGCAGTCACCAGTTCCCGGGTCGCCTGGGGGCCAGCCCCTGGCAGTTTTAGCAGTTGATTTTCAATCAAAGACGTTTTTTCCCTTAGATAATTGGTCTCACGTTCCAGGTTAATAATGGCTTTTTCGACTTGGACGATAGCCGCTTGTGATTTGATGCTAATGTTTTCAATATATCCTCCCACCTGCATATTGAGAATAGTCGTTAAGAGGTAGGACCCCAGGATTTGTGTTTGGTTCATGGCATTCTGAGGGGAATCTCCTATTCCTATGATGATAATACCCATAATGGAGTTTTCTATCACTTTAACCCCTCGTTCTTCTGTTTCAAATGCGTATATGGGATTATAATGATATCTAAAAAATTGCTCTTCAAACTCCCATTTATCGAAATCCCATACCCCATTATATCCTTTCTTTTTTAAAAATCTCATAAAAAGAGCGCGGTTCTGGAAAGTGTCTGAAAATCTTCTAAATGTAGGTATATCAATGCTTTTTGGCATGTCATTCGGTTCGGATTTCTTGAGGTCGCTCAGCGAGACCACTGCTTTACTCCGATAGGTTTTGGGCACTAGGAATACAATTGCCACAGCCAGGACGGTGACGGCCATAGTGCCCAAGATAATCAAGCGTCGCCTCTTCCAGAGTATTTTAAATATGCCCATTAAACCACTCTCGTTTTTTTCATATTGGGTTTCAACCATTTTCCTTTTCTCCTTTATCGTATGGTTTCTACAAGTTTCGTTTTCACAGCTTCTTCGATATATACAACACTATATATTATAGATGGCGTGTTTATAACATTTTAGATTTTCCTTACAGGAAAACCATGCAATCGTTTCTTTTAAGCCTTTTTCCAGAGAATATTCTGGTTTCCAACCCGTTAGGGTTGTAATTTTATCATTGGCACCCAGTAATCGGCGTACCTCGCTTTTAGAGGGGCGAAAGCGTTCTTTTTCCTGGATAATTTTTGCCTTGGGATTGATGATTGCGATCAGATTTTGGGCTAAGTCGCCGATAGAGACTTCCGTTTGGGTGGCTATATTAATCTCTTCGCCGATGGTGCTGGATGTCTGCGCTATATCCATAAAGCCCTGCACTGTATCCTTTACAAACAGCAGATCCCGAGTGGGTGTCAAATCGCCCAGCTTAATCTGTTCTTGGCCATTTAATAACTGGCAAATAATGGTCGGGATCACAGCACGGGCAGATTGACGGGGACCATAGGTATTAAAGGGCCGAACAATGGTCACGGGCAGTTCAAAGGAGCGGTAAAATGATTCGGCCATCCGGTCAGCACCGATTTTACTGGCGCTGTAAGGCGACTGCCCTTGAAAAGGATGCGCTTCATCAATGGGCACATACCGGGCTGTTCCATAAACCTCGGATGTTGAGGTCACCAGCACCCGTCGAGTTCCTAATGCACGGGCAGCTTGCAGTACATTAAGCGTACCTTTAATATTGGTGTCGACATAACTATCTGGGGAATGGTAACTAAACGGAATAGCGATCAGTGCGGCCAGATGAAAAACGGTATCAATGCCTTCGAGGGCTGTTCTAACCCCATTGGGGTCGCGAATATCACCGGCAAAAACATCGATCTGCGCCAGCATTTCCGGGGGCAAGGATTCCAGCCAGCCCCAACTGTTAAAGGAGTTGTAAAATACAAAGGCACGCACCTTGGCACCGGCATTTACAAGCGCTTCGGTCAGGTGACTGCCAATAAAACCGTCCGCCCCTGTGACCAGCACGTTCTTGTCTTTTAATTCATGCACTTATTTCAGCCTCGTTTTTTATAATTTTCACCGGACAAGCTACCGCCGTTACCTTTTATCAAGGTCAGACAAAAAATTAGCATGTTCATTTTTAATGTTCATTTGTTGAGTATAAAGGTTTTAATCTCCCTTTAACCCTCTAAGTCATAATTATTTCATTTAGAACAGATTTTGTCAATAGAAAATTTGATACATGGCTTCACCAGCCGAATGATTTCAAGAATTTGGCGGTGGATTGGGGTAATGATGCGGTTATTCTCTGGGTTACCATTTTATATAGTAGAGGTTTTTGGTCACCCGGTAAACGTGGTCCACTCCCTCTGGCATAAATACTTTTTCTTTGTAGGTTGTCCCCTCGTTGTTCAGATGAATAAAATGGATGCCCCGCTGTTTTAAGCTTTTTATAAACTCCGCTGAAAATATCAGCATATTATAGATAAAGCCATTTTTTTGGCGGGGCATCGTGGCAAACCCTGGCAGGCTTTTCAAGAAATAGATGCGTCGTTTTAGCTGGTAATCAAAATAGGGGAAAATCCACGCGGCCCCACCACTGGAAAAACCAATGGCTTCTGCTGCTGGAATATATTGGTCGATAAATTCCCAGCTTGCTTTTTCTGACGATGTATCCATCAGACTGGAGTATTTGATGGACGTTCTTTCTACCGCGTGATCCAGGGTAAACAGTGTTTTCCAACGCGACGGTGACATGTTACCCTCAAAAAAGCAGGTAATCGCACCAAACAGTATCATCACTACCAGTAGCCCATCAATATAATGCAAATATAATCTTTTCAAAGCCAATTTTTCGAGCATAAAACCCCAGCCCAAAAGACCAATCACGCCAAAAAAAAGAAACGACCGATAATTGGCCCAGGAAAAGTACACGCCAAAATAAACGGCCAGCAGCAAAACAGAAAATAACAGGAGAAACCCCATGATACTGTTCCTGTATTCTTTCTTAAAGACACACAGGGGGATCAATATAATATATGCCATCAACCCGAAGGCGAAAAATTGGATGCCGAAACCGGATTGTTCTAACAGATCTGGGGTATACGCGGTATAGAGTCCGATATCTTTGATGCGGAAGGGAAAAGCCAGGAGATTTTTGATCAATGAGTGATTAAAAGCGGGGTATTGTTTGGCAAAATGGCGGTTCCCCACCATGACCGGGGAGGTGTTACCCAGGAAAAAGGGCCGCAATAAGGCGTGATTCTTTATTATCACAGCACTGATTAACACCAAAAAAATACCTGCCATGATGGGTAATATCATTCGTTTCTTTTTAAAAAATGCCACGACTTTGAATCTTCTGAACCCCCACCATAATAAAAGCAAGCACAGGAAACCAAGAGCCAATACCAATAAAATCGCCGGGGTAAAATTCCCGGAGTAGCGAATCCAGATGTTCTGGTATAATTTTTTTTTGGAAACAAGGAAATAGCTGCCATATCCCAGCGCACCGAGTACACCGATAGCCAGTATCCGGTAGTTCTTTTTGATAAATTCCAGTACCCGGTGGCGATTAAACCCCCGGCTCAGTAATACTGCCAAGAAAAGCCCGAAGATTACCAGTGCAGAGTGCTTTTTGATGGCAAACAACAGGCCCAACACCATGAACAGTGGTAGAATCTGCTGGTGTCGTTCCAGGTAAATCACATCAATTACATAGTTCAGCGCCATAAAGATACAGGCGACAAAGATCAGGTGATCCTGGCAAGTTCGGGATTGCAATAAGACCATCGGCATAAAATAGATCAATATCGCATAACGCAGGGCGTTTTTTGGTGGCAGATTCATTTTTAACAGCAGGGCATAAACGGTGAAACCCAAGATAATACCAAACAAGAATTGGGGTAACTCGATCCAGGTGATATCGGCAAAGAACCGCAAGAACCAAAAATGAATCAATTTCGTTCCCAGCGGGTTTTCATTGGCTCGGCTGACCGGGGTATCCGTATAGGATAGAATTTGACCCTGCTGGAACCAATCCACCACGGGGTGAAGGTGATATGAAAAAACATCGCCCACAAAAGGGGGTAGATAGTAAATTTTTATCCACGTGGCCAGGACCTGAAGAGTAACTATAAACAGCAGGAAATATAAAAAATAATCGCGACTGTGCAAGATAGAGCGGGAAAATTCCCGGAGGTTGCCGTAGGTGTCAGTAAGTGAACTTTTTATGTTTTTTCGGCAGAGAAAAATAATTCCCAGCGAAATAGTGCCGTTTATCAGGGTTAGAGTGAATGGGCCCATATTTTTGACAAAAACTCCTAAAAAGAGCACTGTAAATGTCACCTGGGTCATATAGAAAAGAAAGGTAGTAATAATTCGTTCCGCGAGATAGTAGCCTTTGGTATAGTGAAATGCGGCCAGATGGGCAGAAAAAACCATCAATAGATTCAGTAGTATAAAAGTTAGAACCATCCTTCTCCCTGTTTATCCTTAACTTGTGGCAGGCTACCGCCCTTCCCTCTATTCAAGGTTTGGCGGGCGTACAATCTGTTCATTTCCGCAATTTTTTTTGTTGAGTGTAAAAGTTTCATATACTTTTAACCCGATAATCGTATATTATTTCATATCCTACAGCTTTATTCAAGGGGAATCGTGATAATTTCATCATTCACGTTTTGGAGTGTTTGGTGAAAATTTGTGTCTTGGGTTGAATAAACGTATCTTAAATTACAAATTTCCCTAAATTTGTAGAATTTCGCTGTTTTTTTTGGAAAATTGCAATCTAAGTTGCAAATCTGCTGTTTTTGGTGCAAATTTGCTGTTTTTATTGGAAAATTGCAGTTTATGGTGCAAATTTGCTGTTTTTTTTGAAAAATTGCAGTTTAAATGACGATCGTGTAGTTTTTTTTGAAAAATTATGAATTGGATCCGAATAATTTGGTTTTTTCCTGGATTTTCCCCCATTTTTAAGAAGGTCAACAGATAACCGTGGCAAGCTGGACTATCTGGACAAACTGGACAAACTGGACTTACTGGACAAACTGGAAAAATTTAAGGTTTTGTGAAGTCCAGTAAGTCCAGTTAGTCCAGAATGTCCAGTAAGTCCAGTCTTTTTCGCAACTTGACCATGCATCCAAGTCTTCTAACCGATTTGATATTATCCTTTTTTTGTATTACAATAGCACTATAGAAATCATGAATAAACTGAAAAATATGATCGACATGTGCCGGAGCCAAGCCCCCAATGAATCCCGCTCATTTTGAACCCACTGATTTCCCCCCCGAGATGCTGTTGCTCTTGTTTTGTTGCTACTCTACCAGTACAGAAACGCAAAGCCAAAATATCGGCGCCGTGATTCAACAAGGGATTAACTGGGCGGAATTCATCCAGTTGGCCCATTACCATCAAGTGCTACCCCTGGTATACCATAATCTCCAAAAACATGCCGCAAATAACATCCCACCCCTCCCATTAAGTCGCTTAAAAGCTAAAAGCACCAAACAAAAAATCCACGCCCTGAAATTAACCGCTGAATTGGTTTATCTGGTAAAGCTTTTGGCGGAACAAGGTATCCAGGTTATTTCCCTGAAAGGCCCTCTACTGGCCCAACACTGGTACGGGGATATTTCCTTGAGACATTTCATCGACATTGATTTGCTGGTAGCGGGACAGGATATCCAAAAAATTCATGCCCTCTTAATTCAGGAAGGCTACCACACAGCCCACCCGGAGATTTTTTCCTCCGCTTTGCACTGGCAGGTTTTTAAAAATTCAAAACACCATGTGCCTTATCACCACTACCCGAAATCAATTGAGCTGGAACTTCATTTCCGACTGTTTAAAAATGCCCATGTCTTTCCCAACCATGAATTGAACGCGTGGCACAGAACCCAAACACTGGATTATGCGGGTGTCACCTTTAACCTGCTGGAACCGATTGATAATGTCCTGTTTCTGTTGATTCATGGCGCTATTCATCAATGGCAGTACTTAAAATGGCTCGTAGACATTGCAGAATGGAGTGGTTCCCCTTATTGCGATTGGGAGAAACTCTATCAGCGAGCGCAGGAACTCGGTCTGGAACGACCAGTACTGCAAGGAATGCTCCTTTTAAACCATTTGTTCCAGATCCCCTTGCCCCCGTTTTTTGCCACTTTACACCGTGGCTCCACCGTGTCCAAATTGTTCTCGCACGCCTTAACCGTGATAAAAAAGTCGCGGGCGCATGTCAAGGGCGGATTCCTTTTTGCCTGCCGGGAACGGATTTACCTATGGAAACTAAAAAGGGGGCTCAGATACAAATTACGCTATGTCCGCGATTTGTTTTACCTCGATTCCCACCGCCACATTCTCCGGCTACCCGCTTTTTTATTCCCACTCTATATTATATTGAATCCCTTTTTATGGTTCTATAAAAATTACCTCATGCATAGAATCCTATCCCCATCCAAACTAAAGAAAGAGACTGTGGCCAAAAAATGTTAAAAAATTTCCTCCATGAATTATTTCGCTTTGCCCGTGCCAAAGTATTTATTTCTGGCCTCCTCTTTATCCTGCTCGGATTGACCCAGGGCGTCGGGTTGGTGATGATTATCCCCTTATTATCCACCCTCGGTTTGGCCGGTGCAGAGGGGAAAGTCGGCGGCATCAACCATGGTATTGCCAGCAGCTTTACCGCGCTGGGTGTACCTCTGAATTTGCATACCCTGCTGATTGTTTATATTCTGATCGTTAGTTTTTTTGCTTTTCTCGACCGCTATCAGACCGTGCTCAATACCCAGATTCAGCAAGGGTTTAGCAACTACTGGCGCAACCGTTTGTACCGTAGTCTGACCTATGCCGATTGGTTGTTTATCGTCCGCGAAAAATCCTCAGATATCACCCATGCCCTGACCTCCGATATTCAACAGATTGGTAGCGGCACCCTTTTGTTATTCCAATTTGCCAGTGCTTTTGTGTTGATTCTCTTTCAAATAGCAGTCGCCTTTTTATTATCCCCGCCCCTCACTGCCATGACCCTCCTCTTTGGTGGCGTCATGCTTTTGTTTATCAAACCGTTGAACCGCGAGGCATTACATACTGGTGTTGGCTTCCGTGCTTCCAGACAAGCCCTGTACGCGGCAGTGATGGAACACTTGACCGGAATGAAAACAGCGAAAAGTTTTGGCGTGGAACAACAACACATCCAACGGATTGAAACGATCAACCAGGAAATCGAGAACCGGGTGCTGGGATTTGCCAAAGCCCGGTCTAACACCCGGCTTTATTATGAAATCACCGGCGTTATTTTTTTAAGCCTCTTCTTTTGGGCCGCTGTGGATTGGTTCCACATTCCATCTGCACGGTTACTCTTACTCGTCTTTATCATTATTCGCTTGCTGCCAAAATTTTCAACCCTGCAACAGCAATACCAGAATATTAAAAACATGTTGCCCGCGTTTTCCGGTACCGTAGAACTATATAAACAGGCACTGGTGGCCGCAGAACCAGGAATGGAAACCCGGCAAGAACCAATCAGCCTTAAGCAGGCTGTCTCTTTCCAAGACGTCTCTTTTCGTTACTCTTTTACCCATGGTCTTTACGCCATAAAGAATGCCAGCTTCACTATCCCAGCCCAAAAGATAACCGCGCTCATCGGTCCCTCTGGAGCGGGAAAAAGTACATTGGCAGACCTGTTGTTGGGGCTTCTAAAACCGGAAAAAGGCTGCATTTGGGTCGATGGTCACGAAATCACCACCGAACAACGTTATGCTTGGCGACATGCCATTGGGTATGTGCCCCAGGAAGCTTTTTTGTTTCACGACACCATTCGTGCCAACATGCTCTGGGCTAATCCTGGTGCTAGCGAGCAGGATTTGTGGTTTGCTTTTCGTCAGGCTGCTGCCGAGGATTTTATTCGTCAGTTACCCCACGGATTAGACACTGTAGTGGGTGACCGTGGGCTCCGTCTTTCCGGTGGTGAACGGCAAAGGATAGCTCTGGCCCGTGCCCTGCTGCGAAAACCACAGTTATTGTTACTGGATGAAGCCACCAGCTCGTTGGATAGCGAAAACGAAACCCGTATTCAACAAGCGATTCAATCCCTGCAAGGAAAACTGACCATTGTTATTATTGCCCATCGTTTCTCCACCCTGCGGCACGCCGATTTTATTATAGTCTTGGAAAATGGTCAGGTGAAAGAAACCGGCACCCATAATGCCTTGTCCCAAAACAAATCAAGCTTCCTAAACCGGATGATAACCACCGAAGTATAGTCTCCAGCGGCCAAAAATCGTTTCGCAAAATGCTTTTATTATTGTCCAGTCAGTCCAGTCAGTCCAGATTGTCCAGTCAGTCCAGAAATTTTTTAATTTTACAAAAAAAAAAAAATAGTGTACAATATAAGCCAATATAATAATACGTTAATAATCAAGGAGGAAAAAACAATGAAATGTACAAGTTGTGGAAATGAGATAAAAGAAGGTAGTGTTATCTGTAATACCTGCGGCAATCACGTGGGTAATCGGTCGAATTTTCGTGGCATCGAGCCAATTGGCACCCCGTATGCCGCAGGGGCAGCTATACCCCAGGTCGTGGACCAGGCCACAGCGATTGATCGGGCCGAATTTATCCGCAAGACCTATACCCACATGGCCATGTCTATTCTGGCATTCATTTTTATTGAGTACCTGTTGCTCAATTGGTCAGGTGCCCTTGATCTCGTTCGTATGATGGTGGGGGGCAAAAACTGGCTCATCGTGCTTATCGCGTTTATGGGTGTTTCCTATATGGCTGATAAATGGGCCCGTTCCAGTACTTCCAAACAAACCCAATACTTGGGCTTGGGACTTTATATCATCGCTGAAGCTATAATTTTCCTGCCCATTTTATTTATTGCTAAGTTTGAAATCGGTGAAAGTGTGATTGGTTCCGCTGGTTTTGTCACCCTCGGTTTGTTTGCCGGGTTGACCTATATCGTTTTTTCCAGTCGCAAGGATTTTTCGTTTATGGGTAGTATTCTCGGTATAGGTAGTTTTGTGGCCCTTGGTGTTATTGTCGCCAGTATGCTGTTTGGTTTTAACCTTGGCCTTCTTTTCTCCGCCATCATGGTTGCTTTTGCCAGTGGTGCTATTCTCTATTCCACCTCTAATATTATCCATCACTATCGCACCGACCAGTACGTTGCTGCTGCCCTCAGTCTATTCTCTTCCATTATGCTCCTCTTCTGGTACATCTTGCGAATTTTTATGGGCTCACGCGATTAAAAGACTAATTGTTAATGGATGATATGGACGATATGGACAATATGGACCATGTGGACAATGTGGACCTAAAGCAAGCGCAATTTTTTGTCCATTTCGTCCACTAAGTCCATATCGTCCATAATGATGCCAAGAAGTTAGCGGTGAATCCAGGTTAATTGGCTTTTACCCTTCTGGGATGTGAAATAAAAATGAGTATAAATAATAAAGCCACCTCTTCCGGGAAGTGTGAACCCCGTACTGTATTACCACTCAGCCCCTTACGGCGGAAATATGTCGCACGACAACCCATATTTGACCGGGATAAAAAAGTCGTCGCCTATGAATTATTATTCCGCACCGGATTCGATAATTTTTTCGATGTATCCTGTCATCAGGATAATGCCAGTTCCCAGATATTATTCGATAGTTTCCTCTTGTTCGGTATGAATGAACTCGCTGGTGGTAAAAAGGTCTTTATTAATTTTACCCGGAATGTACTGCTTAGCGATTCAGCCACCGCGTTTCCCAAGGAGTTGCTGGTCATTGAATTGTTGGAAAGCATCGAACCCGACCCCCAGATCATTGCCCAATGTGGGAAACTGAAAGAAAAAGGCTACCATTTGGCCCTTGATGATTTTGTTTTTCAACCCCGATTCAAACCCCTCATGCAGTTCATGGATATTGTCAAAATCGATTTTCTCGACACTCCTCCCGATGATTGTCAAAAAATATTTTCCCGCGTTAATAGTTCCGATATTAAATTCCTGGCGGAAAAAGTCGAAACCAACGAGGTCTTCGAACAAGCCAAAGCAATGGGCTATACTTATTTTCAAGGCTTTTTTTTCAGCAAACCCGTTATTGTCTCCAGCAATGATATCTCCAGCTTGGAAGTTAATATGCTCAACCTCTTGAGCAAATTGTTCCAGCCGGAAACCAATATGGAAGAGATCGAGCAGATTATCAAAAAAGATGTTGCCCTCGCCTTCAAATTGATCCGCTTTATTAATAGTGCGTCCTTTGGTTTTTCCGTGGAAGTGCATTCCATCATGCATGCCCTGAATTTATTGGGAATAGCCGAGTTGCGCAAATGGATTTCCCTCATCGTACTCTCCCAGTTGAGCCATGATGAACCCGATGAATTGATGGTTAGTTCTATTATCCGGGCGCGATTTTGCGAGTTGATCGCCCAGCATATCCGCATGACCCAACGATGTGCCGAATTCTTCCTAATGGGGCTGTTTTCCCAGATCGATGTCTTTTTTGAACGCCCCATGCCCGATATTCTCTTGGAACTTCCGCTGACCACTGATATTAAACAAGCTCTCTTGACCGGAAACGGTACCATGGGCCAAGTGCTTCATTTTGTCACCGCTTATGAACGCGGTGACTGGACCACTATTTTTACGATTGCTACCCACCTCGAATTACCCGAAGAGATCATCCCAGAACTCTATTTCGACACTATTGTCTGGTCCAATGCATTAAAACTTTAAGATTTTTCTTTTTAAGTCAGAACTTTTTTTACTTGAAATCGTATAACAATAGTTATATAATTAGGATAGTTCAAAAGGGAGTGATGTCCTACCGTTCCTAAAAACGATATGCACCCCTATGAAAAAAACTGAAAAAAAAACTGAAAAAAAAACTGTTATCTGGTATCAAATAGAATTAGAAATATTAAGAATAATAGAAGAAGGTAAACAAGATGCGTAGTACACTATTTATTGTAGTTGTTTTGAGTGTTTTTTTTATCCACGTTGGCCCGGCAACGGGCTTGTTATTGGCCGAGGAGGAAGGAAAAGTCCTTAATCTCTCCCTCAAAGAAGTCCAAGACTATGCTGTCAAGCACAATACCATGACCCAGAACGCCCGTATTGATGTGTCCATGGCTAAAAAGAAAATCTGGGAAACCACCACTACCGGCTTACCCCAGATTACCGGCGAGATATCTTACCAGGATAACTTGAAGATTCCTACTACCCTTATTCCCGCCAAATTCCTTGATCCCAATGCCGGTGAAGGCGAATTTATCGGTATGAAATTTGGCACCCAGCACAATGCCAGCCTGAATGTTACCCTGAACCAATTGGTGTTTAGCGGTTCATATATTGTCGCTCTGCAAGCCTCTAAGACTTATTTACGCCTCAGTCAAGAAGGGTTGATCAAAACAGAGATCGAAGTTAAAGACACCGTTTCCAATACCTATTACTTGATCTTACTGGCAGAAAATACCAAGAAAACACTGGCTGCTAATTTGGAAAGCGTTAAAAAGACACTGTTTGATACCCAGGAACTCTTTAAATCCGGGTTCTTGGAAGATTCCGATGCCGATCAACTCCAATTGACCGTAACCGACATGGAAAATGCCGTGAAATCCATGGAGCGCCAGATTATTATTACCTATAACCTCTTAAAATTCCAGATGGGTGTTGATTTGCACCAGGAAGTCCGCTTATCCCAGACTTTGGATGAAATCTTAGCGCAGATTGATCAGCAACAGTTATTGAATTCCCAGTCCGATTCAATCACCCACATTGATTATCGTTTGGCAGATACCCAGGTCAAAGCCCAGACACTTCTTTTAAAGCGGGAAATCTCCGAGTATTTACCCACTATCACCGCCTTTGCTTCTTATACCCAGATGGCTATGCGTGACAAGTTTAATTTTTTTAAGAATACCGATGATTCCTGGTATCCTTCCACGACCATTGGTCTTAAGATTGCTATTCCTATTTTCAGCAGCGGTATGCGTTCTGCTCGCGTCGCCCAGGCCAAGATGGATTTGCAAAAGTCGCAAAATACCAGAAAACAAGTGTTAGACGGTTTACAATTGGAATTGCTGCAAGCCAAGACCGGGTTCGCCGATACCTTTGAAACCTCCGAAAATACCCGCAAGAATGTGCAGTTGGCCAAGAAGATTTATGACAAAATGCGCGAGAAATATACTCTCGGCACTGTTTCCAGTCTTGATTTAACCCAGGCTCACGCCCAATACCTCACCGCCGAGAATAAATATACCAGTGCCGTGGTGGAGTTGTTCAAAGCCAAAACAAGACTCGATAAAGCGTTAAATAGGTTATGATAACGTAGGTTAAGATCACTCTACAGTAATCACCAACCCATCACATAAAACAAAAAGAGAAATACTTAATTGAGGAAGATAGAGAAATGAAACGATTAACATTAATAATAACAGCTTTCGTGATAGTGTTCGTCCTGGCAGCCTGCGGTGCCGACCCAGCCAAAGAAGCTACAACCGGGAAAAATGAAACGACTCCAGCCGCTACCACCGAGTCCGTGTTAAAAGTAACCGTCAAGACCCTGGCTTATGAGAAGTTCGAACACTTTTTTGATGCCAACGGTACATTGGAAGCCGTCGAAGATGCATTTATCAGCCCTGAAACCAATGGTCAGATCAAAAAGATCCACGTCAAAGAAGGGGATCGTGTCAGTGCCGGTCAATTGTTGGTCACCCTGAATGCCGATATCATCACCAATTCCATCGCCGAGGTACAAAGTGGCCTGGACCTTGCCACCACCGTGTTTGAGAAACGCAAGGGGTTGTGGGACAAGCAGATCGGTTCCGAGATACAGTACCTGCAATCCAAAACCGAGAAAGAGTCGTTGGAAAACCGCTTAAAAACCTTAAAAGCGCAATTACGTTTATCCCAGATCAAAGCGCCCATCAGTGGTATCGTGGATAAAATCGCTGCCAAGGAAGGCGAATTGGCCGTGCCCGGCATGCAGCTCATTCAATTGGTCAATCTCAAAAAAATGTATGTTAATGCCGAGGTTTCCGAGGCCTATTTGTCCAAGGTAAAGAAAGGCGATATCGTGCAGGTTTTATTTCCTTCCTATCCCGAGTTAGTCTTAGATGCGCCCATCTACCGCACCGGCAATGTCGTGCGCGAGCAGAACCGCACCTTCCTGGTGAAAATAGTGCTGGAAAATGCCGAGGAGAAATTAAAACCCAATCTGATGGCAGTCATCAAAATCAAGGATTTTTACACCGATACCGCTATTGTCGTGCCTTCTATCATCATCAAAAACGATCTTAATGGCTCTTACCTGTATATCGTGACCACCGAGCCCGGGAATAAGCGTACCATCGCCAAAAAAATGTATATCACCAGCGGTATTTCCGAGGGTAGTGATACAATCGTAGCTAAAGGCCTCGAACTCGGTCAACAAGTCATCATCGAAGGATACAACCTCGTTAAAAGTGGCATGGCCGTGCAGGTTGGCCAACCCGAAACCAAATGAAACCCAGTATAAAACGTAATATGATACGTGATATAATTTGTGATACAATACGTGAACCCAATAAAATAGACGTATTAAATGGATAAGTGAACAACCATGGAAAAAGATCAGATAACAGGAAGTGATAAGATCACAAGGGAATTTAAACCCACCACGTTTGCCTTGAAAAATAGGAACACCGTGTTGTTGTTAATCGTCTTATTGGCAATATTCGGTTTGATTGCTTACAATACCATGCCAATGGAGATGTTTCCCGAAGTGAACATGCCCAATATATTTGTAAAAACCGTATATCCTGGTAATCCCCCCCTGGATATGGAGAATTTGATTACCCGTCCCTTGGAAAAGGAAATCAATACCATCAACGGCATCAAAGAGTTACGCTCCAATTCCACCCAGGATAACTCCGATATTTTTATCGAATTTAATACCAATGTCGATATCAAACAAGCCCTCCAAGATGTTAAGGATGCCGTGGATAAAGCCAAGAGCGATCTACCCAAAGACCTAGACATGGACCCCTTGGTCATGGATTTTGATGTCAATGAATTCCCCATCATCAATATCAACCTATACGGTGATTTCAGCATCAATGAATTAAAAGATTATGCCGAGTATCTTGAGGATGAGATCGAAGCCCTACCGGAAATTTCCAAGGTGGAAATCAAGGGCTTGGATGATCGTGAAATCCAGGTTAACGTCGACCCCCATAAACTGGAGAACTACCAGATTGGTTTTCAGGATATCGAGGATGCCGTTAACTTTGAAAACATGAATATTTCCGGTGGTGATTTGTTGGTGAACCAAACCTCCCGTTCCGTCCGCACCATCGGTGAGTTCTCCAAAATCAATGAAATCCCCAGTATTATAGTCAAAAGCGAGGATATGAATATCGCTTATTTGCGCGATGTGGCTTCCGTGACCGATGGTTTTGCCCAACCCTTGACCTATGCCCGCCTCGATCATCAGCCAGTGGTTTCCTTGCAGGTCATTAAAAAAAGTGGCGAGAATCTCCTCAGAGCCACCGATAAAATTACCGTGCTGTTAGCCATGGGCAAAAAGAGTGGGGCCCTACCGGCCAATCTGAACATCAATATTTCCAACGATCAGTCCGAGCATGTCCGCTCCATGGTAGACAACCTGGAAAACAGCATTATCATGGGCATCATTTTCGTGATTGGCGTGTTGTTCTTTTTTCTTGGGTTGCGTAACTCCCTGTTTGTGGGCGTCGCCATTCCCATGTCCATGCTTATCACCTTCGTATATATGGGTAGTGGTAGTACCACCGTCAACATGATGGTCTTGTTTGGCTTGGTATTGGCGCTGGGCATGTTGGTGGATAATGCCATCGTGGTCACCGAGAATATCTACCGCTTTGTCCATCAGGGACATACCCTGTACGAGGCATCCAAGACCGCCGTGGGCGAGATCGCCATTCCCATTATTTCCTCTACCGCCACCACTTTGGCCGCGTTTATTCCCCTCATTTTCTGGCCCGGCATCATGGGCGAGTTTATGAAACACCTGCCCATCACTCTCATCATCGTGCTCACCGCCTCCCTCTTTGTCGCCCTCATAATTGTGCCCGTGCTGACTGCCAAGTATTTCAAAAAAGATAATGAAATCAAAAAACCCACCCCCAAACGCACCTTTACCATCGTTGGTATTCTCCTCGGTGTGGGTTTGATCGGCTTTCTGATGGGCAGCACCACCATTGCTACCCTCTCCATTACCTTCTCTGTTTTGGCTATTCTCAACATGTATTTTCTGCACGATGCGTCTGTATGGTTTCAGCATAATTTCCTCACTTGGCTTGAACTCTTCTATCTCAAGACCCTCCGTTCTGCCTTGAGAGGTAAGAATCCTGTCAGATGGTTGGTAGGTGCCTGTGTCATGTTGGTGCTAATGTTTATGTTTTTTGGTATCAGGCAACCCAATGTCGTCTTGTTCCCAGTGAATGAACCCTCCTTTATCAATGTCTTTGCCGAATTGCCCATAGGTTCCGATATCACCGCCACCAATGACTTCATGTACAAGCTGGAGAAGCGTGTCGATGAGATTATTGTGCCTTACCGCCCCATCATCAAATCCGTCTTAACTACCATTGGCCAAGGGGTCGTGGGCGAGAATGAATTTGCCATTGGCAATACTCCCAACAAGGGCATGACCACCATCACCTTCGTCGATTACGAGTTCCGCCAGGGTATCAATACCCAGGACATCATGAAGAAGTTGAGTAATGCCTTGTTGGATAAATATCCGGGCGTCAAAATCCAGGTAGTAAAAAACACCATGGGGCCTCCCACTGGCAAACCCGTTAATCTGGAAATCAGCGGCCCAGATTTTGATAAATTATTACAAATCACCCAGTCTATCCAGGATTATCTTGAGAAATCAGATGTCAAAGGCATTGAAGGTTTGAAAATGGACATTGACATCGGTATGCCTGAATTATTGGTCAGCATAGACCGCGATAAAGTGCGTCGTTTTGGCATGTCTACCGCCCAGGTTGCCAGTGCCTTACGTACCTCCCTTTTTGGCAAGGAAGTCTCCAAATACAAAGAGGGCGAGGATGATTATCCCATCATGCTCAGATTGGAAAAAAAGTACCGCAACGATATCTCTACCTTGATCAACCAGAAAATTACTTTCAGGAGCCAGAGTTCCGGTAAAATTATCCAGGTGCCCATTTCCGCTGTGGCCACATTTAAAAACAGTACTACCTTTGGTTCCGTGAACCGCAAGGATATGGATAAAGTGATCACCCTCTGGTCCAATGTCATTGAAGGGTACAATCCCGCCAGTATTAACCAGCAATTAATGAAAGTGTTGAGTGAATACAAAATACCCGAAGGATATTCCTACCGGTTTACCGGAGAGCAGCAGGAACAGGAAGAGACCATGGCATTCCTCATCAAAGCTATGATGATTGCCTGTGCATTGATCATGTTGATCATGGTCACCCAGTTCAACTCCTTTGTTAAGCCCGCCATTATCATGGCTACCGTTGTGTTTAGTTGCATCGGTGTGTTTGGAGGTCTCGCCACCTTCAAGATGGATTTTGTCATCATTATGACCGGTATAGGTCTCGTATCGTTGGCTGGGGTCGTGGTGAACAATGCCATTGTTTTGATCGATTACATTGATTTCTTAAAAGCCAATGCCAAGAAGCGCCTCGGTTTGAATCAGACCGATGATCTGGAAATCGACGATTCAGTCGAGTGTATCGTGCAGGCAGGGCGGACCCGTTTACGGCCCGTGTTACTCACCGCTATTACCACCGTTTTGGGATTGGTGCCCATGGCTCTCGGTTTAAACATCAATTTTGCCACCCTCTTTTCCCGACTCGACCCGCAAATTTATTTTGGCGGTGATAACGCCTTGTTCTGGGGCCCTATGGCATGGACCGTTATCTTTGGTCTCACCTTTGCCACCATCCTGACCCTCGTGTTGGTGCCCGTCATGTACTACCTCGGCAATCGTACCAAACTGGCTTTCAATCGGAAGTATAGAAAGAACAAATAAGTATTTTACATAACCTATCCAGCAGGAGCGTGGAGCCTAAACCCTCCACCTCCTGGCTGGGATTTTTTACCTGGCCACGTGGGGCGCTTGGATTGGATGCATCGCTAAAAGTGTTTAACCACAAAGGACACGAAGAAGAAAAAGAAGAAAAAGTCAGACGAAAAAAAGGAAAAGGTGATTTGATATATTCGTGAAAATCCATTATAATAGTAGATGAGCAAAGGAGTAAGCATGAATATCGACAAAAACACCGAACATATCAAGGAAATCCCTTATGGGATTTCCGATTACGGGCGCTTCAGGAACCATACTTATTATTATGTGGACAAAACACCCTATTTAAGCGGCATTCAAAAAGCGGGTCAATACCTGTTTTTTCTCCGCCCCCGACGATTCGGTAAAACTCTTTTCCTATCCATGATGCAAGCGTATTATGATATCCATTATAAAGATCAATTCGAAGAATTATTCAAAGAGACCTGGATTTATAGCCATCCCACGGCAGATAGAAACCAATACTTGATGATCCTATTTAATTTTGCCATGGTGGATTCTTCCCAGGAGAAACTCGAGGAATCTTTTTTAAACCATGTTCGTCTTAGGGCCGTGAGTTTCATTCAAAAATACAGCCAGTACCTTGCCGTCTCAAAAAAAATGGAGTTTTTCGCCCAAAAAGTAGAGACCAGCGGTTCCGCGTCCGATATCTTAGCCAATCTGATGGCTCTCTGCAAAGAAGCCAACCAACACCTGTATGTGATTATTGATGAGTATGATAATTTTACCAATACCATCCTGTCCACCGTGGGAAAAAAAGCCTACCACAACCTGACCCATGGCACCGGGTTCTTCCGCTCTTTTTTTAATCTCTTAAAAGGTGGCACCAGCGAAATGGATGCACCCATCTCACGCTTATTCATCACCGGCGTTTCACCCATTACTATGGATGATGTCACCAGCGGTTTTAATATCGGTAAAAATATTTCCACCGAACCCAATTTGAACGCCATGCTGGGTTTTACCCAACCCGATGTGATCGGTATCATTGAATACTTCAGATCAAAAGGGTTGGTGTTTCACCCCACCGATTATCTGCTGAACATCATGACCCAATGGTACGGCAATTACCTCTTCTCGGAATATGGCAACGACCCTACCAGAATGTTCAACTCCGATATGGTGTTGTACTTCATCGACCATTACCTAACTAAAAAAGGTATACCAGCCGATTTAATCGACACCAATGTCAGGATCGATTACGGAAAATTGCGGTACCTGATTATTCTGGACCAGGATAAAACCAAAACCACCAATGGCAATTTCAGTAAATTAAAAGAGATCGTCCAAGAGGGTAGCACAGCCGCCAAAATTGTCAAAGGGTTCCCCCTGGAAAAACTATTGGATTCCAATAACTTCAAATCCTTGTTGTTTTACTTCGGCCTCTTAACCATAAAAGGCCCGGATCAAGATAAATTACGCCTGGAAATCCCCAATGAAACCGCCAGACGGCTCTACTATGATTATATCAGCGCGGCCTATGAGGAAACCGGCGTCTTTGCCATCAACCTCTCCCAGTATGCCGACTTGATGTCCAACATGGCCTATAATGGAGAATGGTTGCCGCTGTTTAACTTTATCACTGCCCACATGCGCGAAAGTGTGAATCTGCGCGACTTGATCACGGGTGAAAAATCTATCCAAGCCTTTTTGAACGTGTACCTGGGGCTGAGTGAACTGTACATCATCCATACGGAACGAGAATTAAATAAAGGGTACGCGGATATATTCATGGAACCTTTCCTCGCTCGCTATGAAGGCATACAGTATGCGTATTTAATAGAACTCAAATACCTCCCCGCTGGCTGCAAAATCAGCGATACAGCAGCCCAAAAACTAAAAACAGAAGCGGAGACACAACTGGTGCAGTACAGTGTGGATATCAAATTCAAAAAAAGCCTGGAAAAAACAACTCTGATCAAAATTATCCTGATCTTCTCCGGCCAAGAAGCCATTTACGTGGAAAAAAAAGAGGAAAAAGATTAAGTATATAATAAACGAAGAACGCGAAGAAACACGATTTTTTTTCACACCGCTTCAAGCCACCAGAGAGTTAATATGATTTGGGGATTCTCCCAGGCTTCATCCAGTATGTTTAATTCCTTTTCCCTGCCGAACAAATGTTCATCGGTCACAGGCAGACGATCAAGTGATATTTCTATCACAGGAAGAGGGGTTTTTTCAAGAAAATCCAGCGGTATGTCTTTGGGAGGAAGTTTTCTGATGGTGCCAAGAACCGTTTTTTCGACTTCCGGTTGATTGGTGAGCCAACGGTAAAGTTGGTCATACCCTTCTTCTGTGCTCACGCAATAAATAGTGGCTGCTTTTAATGGAGTAGGGATGAATTGGCGATTTACGGAGTCAAATACCACTGGAATAAAGCGGGTGTTTTTGGAATTGTTTTCGTACAGATGTTGATAAATCAAGGAGGATTCAAACTGGCAATTTAAATACCTGCGGCGAAAAAAAGAAAAGGGGGATTTGAAATATTGGCGAAAATCCATTATAATACCAGATGAGCAAAGGAGTTAGCATGAATATCGACAAAAACATCGAACACATCAAAGAAATTCCTTACGGGATTTCCGATTACGGCGACTTTCGGAACCAGAGTTATTATTATGTGGATAAAACACCCTATTTAAACGCCATTCGTAAAGCAGGCAAGTACCTGTTTTTTCTCCGCCCCCGCCGGTTCGGAAAAACTCTTTTCCTGACCATGATGCAAGCGTATTATGATATCCATTATAAAGATCAATTCGAAGAACTATTCAAAGACACCTGGATTTATTCCCAGCCCACCGCGGATCGGAACCAATACCTGGTGATCCTATTTAATTTTGCCATGGTGGATTCTTCCCGGGAGAAACTCGAGGAATCCTTTTTAAACCATGTTCGCTTGAGAACCAAAGCGTTTATTAATAAATACCACCAGTATCTCTCTGCTTCCATTGAGATTGAGTATTACGCCCAAGCTGTTAAAACAAGCCAGTCGGCACCAGACATATTGGCCAATCTAATGGCCCTCTGCAAAGAAGCCAACCAACACCTGTATGTGATTATTGATGAGTATGATAATTTTACCAATACCATCCTGTCCACTGTGGGAAAAAAAGCTTACTATGACTTGACCCACGGCACCGGCTACTTCCGCTCCTTTTTTAACTTGTTAAAAGGTGGCACCAGCGAAATGGATGCACCCATCTCACGCTTATTCATCACTGGGGTTTCACCCGTTACTATGGATGATGTTACCAGTGGCTTTAATATCGGCCAAAATATCTCCATGGAACCCGATTTGAACGCCATGCTGGGTTTTACCCAAGCCGATGTGATCGGTATGATTGAATACTTCAGATCAAAAGGTGCCATCTTTCACCCGACCCAGTATCTGCTGGACATTATGACCCAATGGTACGGCAATTACCAGTTTTCAAAAAAAGATGCAGATAAGATGTTCAATTCCGACATGGTGTTGTATTTTATCAATCATTACTTGAAAGGCAAAGAACTCCCGGAAGATTTGATCGACACCAATGTCAGAATCGATTACGGGAAATTACGGCACCTGATTATTCTGGACCAGGATAAAACCAAAACCACCAATGGCAATTTCAGCAAATTAAAAGAGATCGTCCAAGAGGGTGGCACAGCCGCCAAAATTGTCAAAGGGTTCCCCCTGGAAAAACTATTGGATTCCAATAACTTCAAATCCTTGTTGTTTTACTTCGGCCTCTTAACCATAAAAGGCCCGGATCAAGATAAATTACGCCTGGAAATCCCCAATGAAACCGCCAGACGGCTCTACTATGATTATATCAGCGCGGCCTATGAGGAAACCGGCGTCTTTGCCATCAACCTCTCCCAGTATGCCGACTTGATGTCCAACATGGCCTATAATGGAGAATGGTTGCCGCTGTTTAACTTTATCACTGCCCACATGCGCGAAAGTGTGAATCTGCGCGACTTGATCACGGGTGAAAAATCTATCCAAGCCTTTTTGAACGTGTACCTGGGGCTGAGTGAACTGTACATCATCCATACGGAACGAGAATTAAATAAAGGGTACGCGGATATATTCATGGAACCTTTCCTCGCTCGCTATGAAGGCATACAGTATGCGTATTTAATAGAACTCAAATACCTCCCCGCTGGCTGCAAAATCAGCGATACAGCAGCCCAAAAACTAAAAACAGAAGCGGAGACACAACTGGTGCAGTACAGTGTGGATATCAAATTCAAAAAAAGCCTGGAAAAAACAACTCTGATCAAAATTATCCTGATCTTCTCCGGCCAAGAAGCCATTTACGTGGAAAAAAAGGGAGAACAGGCTAAAAAAACTAAGTAAAAATTGTGAATTGTTAATGTAAGGAACCTGTAGGTACTCTTCCACGGAATAGCACTTTTTTACTTATGATTTTATTAAAAAAAAAGTTGGAATTTTTTTTTTAATGTATTATACTTAATAGACAAGAATAAGTGGTTAAGGAGGTTCACATGGCAAATTCTAATGAGTTAGAGTATGAGGACCAGGTTTTAAAAACGTATGTGGAGGAAGACATTGCTATTGTTAAAGTCAAGTGCAATGTGTTTGAAACCCTTGCCGATATCGTGGAGAGCGGCAGGTTGATTTCTTTTTTTAATAAAGCGGAGAAAAACACCCAGGTCAAAGCCGTCCTGATAATAAATGAGGATGGCTGTCTAAACGAACAAGAGTACGACCAATACTTTCAGCGTTTAATCCAGAAGGAGCAAACCATGGAGCATGGCGGATCCACAAGTCCCATCTTTAGTAGCCTTGAGCGAACCCGGCAGATCAATTTATTGAGCCGGGTGATCATCCAAATCTTGGATTTTAAAAAGATTTCCGTGATCGGAATGCAAGGAGATATTGTGACGCCCTTTTTTGGGACCAGTTTGGCCGCGGATTTCCGGTTTGCCGCTACAGGTATGAGTTATTCCTTGGCCCATCTTAAAGAGGGACATCACCCCGGAGGCTGCCTTCCTTTTTTTCTTCCCCTTTATGTAGGTCGGGGGAAAGCCATCGAAATTTTATTCAAGGGTGCTAAGATATCAGCTCTTGAAGCCAAACAAATGGGCTTGATCACCGAAATCTTTCCCAGCGAAAATTTTGAGCGGCGGTGTTTGCAGGAGATTCACCAGTTGTGCCAACTCTCCCCAAAAGTCATCCATACCACCAAGATGTTATTGAATTATGACAAGGATGAATTGCAGGAATATTTTGGCGCCGAGTCTGCGCTGACCCATTAAATTTCATTAAGTTTGAACTGTTTATCTCCCTTTGGAGTTCACTATCGGATTTTGGCGATTGATTTAGGACCCCGTATTCGATTGAAATTGAATTTGTAAAATAGGAGCAGATAATGATGTCATATCTCGAAAATTCGTTTGATTTGAAAGACCCACGGGTTATATCCATTCTTGATGAGTTACCTTTATGGTCCGCGCCTTTCGGATTGATGCTTTTGGATCATATCACTATTAAACCAAATATGACCGTGTTGGATGTAGGTTTTGGGGTTGGCTTTCCTTTGTTGGAGTTGGCCCAGCGTTTGGGAAATTCCTGTACTATCTATGGAATCGATCCCTGGAAAGAGGCCAGTGCCCGTGTGGAAGAGAAAATTCGGCTTCTAAATATTAAAAACGTTCATCTGATAGAAGGGGATGCAGGGGCCATGGATTTCCCGGACAATACCTTTGATCTGATTGTTTCCAATACCGGTATCAATAATTTCGTTTATCCCGGACAGGTGTTGGCCGAGTGTTGGCGGGTAGCTAAGACCGGCAGTCATATTGCCTTGACTACCAATCCAGTCGGGCATATGCGGGAATTTTACCAGGCTTATGAAGAAACGTTGATGGCGTTGGGTTTGGAGCAACTTTTGGAAGCCATGAGTGCCCAACGGGATCACCGCCTCTCGATTAAAGCGATCGGAAATCTATTGCAAGGCGCGGGGTTTCGTTTAACTGCCACCCACAGCCAGACGGTTGTGATGCGTTTTGTTGATGGAACGGCTTTTTTTAATCATTCGTTGATTCGTATGGGCTTTTTAGAGGGTTGGAAAAATATATTACCCCCGCAGCAGGTAGTGCCGGTATTTACTGCTCTGGAAGAACGGTTAAACTCCATCGCCCACGAAATGTCCGAACTACGTATGACTATCCCTGTCGTTTATATCGAAGCGGAGAAATGATGCCTGATGCGACTAATTCTGGTCTGAAGAACTCAAAATTAATGGATTCCTTTTCAGCCACACTCCAATAAGGTCTGCATAATCGTTAAAATTCATTTCATCACTGGTCAGTTTCAATTTATCGCATAAACTCGGTAAATCTGAAATAAAAAGACGGTAACGCCTCAATATTTCTGTACCCCCAGGGATAGTCATCCTCTTTGAAACATTACGTAGCCAATTTCTCACAGCTTTAATCGCTTCTGAATCATTGTTGTTGTGTGCATATATATCTTGGCCTGCTATATCCGAGATAAAAGACTGGTAACGGTAGGGCTTGCTGTCCAACACCATACATTTTTTTTGTTTTTGTTCTTTATTACCGAATTGTTTGGCCCCAAGAAACAAGCCCAGTTCAAGCGGCATATTGAAACGAGGTAGCTGTGTATTAATATTTAATTCTGTTCGGGAAATATCGTGAATACCCAATTTGCATTCCGATATAATCCTGATGGTTTTGTTGATGCGTACTTCGCTCCCATCATCTATTTCTAAAGCACAACGAGCTCTATAGCCACAGTCGAATACTGTGAATACGATTACTCTGAATAGCATTAGATATTCAGCATCAAAAGGGCAATTGATGAATACGTCATAATTGTATTGATTGGGTGTCATTTCTGGATAGTGCGTTCTGCGATCACTTCTCTAACTGCTTTTTCTATCAGAGATATTTTAATACGCCCCGGTTTGGCAGGTGATTGAATTTTTCTTACGGTACGTCCGTCCACTTTTTTTTCTTCAACTGCTTTTTTTTCTTTAGGCTTAACTATTTTTGTTGCTGACTTTGCCATTGTTTTTACCTTCCTATTAAATTTTAATACCTGCAGAACGTCTTCGTTCTATCCTGATAATTTTCCGATATTAGTGGTTCCCAACCTAAAATCAACACTGAACTATTACTATACTATTATATATACAAAATAATTATTTGTCAACAAATTGTTTTTTTCGATAGCAATTCGCTAAGCCAGACGTAGCACACAATGTCTAAATCACTATCTGTCAAAATTGATGTATTACTGAATTCACTGGCAAGTTTCAAAACATACTCGACTTACTGGGCTTCACAGGACCTTTTGTTTTTTTCAGATAGTATAGCTTGCCACTGTTATCCGTGGTGCTTTTTAAATATGGTTACGGATTTAGGTATCTGGATTTACTGTTAGATTTTGGGAAGTTCAAGGGATTGTAATACTGGCTGATTTTTTTGTATTATTAAATTATAAATCGTCTTCTATTTCATTTGACATTTTTTTTTTTAAAATCTATACTTTAATGGTCATGAAATGGAGACAAATGTAATGAGTGATGACAATAGCAAGTGCATTGAAATGCTGATATTGGTAGTGGATGACGAGCCCACCAATCTTCAATTATTGCAGGTAATGCTGGATGAAATGGGGTGTCAGGTCATCCCCGAATCGGATGGTAGCCGCACAATGCAAATTGCACTGGCGCGGTTACCTGATTTAATTCTTCTGGATGTTATGATGCCTGAGATCGATGGCATGGATGTCTGCAAGCTATTAAAAGAGAATGAACGTACCCGCCATATCCCGGTAATATTTATTACAGCTTTAACTGATGCTGCTGAAAAAGTAAAAGCTTTTCGCGCCGGGGCGGTAGATTATATTACCAAACCATTTATCATGGATGAAGTGGTGGCACGTATCCGGGTAATCATGGAACGCAAGGAGGCAGAAGGGAAGTTACGGGCAGCCAAAGAAGAAGCGGAAGCTGCCAACCGTGCCAAAAGCGACTTCCTGGCCAAAATGAGCCACGAGATTCGTACACCTATGAACGGGGTCATCGGCATGACCGACCTTCTGATGGATACGGATTTAACACCACAACAACTGGAATTTGCTGAAACTATCCGCTCCAGTGGCGATGCATTGTTGACCCTGATCAATGATATCCTCGACTTCTCCCGGATCGAGGCGGGTAAACTGAACCTGGAAACACTGGATTTTAACCTGCGCAATTCATTGGAAGAAGCTATTGATATCCTGGCACTGCGTGCCCAGGGAAAAGAACTGGAATTTGTATGTATTATCGAACCAGGAATCCCCAATCTACTCCAAGGCGATCCCGGTCGACTCCGGCAGATCGTGCTTAACCTGGTAGGGAATTCCATTAAATTCACAGAAAGCGGCGAGGTGGCACTACGGGTCTCTTTGGATTTGGAAGATGAACAACGGGTAACCCTACGTTTCACTGTCAGTGATACCGGGATTGGTATCCCTGCTGATAGACTCAAGGTTCTGTTTAATCCATTTACCCAGGCGGATGATTCCTATTCCCGTAAATATGGTGGCACCGGGCTGGGTCTGGCGATATCCAAGCAATTAGCGGAAATGATGGGCGGCGAGATCGTGGCTACCAGCCAAGCAGGGAAAGGTTCCGTGTTTTGGTTTACCGCCGTGTTTCACAAACAACCGCCTATTACCGAACAAATAAAAGAAATCGCTGGGGTAGAATGTGAAAAGGGGGACATCTCTGGCCAGCACATTTTGGTAGTGGATGACAACGACACTAACCGGCGTTTGATGCGGTTGCTGATGGAATCCTGGCACTGCAAATATGATGAAGCAGTGGATGCACGCACGGCGATGCAGAAATTAACCAAGGCGGCTACTGCTGGAACCCCTTTTCGCATTGCAATCCTAGATCGGTGGATGCCAGATATGACTGGCGAGGTACTGGGACACCAGATCAAAGCGCATCCCCTGCTCAAAGACACGTTGCTAATTATGATGACCGAGGTGGGCAAACGGGGGGATGCAGCCAAATTGGAAGAGATGGGATTCGCGGCTTACCTGACCAAACCCATCAAACAATCCACGCTCTATGATTGTCTGGTCACTATTCACAGTGGACGGCAGCCAGCTTATGCCAAACATGGTCGTAAGATTGTCACGCGCCATTCTATTAACGATGAAAAGCGCAGTAAAATTCTTATTCTTTTGGCCGAGGATAATGCCATTAACCAGAAAGTGGCGTTGCGCATGTTAGAACGGTTCGGATACCGTGCCGATGCCGTGATCAATGGTTTGGAAGCAGTCCAGGCCATGAAATCTATTCCTTATGATCTGGTTTTGATGGATTGCCAGATGCCGGAAATGGATGGTTTTGAAGCGGCACGAACCATCCGAAAATTCTCCCTGGTTCCTATCATCGCGCTTACTGCCCACGTGATGCAGGGCGATAAACGCAGGTGCTTGGATGCGGGTATGGATGATTATATTTCTAAACCGATCGATCCAGGTGAATTGATTTATACTATTGAAAAGTGGTTGTTGGAGTCCAATGTCCTGTCAGAGGAATCGTCGTTGCTTAAAAACGGGCCGTATTCCATCGGCGTGGGAAAGGATGCGGATTTTATTTGAAGGCTAGTGAGGCGTGATGAATACCGTGGTGAATACAAGGCATGATACCTTGGTGTTAGTGGTGAAAGTGGCTGGGCAGAGACACCCTCTGGTAACGGATGGTTCTGCATTAATAGATTATTCTGACTTGAGCGCTCTGTTGCACCATGAAGGCTATCGCACGGCCATTGTTCATACGGCTGCTGAAACGTTAACCTTTGCCCGGGAACAACTACCAACAGTGATTATTCTGGATTCCATTGGTGCTGCTGGCGAAGGTATTGATTTGTGTCGCTCTTTAAAAATGGAACCTGTTACCACTAGTATTCCGTTGCTGTTTATTTTGTCATCCCATGATCTAGACTGGAGGGAAAAAATATTAGAGGCCGGGGCTAGCGATTATATCCTTCATCCTATAGTCAGGCAAGAGGCACTGACCCGCATCGGAACGGTGATTAGCAACCAAAGTGCCCGCTCTTTATTGGATGTTTCCCCGCCACTATTAAATTCCACGGGCATGGAAGTTCAGCGGAGCAACAATATTAAAAATGAATTTCTGGCGCGGATCAACCACGAGATTCGCACCCCTATGAACGGTGTTATCGGTATGACCAATCTTTTACTGGAATCCCCATTGTCCACTGAACAACGGGAATATGCGGAAACTATCCATCATAGCGGTCAGATATTGCTGTCATTGCTCAATGATTTACTGGATTTTTCCGGGATTAAGAGCGGTCAGCTTACTTTTGAGCGGTTGGATTTTGATTTGCGCGTGACTCTGGATGAAATTTCCCAGCTCTTGGCATTACCAGCACGGCAAAAAGGACTTGAATGGATTTGTCTGGTGGAACCGGATGTACCGTCACGGTTGAAAGGTGATCCCGGACGGCTCAGACAGATCATATTAAAACTGGCGGGAAATGCCATGAAGTTTACCGCCACTGGTGAAGTGTCTTTAAAAGTGGCGGTGGAAAGTGAAGATGACTGTTCGGCCAGGTTACTTTTTTCTGTCATGGATACGGGTGTGGGTATAGCCGCCGATCTGATTGGAACTATTTTTGATGCGTTTACCGAGGAGGATGGTTCCTATACTCCTAAAAATGGCGGTGCGGGTCTGGGTCTCACTATTGCCAGACTGTTGGCCCAAGCTATGGGCGGGCAGATGGGGGCTGAAAGCAAGAAAGGGCAAGGGTCTACTTTTTGGTTTACTGTTCCCTTTGAAAAGCAGTCTCCTCTGACTGACATTGAACCGTGCCGCGATTATAGTGGTGATTTATCCGCTCAGGATTTATCCTGCTTGCGGATACTGGTGGTGGACCATCAAGAGAGTAACCGAAATGTGCTTTCCCAGATGATGACTTCTTGGCATTGTCGTTTCCAAGTAGTTGCCGATGGGGAAACTGCCTTGGAAACGATGCAGGATGGATTGCTCCAAGGGGATCCTTTCGGTATTATTTTGATTGACATGCATATGGAAGGGATGGATGGCGAAACATTGGGCCGGAAAATAAAAGAAGATGCCCGGTTTCGAGATACTACCCTGGTGATGATGGCTCAGGTTGGCTTTCGTGGTGATGCTGAACGTTTGGAAAAGATCGGCTTTTCAGCTTACCTCACTATGCCCTTGAATTCCTCTCTTATTTATGATTGTCTGGCCACTGCCCACTGTCGAAAAACTCAGTCTGTTGGTCTGCCAATTTATCCGATCATCACGCGTCATTCCATTGCGGAAGCCAAACGCAAGAGTGTCCGCATTCTGATGGCGGAAGATAATATTACCAATCAGCAGGTGGCTTCTGCTATTTTGGAGAAAATGGGGTATCGGGTGGATGTGGTGGAGAATGGTTTGGAAGCTATTAAAGTGTTGGATACTATCCCTTACCATCTGGTGTTGATGGACTGCCAGATGCCTGTTATGGATGGCTATGAAGCGACTCGCCGGATTCGCGAGATGGAAAAAAATGGTAGTCATCGGATACCGGTGATTGCATTGACGGCTAATGTGTTGCCCGGCGACCGTCAGGCTTGTTTGAATGCGGGGATGGATGATTATGTGGCCAAACCGGTCAATCCCCGACAACTTGCCGAAACCATAGATAAATGGTTGTGGGGGTCAGCGGTTTTAAAAAAAGAAATCTCTGCCAAACCTGAACCGATGGTCCAGGAAGTTGTGTTTGACGGTTCCGGGTTGTTAGAACGGTTGCTGGGAGACCGGGAATTACTGAAAGATGTGTTGGAAGGATTTTTGGAAGATATGCCCCGGCGTTTTAAGGCACTGGATGATGCATTGGAAAAGAAGGATTCGGTATTGGGGCGCAGGCATGCCCATACCATTAAAGGTGCCAGTTTGAATATTGGTGCCCCAGCGCTACAAAAGATCGCTGCTGCCATTGAATTGGCCGCAGAGGTCGGGGACATGGAAAAGTGTATTGTTTTGTTCCCACAACTGGATGTTCAGTTCCAATTGCTGAAAGGGGAGATTCAGAAGTTCTAGCCCCTGCCAGATTCCCATAATTCCCACTTGCTTTTATGATAATCTCAATGAACTGGCGATGGATTTAGGGGAATTTAACTGAAAGTATAAATCGTGCAAGATGATTTTACAGGTCGGTTGGTTTTAGAATCCCAGGCGGTGAAGTTCTGCCAGTAATTTTTCCATTTGCTGTTCTACAAATGGGAGTAGGGTGGTTGTTTTATCCAGGGTTTTTTCTTTGGTGGCTATTTCCATTTCCTGTGTGGTTTTTTGCATTTCATAAGCGCAGATATTACCTACCGCGCCTTTTATGGTATGAATTTGACGTTGTACGGCCACTATGTCACCCAAAGATATTTTCTCTTTTAAATCTTGTACTAAGCGTACTATATCCTCTTTAAATGTGGTCAATACTATTTTAAGTAGTTCTTCATCACCCAGCAGTCGTTTTAGTAATGAAGGTCGATCAAATACAGTTGCTTTATTTTGGCTCAGCCATTTTTCAATGGTATCTGCCAGGACTTGCGGGTCGACTGGTTTGGGGATATAGTCGTCCATTCCCGAGGCGAGGCATTTTTCACGGTCTCCTTTCATGGCATGGGCTGTCATTGCTAAGATAGGTTTATGAACTTTTTCTTGTTCGCGAATGCGGCGTGTGGCTTCATAGCCATCCATTTCAGGCATCTGGCAGTCCATTAGAATCAGGTCATAGTTTTCTACTTCCAGTATTTTAAGCGCCTCTTTGCCATTGATTGCTGTATCTACTTGGTATCCTAATTTTTCCAGTATGGTCCGGGCTACTATCTGGTTGGTGATATTGTCTTCCACCAGCAGAATCTTTGCCTTGCCACGTGTGGGGAAGAGACTTTTTTTATCTGGCTCTTCTGGTTCGGGGAGGGGTGGTTTTTGGTTTAGTGTTGTCGTCAAACAATCATATAACTTTGATTTTTTAATTGGTTTTGTTAAGGATGCAGAGAATCCCATCTCATGTAAGAGTGGAAGGCTTTCCAGTTTTCCCAGCGGTGCTAGTTTGACTAAATGTGATCCGATTAATAGGGGGTCCTTTTTAACCCGTTTAGCGAATTCTTCATCATCTGTGTGTGGGATGACTACGTCTACCAGAACAGCGGCATAGTCATCTTTTTCCGTTACGGCAGCACGCATCATGTCCAATGCTTGGGACGCATTAAAGGCTTGGTCTGTCCGGCAGTACCAGGAATCCAGTATGATAGAGAGCATACGCTGCCGGTTGACATTATCACTGAGCACTAAAAAGCGTTTCTCTGCCAGATCGATCCCGGTTGGTTCTGGCATGGACAGGTCCACTGCTTGTTTCTCCATCTGAATTGTGAAACGAAAGGTCGAACCCTGACCCAACTTGCTGGTAAAACTGATTCTGCCTTTCATCATCTCTGTCAATTGTTTGGAAATCGCCAGTCCCAAACCTGAACCGCCGAATTTACGGGTGGTGGAGGTATCGGCCTGGGTAAAGGCTTCGAATAATGAATTCTGTTGGTGTTCTGGGATGCCAATGCCTGTATCTTTCACTGTGAAACATAGTGTGACCGTGGTGTTTGTTTCTTCTTCCAGTTCCACGGTGATCACGACTTCGCCGTTTTCGGTGAATTTAATCGCGTTGCCTGCCAGATTGAGCACTATTTGACGTAGTCGGGTGGGATCGCCTTTTAACATGGCTGGGACATTGGCTTCGATGATGCAGATTAAATCCAATCCTTTTTCATGGGCGCGCAGGGAGAGGATATCCCCTGTATCTTCCATGGTTGTATGCATGTTGAAGTGAATGTTTTCCAGAGTTAGTTTGCCTGCCTCGATACGGGAAAAATCCAGGATGTTGTCGATGACTGCCATCAATGCATCGGCGCTGGAGAGCAGTTTTTCGCCGTATTCGCGTTGTTCCGGGGATAGTTTGGTGTCAAGTAGGATGCTGGTTAATCCGATGACGCCGTTCATGGGGGTGCGTAACTCGTGGCTCATGTTGGCCAGGAAGTTGCTTTTGGCACGATTAGCTGCTTCTGCTTCTTCTTTGGCTTTTTTTAAATCCGTTTCTACTTGCTTGCGTTTTTCGATTTCATCCAGTGCTTGTTCTCGTAGTGCTGTTATTTCCCGTAATTGTCCTACTGGCAGAGTCATGTCCGTGATTGTGACCAGCATTTTACTTTCGTGGCGGTTGACCATAGGAATCGATGATGCCACGGTCTGTTGGATTCTTAATTGGCCGTCGGGTAGGGGAGAGGGAATAAAATGCGGATGCAGTTGTGGTGAGAAGAATACAGGCGGACCACCGAGGAAAACTTGATCCATGCGATTTTTGTAGCGGTTCTCGCGCAAGTGTGGGAAAAAATCCAGCAAGCATTTATCCAGTATTTCTTCCCGTTTGATGCCTGTCCACTCTTCCATTATTCGATTCCAGAGAACCAGCGTGTACTTATCATCTACCACGCAAATCCCATGTGGGACACTGTCAAATATGTCGATTAATAAAGAGCTTTTATCAAATATCATTTTATCAGGACCACGCTTTTTTATTTTGCTTTTTTATTTTGTTTTATATATTTGTTACTAGTTGAATTATACTCTTTTCAATAATCAATGTAAAATGGGGGAAAAATTCTTTTGCGTATTTTTTTTGAAAAGGCTTGCTTTTTTTCTTCTTTCGTATTATATTATGGAAGAAAATAGATCGAGTAAAGTTATGACCCACTGGTCTTACAGAAATAGGAGGAAATATGAAGCAAAAAGTGAGTGATTTGTTGAAAGAAAAAGGACATGCGGTTTATTCAATCCCAAATACCGCCCGGTTAAAAGACGCAGTCAAGACTTTCAATGAGAAGCATGTTGGTGCATTGATTGTTCTGAATGAAGCTGAAGAGATTCAGGGTATTGTTACTGAAAGAGATATCATGATTCGCCTTGCCCAGACCGAAGGGGAAATTAAAGATATGAACGTTAAGATGGTAATGACTCCCAAGGAGAAGCTGATCATTGGTACTCGTGATGACAGTGTAGAATATCTCATGAAAGTGATGACCACCAATCGGATACGTCATATTCCTATCGTGGGTGGTGAATGTAAATGTAAATTGGAAGGTCTCATTTCCATCGGTGATATTGTTAAATCGCTTTTAGGCGATCTTGGACATGAAAACAAAATGCTGAAGGATTATATTGGAGGCGCCTATCCTGTTTAATTGTCGGTCTATTTTTTTGGCCGCATTTTTTTACTGAATAGTGCCACGGATAGGTACGGGTTAAACCAACCCTGGTGGGTTGGGTTCCGTTGATATCCGTGGCATTTTTTTTTAAACACGCTGGACTTTCTGGCTTTAGAGTAGGTGGGGTATTGTGGATAATATTTTTTATGGCTCTTCTGGAATTGCAAAATCACTTTAGATGTTATATAATTCAAATTTGGTTCAGAAGGAGAAGAGCGCATGAGTAATGGCACGAAGTTTGTATGGGTAGTGATTGTTTTGGTTTCCCTGATTGTGGGGGGGTATTATGTGTATAATATTAGTGTCAAGGCCAAGGCAGAAAAGGATTTGGCTGTTGCGAAAGGGGTGTTGGATGCGATGGTAGTATCTTTGGAAGGAAACTCATTTCTCCATCCCAGTGATTTGTACCAGGGACCGATTAAGTATTTGACTGCGGCCTTGAAAGCGATGAACACCCGTACTTTTATTGGCATGTCCGTATTCAGCCAGAAAAACAGAGAAGGTATTTACGATGAATTCATGCAGCGTATTTTCGCTTTCCGGCAGGCGTTAATAAGCTATTCGCCTTCCATATCCTTGGGTAACCGGGAAAAAGAAGACGTGGTGCAAAAAATTGCCTCCAGTGTGGAGATTCTTTTTACGAAGAATCTGGTAACAGATGCAAAGGATTTGAAAACGGATCCTATATACCTGAAGTGGAGCAATCAAGACCGCCAGAAATTAATTATCCAAAACAATGAATTGCCCAACGAAGTGGTAGGGGAAGAAATACCAGAAAAATCAGAGGCACAATCCCAATATGCGCAACTGGATGTGGTAGATGGAAAGAATATGGATGGTGAGGAGATTGGCATCGCTCCGGAGAAAAAGGAACCTGTCGGTGAGAAGGTTCGCACCCAGGTGGATTACGCCGATCTAAAAGAACTGGTGGGCGAAATAATCGAAGTGCAAAAGAAGAACGGCACGGTGCAAGATGGGAAATTAATCGAGGTGGACGAGCTCTCTTTGACTTTAAATATTTTGTTGGAGGGCGGGCATTTTTCCTTGAAAATTCTCAAAGCAGATATCGACAAACTGGAAAAGATTACTTTTAAAAAAGCAGTGGCTACTGAAACTGAAGAATGATGGTGGGAAGATAAAAAGATAGTGCTGCACCAGTAAATAGAGTACGGATTGAGGTTCGGTTTGAATGCTTGATTTCTTCCCGGCCCAATATAACGGGTTGGTGATTAACCATGAGAGGAGGTAAGTATGGCTGTAGAGGAAACTTTGTCAAAGGTAAAATCGGATGTATTTGCAATTTTGATCCCCGGTTTTTTTATCACGGGGGTTATTGTATCCGCGGTTTTGGTTTTCACTCAAACGGATGCCAAAATCGGTATTATTAAAAGATTTGGTCCATTCTTCAAGACCTTGAAAGGGAATTGGATTTTAACCTTTATTGCTTTTGTGATAATATTCTTAGCTGGGAATTTTCTCCGTTCAATAAAGGTGACGATAGCCGATAATGTAGCAAATTTTCTCTTTAAAAGATTCATTAAAGCCTCTTGGACCAAGTTATTCTACGGAAATCCATTTCCTTATCGCGATTTGTTGGAGAAAATAAAGTTGATATTACTCCAGAATAAGCTGATTGAAGACATTCCCTTACCAGTGGATAAACACTCATTGTATATTTTATTTCAGTACTGGAAAATGGTGATATGTATAGAAAAGTCTGGTTCATTTTCATATATTCAAGAATTTGAAAGTAGGGTAAGGATGTTTGCAGGGATGTTTTGGGCCGGGAGCTGTGGGATTGGCGGAAGTATTTTGATATCTGCGAGTTTCATTTTTAATAAAGCGGCATGTATCGTGTGGTGGAAGTATATTTTATTGATGTTTTTAGTCTCAGTGATCATCGCGGTAATATTCAGCCGTAGTTTAAAGCGTGTCAGGAGTGAGGAGGTAATTTCTGTATTTATTGCATATCTTTTTATACAAAGAAGTAAGAAGGAAGAAGATAAAAAGGAGAAGGTAAAAGAGAAGGGCAACCTCTTTGGGCCTTTGATGAATATGTTTAAAGGTAAAGAGAAAGAGTAGGTGCGTGCCTCATTAAATTATCCATGCCCAGCACCCGCTCCCGGGTGCTGGACGATTAACGGATATCCGATCATGAATCGGAGTTCTAAAATTTATCTTTGATCACTACTTCATCTAATGCTAGTTGTCCTGGTTTGGGCCAAGCTGGCTTCGTGCCTTTTCCTACTACGACAAACATCGCGATGACATGATCGGCGGGAAGATTGATTAATTTCCCAACCTGCTCAAAATCAAACCCATCCATTGGGCAGGAATCATAACCCATGGCTTTGGCTGCCAACATGATTGTTTGGGCTGCCAAACCGCATGAACGCATGGCTTCGTCTCGTTGCACTCGCTCTTTGTCGCGATAGTAGCCATCTATTGCCGGAACCATGTAATCTTGGACTGGTTTGGCTGTATTCTTCCAATATCGTACTGGTTCTTTCTCCCAGGCTTTGAGATCACCACATAGAATGATCAGTAACGAGGCATCTGTGACTTGGGCTTGGTCCCAGGCTTGGGCGCGGATTTGTTTACGCAGTTCCTGGTCTTTAACCACCACGAATCTCCAGTTCTGGATGTTAAATGCTGTGGGTGCCTGGATCGCTAATTCAAATAATGTGTTGACCTCTGCTTCTGTCATTTCATGGCTAGGGTCATAACTTTTTATCGCTCTTCTTGTTTTAATTGCTTCGAATGTATCCATAATTTTCTCCTTATTGTGAAGCATCTCTTTATCGGATGTTCACCTGAAATTCTTTTTTACCACAATGAAAAATAATATGCAATCTCTTTTGGGAAAAAAAATTAGAATGATTCTTTGGAGCAAGGGAACCGACACCTTTTTTCTTTGTGATAAAAAGAATGACTACTATTTTATTTTGTGCTAAAATATCTTGTGATGTCGAAGGATCAAAACGAGATGACTGAACATAATACGCGGATACGCCAATACGTTGTTTTCGGGTTGCAGCTAAGCTTATGGGGAATACTATGCTTTAGTCAGAGTTATCAGGTGCAGCAGTATTTGGAAGCAGATGGTTTACCCAGTGCTACTGTATATGATCTTTGCCAGGATCAATCGGGTCGTATGTGGTTTGGCACTCGTTCTGGCATTGCTCTTTACGATGGTAAAACATGGATCAACTATACTGTAGCGGATGGTTTAACCGGATTGCCTTTTGGCGGAATCCGTATTGACCACAGGGGCAGAGTCTGGGCATTGGCTGAATCCTCGGTGGGTTCGATTTGTTTGTCCTATTTTGATCCTCAATGGGACACACGATGGCACAACATCAAAGAAACTCCACGATTATTGCTGCCCTATAGGGGGATCACATCGTTTCAAATATTAAAAATAATTCCTGACCAGCCACCGGCTATTGCCGTGGGCACGGCCAGTCAAGGACTTTTTATTTATTACCTGGGGAAATGGAAAACAATCACGGAAAAAGACGGGTTGCTGAGTAACTGGGTGAATGGTATCGCCTGTCTGGATGGGAAGTTTTATCTGGCCACGGAGAGAGGGCTATCTATAATTACCTTGGATAAGAACGGACACACTACTATTGATAATACACTGAATCAATTGCTGGGCTTACCGCCCGGACCAATCAAAGGCATTACTGTTGAATATAACGATAAATACCCGGATTTCCAATTGCCGCGCTCCCGCGTGTGGCTTTATAATCCCCAATGGCTGGGATATTTTCTAGTGGGTCAGACAAAACTGACTACCTATCGGGTTAAAACGCCTCTCTTGGAAATAGAGAAAGAGTTTCTCGTGCAGTCGGATTATCGCACTGGGTTATATGTGGGTTCACAATTTGAACTGGCGTATTTTAATTATAAAACGCTGGCATGGCAAACTCTGGACGCCACCAATGGTCTTGTGGGTGCGGGTGCCAACGGGTTGTTCATTGATTTTGAAAAAAATATCTGGGTGAGTTGTGATCGTGGCGTGAGTAAAATAGTCAGTCGTAGATTTAGTAATTTCCGCGTGAAAAATGGGTTGCTGGATGACGAGGTGACTGCTATTCTGGAATACGAACCGGGAAAATTTGTCCTGGGACATAATAAAGGTCTCACCTTTTATGATGGCAATGAGTTCCAACAACTCCTTCTTTTCACCAAAGAAAAGCCTGCCAACCCGATGTGCCGGATATTGGAAATGAAACTGGATTCCCAAAAAAATATTTGGCTGGCGATGTCCTATGGTGGTTTAGTCAAAGTGGATGCCCGGCGGAAATCCACGTGGTATGGCGAAGCTGATGGATTGCCTAAACAGGTGAGCAGCTTGTGGTTTGATAACCGCGATACAGTCTGGGTGGGAACGAATGAGGGTATTTATTACCGTGCCAAAAATAGATTTAGCGCCGTAAAAACAGGTCCTTTCGCACCCATTTTTATACGGAAGATTTTTGGCTTTGCAGGTCAATTGCGGTACATTGCCAGTATGAATGTCGGTGTATTTGTAAATCAAAACAACCAATGGAAAAACTACCGGTTCTGGGGGAATACCCAGGGCAATGCTGTTTATGCGATTCAAAAAGACAGTCGCGGACGCGTATTAGTGGGAACACTGACGGGTTTATTTATCATTGAACAGGAAAAACTGCAAAAATTTAAAGCGGGGAACTTCGAGGTAAACAGACCGATTTATGTGATATTGGAAGACAGACAAAAGCGCCTCTGGTTTGGCACGGACAATGGGGTTATCCGTTGGGATGGTAAGGAAGAGAGAAAATACTCCATTAATGAAGGGTTGAGCGGACAAGAAATCAATCGCTCGGCTCTGCTTCAAGACTCGTTAGGGCGCATCTGGATCGGCACGACCCATGGTGTTTCTATCTATGATGATAACTTTGATAATAGTAGATTGTCCAATCCTCCCCCCAAGCTGCAATTGTTGGGCATGGAGGTGGCGGGCCAGAAAATTCCATTCCTGCCCCGTCAAGCGATTCGGTTGAGTTATAAACAGAACACTATCGTGTTTAATTTCCGTGGCATTTCATTTATTGCTGAAAAAGCCATTCGTTTTAAAAGTAAACTGGAGGGATTTGATGCCAAGTGGTCCGAAGAAAATTATCCGTATAATCAGATGATTCGGTATGCCAACTTGCCTGCGGGTAATTACCGGTTTTATTTAAAAGCGCGCAATGCGTTCGGGGTGTGGAGTGATGCTGTGTATTCTCCTATGATCACTATTCTGCGACCTTTTTATCAAAGCTGGTGGTTTTATTTACTGCTCTTCCTGGTCGGTTGTTCGGTTGTTTACACCCTCTTCCGTTTTTTTTCAGAACGACAGCATGCGGCTTGGTTGGAAAAGCAAGTTGAAGAAAGGACTCATCAACTCAAGAATCTCGAACAACGTTACCGTAATTTGTTTGAAGAATCCAAGGATGCCGTGTTTATTTCCACGCCCGAGGGTACTTTTCTAGATGCCAATCCAGCCAGTTTAGAAATCTTTGGGTTTAGTTCCAGGGACACATTCTTAAATATTAAATCTGTCTCGTTGTACAGTAACCCGCAGGACCGCCTGAAATTTCAAGAAGCGATTGAAGCCCAGGGTTATGTGAAAGATTATGAATTGGAATTCATACGCAAGGATGGTGAAGTTATTATTGGCTTATTAACTGCGACATTGGTGCGCGATGAAACGGGAAAAAGTATTGAATACCGGGGCATTCTGCGGGATATCACGGGGCAAAAAAAATTGGAACAACAGTTAATCCAAGCCCAGAAAATGGAAGCGATTGGCACGTTGGCTGGTGGGATTGCCCATGATTTTAATAATATTCTGGGGGTGATTATCGGGTACACTGAATTATCCATGGAGGATTTGCCCGAGGGGAGTCCGACGCGTCACAATAACGAGCAGGTACTGGTAGCGGCAGAACGCGCCACGGAACTGGTTAAACAAATTCTTGCTTTCAGCCGCCAGACTGAAAAGAAACGCAAACCATTGCATGTTACGCCCATTATTACCGAGGCACTGAAGCTGCTCCGTTCGACTTTGCCTACTACGATTGAAATTTTTCGCCATCTGCAAGCGGAGAATGATATTATTATGGCCGATGCCACTCAAATCCACCAGGTGATGATGAATTTATGCACCAATGCTGCCCATGCCATGAAAGAGAATGGTGGCGTATTGACAGTAGGTCTCAATGAAGTCTATCTGGACCAGGAATCTATAAAAGATCATGTGGGGGGGCATAAAGATATTAATCCCGGTCCGTTTATCTGCTTGACTGTCAGTGATACCGGCCACGGGATTCCTGAAATTGTTTTGAAACGTATTTTTGAACCCTATTTTACCACTAAAAAAACCGGTGAGGGCACAGGTATGGGATTGGCGGTTATTCATGGCATTGTAAAAAGCCACGGCGGCGATATTGCGGTTCAAAGTGAGCCGGGAAAAGGCGCTAGCTTTCGTGTTTATCTTCCCCAAATCAAGGAACAGGTAGAACCAAAAGAACATATCAATGAGGTTGTTTTGGGGGGCAAGGAACGGTTGCTGCTGGTGGATGATGAATCGGAACTCTCACGCGTAGAATCTGCAATGCTAAGACGATTGGGCTATGATGTGGTGGAAAAATTTAATGCGCTTGAAGCTCTGGAACTTTTGCAAACCAATCCTGACCAGTTCGATCTGGTTATCAGTGATATTACTATGCCACGTTTGACCGGTATTCAATTGGCTGAACAGGTGAAACGCATCCATCCCCATTTTCCTATCATTCTTGCTTCCGGGTTCAGTGCTCCCAGCCTTAGTGAACAGATTAATAATCTCGGTGTCGATGGATTTATCATGAAGCCGATTATTAAAAATGAATTGGCCCGTTTAGTGCGTCATGTTTTAGATAAAAGGAAAGGACGACCATTACCGCAGTGAATGTGATCTTTACTTGTTTTGCGTTACTCTTTTTTTTGCCGCCAATCGAATTGTTTGCCCAGGTAACGGAAGATACTGTCCAGTAGAAATCCCAATATCCCAATGGCGATAACTAATGCCATTAAACGATCATACTCCAGAGTGTCGCGGGCATCATTGATCAAATAACCCAGACCATTATTGATTCCTAAATATTCGGCTGGAACCAAAATAATCCATGCAATACCGAGGGCCAAACGCAAACCATTTAATATGTACGGGAACGCCGAGGGCAGCATCACGCGATAGATCAATTGTTTTTTATTTGCCCCATGAATGCGCGCCATGTCGATCCATGTTGCGTCCACGGAGCGTATCCCCTGCGTGGTGTTACTCATGATCGGCCAAATCGCAGCCATCAGTATTAGAAAATAAATCGCGTGTTCAAAGGAAGGCAATAAAAAAATGGCAATAGGCATCCACGAAAGAGGACTGACCATCCGTATAAACTGCATGGGCAAATTCGTAATATCACTGATCGGCTTGGAAAATCCCCGCACGACTCCCCATGCAAAACCAAATATAAAAGCGAAACTCAACCCGACCAGAACGCGCCGCAAACTGGCTATCACTGAATCCCAAAACTGCGGCGCAACAACCAATTGCCCCAATGCTTTAAACGCGGGCAAAGGCATAAAATCCCGGAACTGCTGGAACCCAGACCGATTAAATAGCACGGTTCCTAATCCTTGCCAAAACAAAAGCAATAACACCAAACCCAGTAACCCGTACACTGTATCTTTTACCCATCGTTCAAGCGCACGTTTCTTGTGCGCCTGACGAATAAAATCCGCTATATTGGGCACCGGCACTTTTTTTTCTTTGCCATTCATATTATATACACTGTCCTCATTTTTAAATTGCAATTACTTCCTCTCTTTCCCACGGTGATTGCAGGTTCATGTCCGTGAATTTTCCCGGTCCCCCCACTGCCAGCACCGCGTTTTTTACAAAGTCATACGACACCAAATCTTTCACTACAAAATCAGGATTGAGCTGTTGCAAAAATGTTTTATCCCCTTGTACCAGTGTCTCGCGCAGGTGCTGAACAATAAATCGCGTGGCCGAAGCATATGGATAGGGTTGAAACCCAATCCGTTGCGCCTTCCATTCCGGGTGTTTAATCGCTTCCGGTAAATGACCTTTCCCATACAGCGCCGTGTCATAGTTCATAAAGACCCGTTTTAATACTTCTTTTGATACCGGCAGATACCCTTTTCCTTCTTTAGACAGCATTGTTGCCGTAGCTTCCGGGTTTTGCAAGACATAATGCTGTGCCCGCACAATCGCATTCACTACCTTTTGTGTGAACACCGGGTTGGCACGAATTGTATTTTCTTTCATTACTATCACGCAACACGGATGGTTTTTCCAGATATCCCCTGTAAAGCGCATGATTTTTGCATTTATTTTTAATTCTGCCAGTGCATTAAACGGTTCCGCTACAATATAACCGTCGATTTTCCCCGCTGCCAAAGCCGGGGGCATTTCTGGCGGTGGTAAAAGGAAAAGATTCGTTTCATTTCTTTTTAAAGTGTGCCCTGGCCTTTGAATCACCGGTGTTAAACCCATCTTTTTTAATCCCATTTGCAGGATCACATTATGCATTGAATACCAATAAGGAACTGCAATATTTTTCCCACCCAGATCGGCAAAACCAGTTATGCCAGTGTTGGCACCCACGGTCAGAGCACTACCGTTTAAGTGGTCCCATGCCACAATTTTAACTGCCGCTTTATTGCGGTAGCGCATCCAGATCGGAATGGGCAGCAACAAATGAACAACATCGAACTTGTCTGCTAAAAATGATTCGACTAATGCCGACCAACTTCGTATCAAGGTAGGGGCAGCCGCATGTAAACCTTCTGCCAGGAAATAACCATTGCCATGCGCGACCAGTAACGGTGTGGCATCCGTGATAGGTAAATAACCAATACGCACTTCTGCTTTCTTTTGTGAATGCAGCGGCGCAACGTAACTGGCAAGACTCGCAGTCAGTGATGTTTTAATGAAATTTCGTCTATCCATTAAAGTGCTCCAGAATTTCTTTCTTTTGTGCTATCAAGGAGGCGTCTTCCAGGTTCCTCGGGTAGGGCAGGGGGGTATCGAAGATGTGTATAATACGTCCTGGCCGGTCGCCCATCAGGATTGTTCGTTGTCCTAATAATAATGCTTCGTCAATATCGTGTGTGACCAGAATAATCGTCAGTCCCAGCCGTTGCCACAGGTCCAGAATTAATTTGTACAGCGTTGCACGGGTGAAGATATCCACATCTGAGAACGATTCATCCATCAATAATATCTCTGGTTCTCCGATCACACAGCGGGCCATAGCCACACGCTGCATCATCCCCGCTGAAAGACCATCGGGATAAACCTTTTCAAAACCAGTTAAACCCATCAAGTCAATGTAACGTGTCACCTTTTCTGCCAGCGCTTCCTTCTCACCACGGATTTTACAGCCAAAAGCAATATTGCCTTCAACCGTCAACCAGGGTAACATGCAGGGTTGACGAAACATCATCATCCGCGAATAATGGGGACCCGTAACCGGTTGACCAGACACTGTAATAACACCTGAACTCGGTTTTAATAGGCCAGCTAACAGGTTCAGCAAAGTAGTTTTGCCACACCCCGAACGACCGATGATAGCGATTAATTCGCCTTGTTTCACATAGAGATCAATATTTTGAAGCGCTGTTAATTCTTTTTTTCCTGGCAGTGAAAACAGTTGCGTCACATGTTCGATACAGATTTTATTCATATTTTTTGCACCATTGAGAAAGTTAATTGTAACCGATGCAGAAACATTTGTCAAAAAATAATAAGGGGCACTGGGAAAAAGATTTTTGCCCACAGATTACACAGATTAAAGGGATTAATGGGATTAATGAGAGTTATGGGAAGAATGGGAGTAATGCGAGTAATGGGAATATTTCTGTTAATCCCATACTTCCCATCACTCCCATAATTCCCATAACTCCCATTAATTTGGTGGCTTTCCCGGTTACTCTTCTTGCTCAGTTATTTTTAAGATAATTTTTTTAATGATTGACATTTGTTCTTTTTTATACTACTCTATCCTAATCGGATTTTTTCTTGTTCTGTTCCCAGGGATAAGAAAAAGTTAGAGTCAGTAAAAAAAGGAGTAACTAAAATGGATTTTGATGAATTAACAAAATATAAAATAGCACGGCCATTATGGCTGTTGATTTTTGCCATAGTCGTGGTTTTTTTGATTTTACCCGGTAAGGAGGGACAAAATATGACCAAGAGTGAGCACGATAAAGATAAAATAGCGAAATACAATGTGTTGACACCAGCCGAAGCGGAGGTTATTCTTAAGAAAGGCACCGAATCACCCTACACTGGTAAATATTATAAGAATAAAGCGGGCGGAGTTTACACCTGTAAACAGTGTGATGCTCCTTTGTACAGTTCCCAGAATAAATTTGACTCCGATTGTGGTTGGCCCAGTTTTGATGATGAACTATTCCGGGCCGTGAAACGCCAGAGCGATAGTGATGGCAGGCGCACTGAAATATTATGTGCCAATTGCGACGCTCATCTCGGACACGTGTTTCTGGGCGAAGGGTTCACCTCGAAAAATACCAGACATTGTGTTAACTCCATCTCTATGAACTTTGTACCCTTGGAAAAAACAGAACGGGCTATTTTTGCTTCCGGTTGTTTCTGGGGCACTGAATATCACTTTAAAAAGGTTAAAGGCGTCCTCTTAACCAGCGCCGGATTTACTGGAGGGCATGTGAAATCACCGTATTACCAGCAGGTTTGTGCTGGCACAACCGGACATGCCGAAGCCATTGAAGTGATCTTCGACCCAACGAAAGTGAGTTACGAGGACCTAACCAAACTTTATTTTGAAACTCATGACCCGACCCAAATCAATCGCCAGGGACCGGATGTTGGCGAACAATACCGCTCGGAAATATTTTATGTGGATGAACACCAAAAAGAAACAGCGCAAAAGCTGGTGGACCAACTCAAAAGCAAAGGCTATAAAGTAGCCACTCGTTTAACCCCGGCTTCACCCTTTTGGAAAGCAGAAGATTACCATCAGGACTACTATCAAAAGAAAAACGGTACCCCCTATTGCCACATCTACACCAAACGCTTCTAGGGGACTGCGTCCCCGTCTCCTAGGTCTCCATTGTAAGCGTGCTATGTGAGTGACTGTGGGTTGAGTCCTTAAATATGTAGATTCACTGATTATGATTGTGGAGTCGTCCACTTTTGCACGATGCGGTAAATCTCTTCCCGTTTGATTGGTTTAGTGATAAAGTCATTCATGCCCATTTCCAGACATTTTTCCTTGTCTCCTTTCAGCGCTTGAGCAGTCATCGCCAAGATTGGGATGTCAGTAAAACCTTTTTCACGTAGCATTCGTGTTGCTTCTAACCCGTCCATCACTGGCATTTGCACGTCCATTAACACCAGATGAAAATAATCCGGTCGCGCTATAATAATATCCACTGCCTCCTTGCCATTCGTCGCCAGTTCCGTGTAATATCCCGCATGCCTCAAGATATAGCAGGCCAATTTTTGATTTAACGCGTTGTCTTCTACCAGGAGAATCCGTATTTTGTTTTCCCCTGTATCCGTGTGTGCCTCTTGAGGTCGCGCCGCTATTGTTTTTACAATACTTTCTTTATTCGTTTCACTGCCATCTATCTCATCATTCTTATTAATCTTTTTATTCTCATTAATCTCTTTACTCTCATTAATCTCAGTAATCTCATTAGTTATAGGCACCGGGTTTTGGGCTCTATTCACCCAGGCGGTAAAATGAAAGATACTCCCTTTCCCTAACTCGCTTTCAGCCCATACTTTTCCTTCCATCAGCAATGCTACTTGTCGACAAATAGTAAGACCCAAACCGCTACCCCCATAATGACGGGTTGTCGAACCATCTGCCTGTTGGAACACATCAAAAATAGATTCCAGTTTATCCCCCGGGATACCGATGCCCGTATCTTGGATAGTCGTTTGCAGTTTTAATTGTTTCTCATTCTCTTTGATGACTGTAATAGCCAGTTCGATCTCACCATGGGCAGTAAATTTAGCTGCATTGCCCATTAAGTTCAGTAGTACTTGACGAAAGCGTGAAGGATCACTTTGGATCACCGTGGGCACTTGTGGGGATAAAAAACAGGAGATTTTTACATCTTTGCCTTCCAAGCGTGGGCGTGTCATATTACATACTTCCGCTGCAATCACTGCCGGGTTAAAATCCACGTATTCCAGAGTCATCAAGCCCGCTTCGATCTTGGAAAAATCAAGGATATCATTGACCAGCGTTAATAATGCTTTGCCGCCAATATTAATACTCTTGACATAATCCAATTGCGCAGGCGATAGCTCTGTATCCAGCAGCATCGGAATGAACCCAAGCACACCGTTGAGTGGCGTGCGAATCTCGTGACTCATACGTGCCAGGAACTGACTCTTTGATTTATTCGCCTCTTCCGCTGTTTGCCGTGCTTGTTCCGCTTCCTTTGTACGCCGTACCACTTCTTCTTCCAAACGTCGGCTTAGATTCCTCTCTTTACCCATTTGCCATTTGTACAGGAACAAGATCAGCGACAACGTCAGCATTATCAGCAACGGCGTAAACCACCATGTTTGCCAGAGCGGAGGAGTGACTGTTATTTTTAATGATGACCCTGCTTCGTTCCAAATCCCATCGTTATTCGATCCTTTCACTTTGAAATAATACGTCCCCGGTGGCAGGTTCGTATACGTCGCAAAGCGGCGCGTGCCAACTTCATTCCATCGTTTTTCAAAGCCCTCCATAATATAGGCATAACGGTTCTTACTTGCTAATTCAAAATTTAACGCCGAATATTCAAACGTAATGACCCCATCTAAATAGGACAATGTAATCGCCTGCGTGTTCATGATAGATTTAGAAAGAATAACCCGCTTATTTTCACCTTCGCCAATGGGCACCGATTGGTTGAAAATTTTTAAGTCTGTGATTACCACCGGCGGAATGATTGGATTGTCAAGGATACGGTCTGGATAAAAAGTATTAAACCCATTCACTCCTCCAAAGAACATTTCGCCCCGTTTATTTTTGTAGCCCGCGCCAAAATTGAACTCATTGCTTTGCAATCCGTCTTGTGTATCGTAGATTCGAACGGTTTTATTGAGCGGATTAAATTTTGCCAGACCCCGGTTCGTACTCAGCCACAAGAAACCCTTTTTATCTTCCAATATCGCGTAAATAGTATTATCTGGTAAACCGTTCTGGTCTGTAAAAACAGTGAAGGTTTTATTCTTTCGGTTGAATCGGTTCAATCCACTCCCCTCCGTACCGATCCAGAATATCCCAGAGCTGTCTTCCAGGAAAGACAACACCGTATTATAACTTAGACTATTGGGATTTTCAGGGTGGTTACGATAGCAGGTGAATCTACCCGTTTTTCTATCCAGATGGTTCAGGCCCCCGTTAGCCGTACCAATCCAGAGGTCACCTGTTTTATCCTCGTCGATAGTACGAATAAAACTACTGCTCAGCGAGTTTTTTATGGCTTGATTCGCCATGTAATGGATGAATGTGCCGCTCGTTTTATCCATCTTGTTCAAGCCACCGTCCATCGTGCCTATCCATAACACATTCGCGCTATCTTCATAGATACAACTGATATAATCTCCGCTGATTGAATTGGGAATATTCGCGTTCTTCTTAAAGGGAATGAACCGTTCCTCCTTTTCAATAAATTTATAGAGTCCTTGCCCCAGCGTGCCCACCCAGAGTGTTCCTGAATGGTCTTGCAGTAGTGCATGAACTTCATCGTGTCCCAGAGTATCCCGGTTCTTTGCGTCATGGCGGTAAGCTTTAAACATTCCCGTGCTGCGATCCAGGCGGTTTAATCCACCCCCACGCGTGCCAATCCACACGATGTTCGCATTGCCGCGATCTTCATAAAAAGCATAGATATTATTATTGCTCAGACTGTTCGGATTGTCTACCTCGTGCCTGTATGATATGAATTCTTTCCGGTCACAGTTGATCAGGTTCACCCCACCCACCGCAGTTCCCACCCAAACATCTCCACACTCCACCCCGTACAAGGAAAGAATGCAACTATTACTTAAACTATTAGGCTCGTTTGGGTCCATATAATAATGGAGAAACCGTTCCGATACAGGATCAAAAAGATTCAGCCCGTCAATCGTACCAATCCACAGATGCCCCTTCCAACCCGGCAGGATCGATAAAATGGAATTATGACTGATGCTCGTAGCGTTCCCAGGTTCCGTCACAAAGGTTTTAAATGTTCCCTGCGCCCGGTTGAATCGTGTCAGGCCCGATTCCCAGGAACCGATCCAGAGATTATCAAATTCATCTAGTGCCAAACACGGGATATCATTGCCCCCAATACTTTGAGGATTCCCTGGTATATGTTGGAACCGGGTGAAAAAACCCGTAGCCGGGTCCAAGCGGTTCAGACCTCCTCCTTGTGTTGCAATCCATATAAAACCTTGCCTGTCCTCTAGGAGAGCATTTACCGCGTCAAAACTCAGACTGTGAGGATTGCGCGGGTTGTTTTTATAGATCGTAAATGTTTCTGTTTGCAGGTTTAAGCAATTCAGGCCACCCCCTAACGTGCCGATCCAAAGATTGCCCTTCTTATCCCGGAGTAGAGCCCGAATCTCGTTGTTACTAATAGTATTGGGATTCCCCGGACGAAAACCATAGCGTTTAAAAGTCTCAGTGTTTGGATCGAAGCGATTTAAGCCATTTTCCGTTCCAATCCACAGTTTCCCAGCCCCATCATCCGTGATCGCATAAATAAGATTATTGCTCAAACTTGTTGTGATACCCGGTTTGTGGGTATAAATTTTGAATTCGTAACCATCATAACGGTTCAATCCCCCCTGCGTGCCGAACCACATGAATCCTTTCTTGTCCTTGAAAATACTACGCACCGTATTTTGCGAAAGACCTGATTCAATTGAAAGATGGGAGAATCGAACCACATATTCTAGATCCCGCTGAGGCGCACTCTGTATAGAGTAAATGGATATCAGTAGAATGATTGGCAAGAGGAATTTTTTTTTCATAGACCACACCCCGATAAAAATAATATGACCGCATCATATCTCGATTTGTTAAGCACAGCAATTTCCATTATTTGATTTTATCAAAATAAGAATTTTCGTGCAACAAAAATGGCAAACAATCTTAAATTGGTTTTTTAAGGTCGGTTGGATCAAAGCAGTTTCAAGTGGCAATCGTGCAGGTCGATCTGGATACACCACCAAATTCCCAAAATCGGTATGGACGAAGTGGGAGGAATGGGAGTTATGGGAGAAATGGGAGTGATGGGAGTTATGGAAATTATGGGAAGTATGGGAATTATGGGAGGAATGGGAATATTTCTTTTTATCCCATAATTCCCATACTTCCCATAATTCCCATAACTCCCATTTTTCCCATTAACTTGGCGGTGAATTCAGCTCAGGTCGGACAATTACGAAAATATTTTTTTTCTGAGCCAACATGGTGGATAAATTTTTTTTTTGATGTATAATTATAGTAGTAATTCGTGCAACAATTCCTTGTTGGCACCAAAAAAAACTATTTTTAACGCATTGACCCCCAGTTCCAGGGAAAACAACACCCGGACCAAGAAAATTGTGAACAGTCCCGGGGAAAAGGACAAGAAAACCAGGGAAAGAATAAACAATCCCAAGAAAAAAGGGAACAAAACCAGGAAAAAGATGAACAATTCCAAGAAAAAAGACAAGGGAACCAAGAAAAAATACAGCAAACCCAAGAAAAAAGACAAAAAACCATTTTCAACTACTCAAAACAGACTTGCAAGCACTAAAATCAGTACGACTCTAGCTTGGAATCGGTAGAATCTCGATGATAAAACAGAAATATTTCCCAAAGTAAGCTGTACAATGGACCTATTTCTCTATTTGTCTCTAAGTTATAAAAATTTATAACCACTTGTCCACCTCCAGAGGTAAAAATCCTTCGTTTTGCAGTCAATCGTCACCTACAGGAGACCCATCATCCTGCGCATTGATAAGCACGACTTAAAATAATAGGGAAAGATTTTTGAGAATGGGTATTGACTTTCTTATCTAGTTGTGTTTACAATTACTTTTAATAGAAATGATTGATAATCGAAAACGAACTCAGTTGGCATGGCTGAGGGTGGTTGGTTACAGAGTCCCCCTGATGGAGGAATTCTGAATGAAGAGGTGAATGAAGTATGAAAGATGCAAACATATCGACCAAGCAAGTCGTTTGGGTCACTATTTTTCTGGTTGTTTTTGCCATTGGTGGGTTCCTGATGCTCAAAATCAATCGGGCGGGGAGCCTTCCCACTCGAATGTCACCAGAAAGAACTTTGGAAGGTATCAGGCTCGTGGGTGTAGATAATAAGCCGCTTGATTCCAAGTCTTTTTCACGGGGCGTGTATTTGTTCCTATTCTTTAAGGGAGATGGGGGCCTAACCAACCCGAATCTACCCGAATGGCGAAATCTTGTTAATTTCTTCGGGGATAAAATTCATGTTATAGGAGTTTTGCCTGCTGGGAATCTGTCCAATTTGATGGAACTGACTGAAAAGGAGCTGAATTTTCCAATTTATTTTTTAGAGCAGGGTCAAAGCTTGCTCCAGCAGTTGGGGATCAATACCTTCACAGAAAATACAATCCTAGTTAACAATAATAAGATCATTATCATCAAACCCGGCCTATTATTAGGGACCGATTTGAATACCTTGATTGCCACTATAAAAAATAGTGTAAAAAACCAATAGGAGAAGAACGTATGGAAGAAAAAAAAAGAAAGAGAATCTATACCAACACCATTGTTGGGTTGGTTTTGCTGTTGTTTCCCATTTTTGCCAATGGTCAAGAGATGTTTCCGTTACCAAAGCCCACCCATTTTGAAGCCGGAGTCCCCCGTTCCAAATTAATCGTGGTGAAAGAGATACCCCTTGAATTTAATGATGATGGATATATGGCGGAACCCAGGCAGATAGCAGCCAATAGCCAGGGAAAAATCTTTATTTACGATTCAAAATTGGTACGGATTTTTATGTTCGATAAAAAGTATGAATATGTCGGGGAATTCCTAAAAATTGGGGCGGGACCGGGGGAAACTAAAGGTCCAATGGGTGGTCCCAAGGGTATCTACGCGGGCTGGAATGAAAAATTCTATTTGATTGATACTTATGGTGACAAAATTATTGAATTTTCAAACAAAGGGGAATACCAGAGAGATATCAAGGTCAATAGAATCCCCAAATCCTTCACTCCGTTTTTTTGTGCAGCCGATAAAAATGGCTATTTTTATACCGCATCAATCAACGATGGTATTGTCGACCTTATGGATTCCCAGTGGAAGTTGGTTCATACCTTCCTGTCAAGGAATTTGATGGACAATTATATTTATTATAGGCCAGAATTCGAGAAATACTATGGACAGTTATTTAAAGGAAAAGGAGATTTAAAGGAACATATGGCGAGAAAAATTTGGATGGATCCATCTCCAAAGAATGTGGCCTGTGATCTAACAAACAACAATTATTTATTTATATACCTTTATAATTCATCTACCGTCTATCTTTTTGATGGTAAGAATCTAGTGCGAAAATTCAATGTTCTGATAGACACTGTTTTACCTAAATATAAAGAAGACATAAATAAATTCTTTAACGCTAGGAAGAAGAGAGATTCCGCCAGCATAATCACTTCTTACAATTCCTTGTTCGATTATTGCTTCCTGGATTACGATGAACCCTATTTTTATCTACTATATAAAGGGGATAAAAAATTTATGTTATCCCAGTTTGACCTTTCGGGAAAACTTGTTCGGGTTATTTCATTTCCGCCCTATACATTTGTGACACAACTCTCAAAAAGAAATGGTCTGTTTTACGCAATTATAGAAAACAATGAAGGCACCTTTCCAGTTATATATAAAAAGGTAAATGAATGAGACCAGCTATTATCTCTATGAATACCACAATTTTTTTTCTTGCAGGTGAGTTCTTTGTATTGGAGTACACTGATGGACCTATTTTTTCTGCTGAAAGTCTGTAAATAAAAGGTAGATTACATTATGAGCAAAAAAATCAGAGAGTTCGTTCACGCCCTAACCAGATGCCGGTTGATTGTGCTGATTGACAGTGTCTTAATTAAATTCAGGGAACGGGTGGAAAAGGCACTCAAAGAAAAAAGTCAAATGCCAACCGATAAGAAGCAACTCTTTGAAATGGTGATGTTTGATTCATGTTTTGTCGATTATGATGCCCCCTACTTTTATCTTCAGTTCAATCACGACAAAAAAGAGAATACGCTTTACCAATTTAATCTCAAAAATAAGTTGACTCGAATAATTAAATATAGAAAAAGCCGTGTCTTTTTCAAGTACAAAAGAAACGGGTTGTTCTATGGGTTAGCTTCTGGAGATTATCACCCAATAATAATAAAAACGGAGGAACAATGAAGAAGAAACCTTTTTTTACCATCGCTGCTATCATATTTTTATTGATGGCAACGTATTTTACGATGCAAATGCGCGGGTCTGGAAGCAAAACCTGTAGCGTTAGTTTTGAACAGCTTTGTTATGCTGACGCCTTTGGAGTTTGTCGTGGAACCCCTTGGGGTTATTATATGATTATTGGTATATGTGATCATACGACATGTATAACTGTATGGAAGCTTTACTGTGAAGACGATTACGGCATTGTAAGTTATTACCTAACATGCGAAGGTAATAGCTCCAATTGTACCCAATGGTAGCCAACATCTTTTCGCAGTAACACCGGGAGGTGGAATCCATCTCCCGGTGGATTCCTTTCAAAATCATCGGACAGTTATAAAAAGAATTTTGGCCCCAGCAATGGCAGGTATTCAAGTAGACGCGGCATCCTGGGGCATTGATTAACCACCACTTAAAATAATAGGAAAAGATTCTTGCGAATGGCTATTGACTTTCTTATCTAGTTGTGTTTACAATTACTATTAATAGAAATGATTGATAATCGAAAGACAACTCGGTTGGCATGGCTGAGGGTGGTAGGTTACAGCGTCCCCCTGATGGCGGAATTCTGAATGATGAGGTGAATAAAGTATGAAAGATGCAAACATATCGACCAAGCAGGTAGTGTGGGTCACTATTTTTCTGGTTGTTTTTGCCATGATTGCCACTATGAAAAATACTGTAAAAAACCAATAGGAGAAAAAAATATGGAAGAAAAAAAGAGAATCTATGCCAACACCATTGTTTCGTTGGTCTTGCTGTTGTTTCCCATTTTTGCCAATGGGCAAGAGATGTTTCCGTTACCAAAGCCCACCCAATTTGAGGCCGGAGTCCCCCGTTCCAAATTAATCCAAGTGAAAGAAATGCCCCTTGAATTTAATGATGATGGATATATGGCGGAACCCAGGCAGATAACGGCCAATAGCCAGGGAAAAATCTTTATTTACGATTCAAAATTGGTACGGATTTTTATGTTCGACAAAAAGTATGAATATGTCGGGGAATTCCTAGAAAAAGGGGCGGGACCGGGGGAAACTAGAGCTCCGATGGGCGGTCCCAAGTTTATCTACGCGGGCTGGAATGGAAAATTATATTTTGTTGATACTAATGGTGACAAAGTCATTGAATTTTCAGATAAAGGGGAATATCAGAGAGATATCAAGGTCAATAGAATCCCCAAATCCTTCACGCCATTTTTTTGTACAGCCGATAAAAATGGCTCTTTTTATACTGCGTCAATCAACAATGGCATTGTTGACCTTATGGATTCCCAGTGGAAGTTGGTTCATACCTTCCTGTCAAGGAATTTGATGGATAATTATATTTATTATAGGCCAGAATTCGAGAAATACTATGGACAGGTATTTAAAGGAAGAGGAGATTTAAAGGAACGGGTGGAGAAAAAAAGTTGGCTGGATCCATCTCCAAGGAATGTGGTCTGTGATCTTACCAACAACAATTATTTATTTATATATCTTCATAATTCATCTACCGTCTATCTTTTTAATGGCAAGAATCTGGTGCGGAAATTCAATGTTCTGATAGACACTGTTTTACTCAAATATAAAGATGAGTTAAATAAATTCTTTAACGCTGTGAAGAAGAGAGACCCCGACAGCGTAATCAATTCTTATATCCCTATGTTCACTCATTGCTTTCTGGATTACGATGAACCCTATTTTTACCTGTTAAAGCAAGGGGAAAAGTCTCTTATGTTATACAAGCTCGATTTTTCTGGAAAACTTGTTCGGGTCATTTCATTTCCACGAAATTATATTATTCGATCTATGTTAAAAAGAAATGGTCTTTTTTACGCTATTGTTGAAAACAAAGAAGGCCCATTTCCCGTTATATTTAAAAAGGTAAATGAATGAGACCAACAACGATCTCTATGAATACCAAAATTTTTTTTCTTGCAGGTAAGTTCTGTGTATTGGAGTACATTGATGAACCTATTTTTCCTGCTGAAAGTCGATAAATAAAAGGAGGATTACATGATGAGCAAAAAAATTAGCGCGTTCATTCACACCCTAACCAGATGCGGGTTGATTGTGCTGCTGCTGCCTATTCTTGGGTGGGGACAGGAGGAAGAGTTACTGGTGTCACCCAAACCCACCCATTTTGAGGCCAAGGTTCCACTTTCCAATTTAGTTGTCGTCAAAGAGATATTGCCCAATTATGAGAAGGATTTATTTATGGCACGGCCCTATTCTATCGCTGTAAACTCCCGGCAATGGGTATACGTCTATGACATGAAGCTGATGAAGATATTTATTTTTAACAACCAATGGGAATACACCGGGCAGTTCTTGGAACAGGGCACTCTTCCTGGTCAGGTGAATCCTGAGGGCGGATTGATGAAGGAGATGTATATTGGACCCGATGATACGATATATATTCACGATGCCACCGATCAAATACTTCATTTTGCAGCCGATGGGAAATTTATCGGTCAAAAAAAAATAAACCGACTCGATCCATTCCCAAAAGCATTTCGACCCGTCGTCGACAAGAAGGGATATCTTTATTCCTACGCGGTTAACAATAACATCATTGATCAATTTGATGACAAGTTGAACCTTGTGCAATCGTTCATAGACCGAAATTTGAATGATTGTTATGTTATTCAAAAACCCGCATTCGAGGATTTTTTTTCCCAGAATCCAATGAATCAGTATTATCAGGAGAAAGGATGGCTCAGAGCAGATAGTAGAAATACCTCCCTTGATATCACGGCGAATGGATTACTGCTTGTATACTTACACCGTCCCTCTTCAGCTTACCTGTTCAAGGGGAAACAATTAATCCATCATTTTGATGTGCTGATTGACAGTGTTTTAATAAAATTCAGGGAACGGGTGGAAAAGGCACTCAAGGAAAAAAGTCAAATGCCCACCGATAAGAAGCAACTCTTTGAAATGGTGATGTTTGATGCATGTTTTGTCGATTATGATGCCCCCTACTTTTATCTTCAGTTCAATCACGACAAAAAAGAGAATACGCTTTACCAATTTAATCTCAAAAATAAGTTGACTCGAATAATTAAATATGGAAAAAGCCGTGTCTTTTTTAAATTTAAAAGAAACGGGTTGTTCTATGGGTTAGCTTCGGGAGATTATCACCCAATAATAATGAAAACGGAGGAACAATGAAGAAGAAACCTTTTTTTACCATCGCTGCTATCATTTTTTTATTGATGGCAACGTATTTCACGATGCAAATGCGCGGCTCTGGAAACAAAACCTGTCGAATTAGTTTGGAAGGGGAATGTGATTTAAATGTCAATGATATCTGTAATGGATTCCCAATGGGTTATTCTCTTATTTATGGTATATGTGATGGTGAATTTTGTTCGACATGTTGGAGGGTTTACTGTGACGATGATTACGGTATTGTAACGTATTACGTAACATGCGAACCTACCCGTAGCTCGGATTGCGTACAATTGTAGATAGCATCTTTTCACGGGAACACCGGGAGGTGGAATCCATCTCCCGGTGGATTCCTTTCAAAATCATCGGACAGTTATAAAAAGATTTTTGGCCTATTATCTGGACTATCTGGTCTATCTAGTCGTTACAATGAAATTCCCTGGGCGGGCTGGTGTACCCGGCCCCAGGGAGAAATACGCTAACAAAAAATTACCGGGATTCAAGGGTCAGCGTGACGGTTACTTCTTTTCCCTCGCGCAGATATACTATTTTTACTGTATCACCCGGATTGAACGTTTTTAATACCTCTGTATATTCGTTTAAAGTAGTCACCGGATGATCACCCAGCATGATGATGATATCATCTTTTTGAATACCCGCATTTGCAGCAGAAGTGCCAGGCGAAACCATCCCTACTTTAACACCCTGCCCTATAAACGTAAAGTCAGGCATAATACCAGTACGTACTTTTCGCCCGCTTTGAAGTGGTGTTGTAGAAGTTTTATTTTCCCCAGTCACACTTCCTTCAAAGTTCAGCGGTTCTTTTCGTTCCGAAAGATAAACCAACGCTTCTTTGGCAACTACCGCTACTTTGACCAGTCCCGAAACCTCGATTTTATCACTCGTATCACTCGGTCGATGATAATCCTGATGCGGACCAGAAAACAATTGCACTCCAGGAATCCCACGACGAATAAAACTGACCTGATCACTCGCCGCAATCTCCTGGGTCACCATCTGGCTCTCAATCCCCACCGTGTACCCAATACCCATGAAGATAAATTTCCATTCACGAGCCGAATGACTCCCAATCACCAGCAATTTATCCTTCTCTTTTAAGCGTCCAACCGAATCCATATTCACCACTGCATAAATTCGTTTAACAGGAGAAAGAGAGAACAGCTCCCCCTTTATTAATTGCTCGACAAAATAACCCGAACCACGCAACCCACTCTCTTCACCTGTGAACGCAATAAATAAAATAGTTCGCTCCGGTTTGAGGCTTTGACCCAGAGTATGCGCCAGTTCCAACAACACGGCCACACCACTCGCATTATCATCCGCGCCCGGATGGATTTTTCCCTCATTTCCCTGATACGTATTAAGCCCACCCAGCCCCAAGTGATCATAATGGGCACAAATAACCACCGCTTCTTCTGACAGCGCAGCATTCGTACCCGGAAGCACACCCATCACGTTCCTCATCTTTCTTGGAGTTTGTTCATATCCTACTACACTCTCCCACTCCTGAAAAAAACTACTATTAATACCACCCGGAACCAAACCTGCTTTTTGAAAATTAGTTGCAATGTACTCCGCGGCTTTTTCCAGTCCTACTGAAGCCAATCCGCGACCTGCCAATGCTTCTGAAGTTAAGAAAGCGATGTGCTCCTTCATTCGTGCCCCCGAAAACAGCGGGGTTAAACGTGCCAATGCGTCTTCTTGCGGCATTTGTCCCCGGCTAGCCGAGGGTATTAACGTGGCTGAAAGCGGCGAATTCACACCCGACCATTGACCTTTTAACATGTTTGCCGGTTCACTGCCTTCAAAAGCCAAATAACTGTACTTGCCATAATGCGGAAGCTTACGTCCCAGTCCAGGTAAAGCACCCACTTGATCCGTCGATAACAACACCACGACCTCTGACCGATTCTCTGGATTCTTAACCGCCACAATAATACTTTTTTCCTCCGCACCCAGTTTTTTATTTTCAATACTTATGCTATCGCTTTCTATTGTCGCCGGAAAACCCGTTAAGCCTGTTTTAATCGTTTCTTTATGCAGGTTCTCCCACCCCAACAACCAGATCGAGCAGTTATTGGGTAATCTCGTGACTTCATTATCCATTTTTACTGTTATTTTTCCCTGGGCGCTCCACTCTGCAGCCAGTTTTTTATACCCCTGTAACATAAGTTCTGGCGCTTGCGAGGGTAATAGAATAAGTGTTTGTGATGCGCCTAAGATATTGGAAAGCGTCGCCGGAATCTCTGTTTCATGCAGTTTGCGAAATACATCCATTTGCGCGTCCACATCTACTGCCACAGGTTGTAACTCGAACATAAATTCATATTCCTGCCGTGTCTGATCCAATATCACTCTTTTCACCACCGCCTCTTTTACTCCAGCCAAAGAAATAGCTACTGGCACTTGTAACACATAGGGTTCTTGCCCCTGGATCTGTTCCAACGTAAAACGCAGCCGGTAATTGGCGCTATTATTGCCATTTGTTTTTTGTTCTACATGTGTGTTAGTCAAGCGGAGTTCAGGTGCCCCCGTGCGTGTCAGCCATTGTTTGAAAAAAACATGTAAATCCAACCCGCTTGCTTTTTCAAAGGCCGCACGAATATCTTGGAAACCCGCCCGTTTGAATTTATTCTCTGTATAAAAGTTCCCAATCGCTTTTTTAAATATTTCGTCCCCCAATTGCACCCGTAACATGTGGAACACCATCATCGCTTTCCCATAGCCAATAGCCGAACTCAGGCTATCATAGCGCGCTTTGAATTGGATAATAGGGAATTCTTCTTTTTTACCCGCCGCATAATGCGTATAGCCTTGCAGCGTTGTTTTACGGTACTCCAGCCCTTGACCCCATTGTTGTTTGATCAGATGGTCCGCCATAAATGCCGTTAATCCCTCGCACCAGTTGCCCGTTTCATAATCCACAAACACACTGTTCCCCCACCAGTTGTGCAGCAACTCGTGCGGATAAGAAGAGTGGAGGATAAACGGGAAACGGATGATCTTCGAGCCCAACAACGTAAAAGAAGGCATACCATACCCCGTCTCCCAGAAATTTTCAATCAAAGCAAACTTCCCATACGGATAAGGACCGATTAATTTCTCGTACATTTCCAGGTATTGGCCCGTTGTTTCCAGGTATTTATTCGCCAAGTTCTTATCATCCTCGCGCAGAAACGCCATCACATCAATCTTGCCTACTTTTAACCCGTATTCCGTGAATTTAGCCGCAGTCAGATATATTTCATCCATCGGTTCCCGTGAATCCCAACCCGTGATCTGAAACTTCCCCTTTTTCTCATGTTGCGTCCGGTTCCCTTGTGACACCGTGTCATACGGTAGTGGAATAGTTGTTTGCATACTGAAAGTCACCAGTTCATCGTTGAACCACGGCACCCAGAAAGAAGCACCCGCCAGATAAGCGCCTTCTTCAGTCACCAATCCCGTTGTTTCACTGAAACTCCGCGCGTATTCTGTGCCCGATGCTTCTATTGGATGATTGATCGTGCCCTCGTAACCCACTGTGAACGTGACCGCAGTATCCGTTTTATTGGTATTCCTATTTTTAAAAGAGAGGCAGTAAGAACCGATAGGAATCTTTTTCGAGATTTCGAATTTAGCCGTATTGATGCCAAAGAACTCTGTTTTTAATGGTCCCGCTTCTTTGCGGATGTCCACCCAAGCCGGGATCGCATAGAATTTCAAGTTCCCATGCAATAAGAAATGGATTTCCTGGTTATCTTTCACCAGTTTTTCCGGGAGTGTTATCGTGTCTGTCACCCGGATAAAGTGTTTTGCTGGTTCCATCGTGATTTGCAGGTGATGGTGTACCCATGGTGATCGTTCCGCAGCCCGCAGAGCCGAAAAATTCAGTGTTAGAATCGCCACATAAATAATAATCGCTGTTTTAACCTGTCTATTCATCAAACACCTCGCATTAGCATGAATCTCTATTGTACCATTCTCTCCCACGAAAGGCAAAACATAATATGCAAAATATATTTGCATAATTTTTTAAATCAGGTTAAAATATCATTTTAATATCATATTCACGTCATGTTTAAAAAGCAGTGGTGCAAATGGTAAAAAAGCCAATGAGGTCTTTCCTATGATATTAGCAGCCAATAGACGACTGCCAAAGCTATTTAACAATACATTAACCGACCAGATGATCTGCCAGCAGATTATTGCCGAAGGTAAACTGGAAAATATTCATCAAATCCACATTCTCAGCCCAGAAGCCGCACGAATTCTTATTCAGCATGAAAAACGAATGGAGTTACTTTCCCTCGGCATCACCGAATTATCTCCCGATGTGGCCGAAGAACTCGCCCAATATAAAGGAGAAAAACTATATCTAAATTGTGTTACCGAACTTTCTGCCGATACAGCCAAAGCAATTGCCCGCTTCAAAGGGATCAAATTGATGCTCAATGGGTTGCGCAATGTATCTTATCAGGTATTGGGACGGTTGGCTTCCTATCAAGGCATTCTGCACCTTGACGGCATCGAAAGTTTTGAGATCTGTGAAGACGAAACCCGTCGCGTGCAAACCATTTTCCAAAACCTCGAATGTACCAAATTGTCCATGAATGGACTTAAAAATCCCAACATTTCTCTCATAAAAGCCCTCGCTCTGTGTCGCGGACAACTCGACCTAAACAGCATCAAAGACCTCGCCCCCGAAGAATCCGCCATCCTTGGCGAACACCCCGGCAAAGGACTCGCCTTAAAAGGCATTAAAACTCTTTCCAACACCCTCCTAAAACTTTTTACCAAGTATGTTGGCTTCTTGGATTTAAGCGGTGCCCAGGTCGTGGAGAATGATTTCCTTTATCTTGTCGCCTCCCGTCCCGAACAGTTTTCTCTATTCAGTGGTCCAGTCAAACGCAGGATTGAAGTGTACAAGGCCATGGCTATCCGTGAAAGAATGGAAATGGCACGCGAAACCAACAAAATCCAACGGTTAGAACTGGAACAAAAAAGAGATTCAGATCAAGAAGATGCCGACATGTTCGCTGAATTTGAAAAATTTGACGATATGGAACTACAAATGGCAGCAGAACTGGCCAAAACCAAGGAAACAGAGAAACCCGATCCCTATGGCCCGGAAATCGCCGACTCCGTGGTCAAAGATATCGAACTTAACCTGAACAAGCAAATAGATGCCAAGAAAAAACAAATGGCTGGGTTGTTGCAGAATGGTTTTTCCGCTCTTACCGAAAGTGAGCGTACCGTGCTTGGCGAATTACGCGATCAAATCGAGAAGTTAAAAGGAGATATCCGTGGTGCGCTCGATATTTTAGTGGAGAAAAAAGAGTTGGGAGCCATCGTGTTCACCAGCAGCCATGACCTCGCCGCTTATTTAAAACAATCCGGTGAAGGCGATGATGAAAACGATGCCCTCGCCGATATTGAGAACGCCGATCTTTTCGGTGACAGCTTTGCTCAAGACGAAACCAACGATTCTAACGATTCCAATGATTCCGAGGAAACCATGGACGAGGAATCGTCAATGGCCATGATGGACATGTGGGGAGATTCTTCCGGTCTCGATGAATTAAAAAATGAATCTATTGAAGGCAATGATTTTATCATTTCCGATGTCTGATACTCACGCTAATCGCCACACCCCCCTTATTTTAGGAGATAAACCATGAAAAACGATTTGGAAAAATATCTTAAACAACAACTTCTAGTCGATACCCGTTCCTCATTTCTATATATCGGTATTTTAGAAGCAGTGACCGAGCATTGCGCCGTGCTTTCCCAGGTCGATGTCCATGACAGCAAGGAAACTATCACTACCAAGGAACTTTATGCCATCCAGAGTAAAACCACCGGCGTAAAAATCAACCGCGAACTCGTTTACATCAATTTGGATCACGTCGTCAGTTTTTCACCCTTGGATGCAGTTAAAAGTTTTTAGAGGCTGGGCAATTATTATTCTTTTATCCAGTAGTCGTGCCTTGACATGACGAGCCAGTGCCTGCTGTACAGCCGTAGCAATGGTTGGCGATTTTGATTTCCCGTGAATCCAAAAGATTCAGATCGAACACGTCAATATGATTCGGGGCGCCGTGATTCACTTGAATCCCCAGCATCTGGTTAAAATCACAATCGAACAACTTGCCGTCCCAACCCACTGAAATCGTCGACCGACACATCACGTTTTTTACCGTGCATGGGTTGTAAGAATTGGCCAGTAACTCCATATAATCATTAAAATGGCCGCTTTTTAATAGAAATTCAAGGTAGCGGCCCACCGGCATATTTGTCAGCGCGAAAAGAGTTGAGAATTGCACCCCGTGGTTTTCTTGTAATTGCTTTTTATATTTGTTTTCCAATTCTTTCTGGCATTCTGGTAGCAACATTCCCACCGGATTGTGTACCAGGTCCAGGATCAATCCGCTTCCCTCTTGTGCATAACCCCGTTCATTTAATTTCCGTATGGCTGCGATGCATTTTTCAAACACCCCGTTGCCCCGTTGTTGATTCGTTTGCGCTGAAGTAAAACAGGGCAGTGAACCCACCACTTCCACACCATTATTAGTATAGATATCTATGAAGTGTTCGTATTCCTGTTCCATTAGAATAACAAAGTTAGTGCGCACGATTAGCCGTCGTTGCAACTGTGCCACTTCTTTGATGAACCATTCCAGGTGTCGGTTCATTTCCGGTGCCCCGCCCGTGATATCTACTGTTCCAATCGCGCTGTTTTTTAAGATATGCAGGCATTTTTCAAAAATGTCCTTGGACATCGACTCGTGGCGTTCTGGGCCAGCTTCAACGTGGCAGTGTTTGCATCGTAAATTGCAAACTCGCCCCACATTAATTTGTAGGATGTCGATCTTCTGTGCTTTTAACGGGAACTGTTGCGAAACCTTCAATTTGGTGTAAAAATGAACCGTATTTTCTAATGAACCCAGTCTTACCAGTTGTTCTTCACTATTCATCACTATCTCCTTACCAAAGTTTTAAATGATATTATAATATACTTTGGCAAAAAAGTCTTTACTTGTGCCCTTTTTTTGCCATTCTTGTATGATCGTTTTAAAGTAATATATTTTTCTTTTTCCTTTTACAATCTTTTGCCCATGTGTTATAGTGGAAGGGAAAAAAGGACGTTTTGTCCGACCTAAGAAACCGATGAACACGAACCAATACAAAACAAACATGAAGTATAAAACAATAGGTGCCCGCCATCACGGAGCAAAAGGAGTATTAAGATGAAAAAATCAGCCTATTTTTTTTCTCTAATCAGTGTTATATTACTACTGACTATTATCAGCTTCGCAGTACCCGCCATCCACACCAGCCAGTCCAATACCACCGGCAATAAAAAAGACACTCCCATCACCCAAACCGACTACAATACCCTGTGGCATGAAGTGCAAGTCGAATTGAATAAAGGTCTTCCCCAATCCGCGCTCAAAGTAGTGTCGCAAATCTACCAAAAAGCCAAAACAGAGGACAATGTTGGCCAACTGCTTAAAGCATTGCTTCATAAAATGCGCTTTCTCCAAGATGTCGAAGAAGAGACCTTTGTCAAAGTACAAAAAGAGATCAATGATGAATTAGCCCAGAGCCACTTTCCTATCACTCCCGTGTTGCATTCCATGCTCGCCCAACTATACTGGCGCTTCTATCAGGATAATCGCTATCAAATCCTGAACCGCACCCCCACTGCCGCAGAGTTCAAACAAGAAGACGTCCGCACCTGGGACGCTCGCCGCATTGTCCAAGCCGTGCTCTTGCACTTCAACGCATCTCTGGAAGAGAGCGAGTTGTCCAAACAAGTTAAAATCGATCTGCTCGACGACATATTATATAAATATCCCCACACCCGCGTATACAGACCCACTCTTTACGATTTCCTCGCTCATCGTGCCATAGATTTCTTTAAAGATAGCGAGGCCGATTTGACTCAGCCCCAATATCAATTCACTCTCAATGACCCCCGCTACTTTTCCTCTACTCCCGACTTTGTAGAAATTCTTTTGGAAAGCAAAGACCCCCTCTCCTTTGATTTTTTTGCCTTGAAATACCTGCAAGACCTCCTGAAGTTCCACCTGCAAGACCCATCCCCCGAAGCACTCGTAGACGTCGAACTGAAACGTCTTGCTTTTGTCTACCAAAAAGCCATCGTGGACAATAAAGACAGCATCTATGAAACAGCACTACGGCGGATGATCGAACAATATCACAAAAACCCCGTGACTGCCGAGATTTATTGTGATTTGGCTGCTCTCTACGACCAATTGGGAGATCACTATCGACCAGATGCTTCCGAAGATTATAAATGGCACAAGAAAAAAGCCATGGAACTATGCCAGGAAGCCATGACAAAATATCCCGACGCGATCGGTGCCTCTAACTGCCAGACCCTGATCCAACACATCGAAGGAAAAGTGTTGCAACTCACCCTGGAACAGGCTACCATTCCCAATCGTCCTTCCCGGGCGTTGCTGCAATACCGGAACATCGATAAAATATACATGAAAATTGTCAAAACAGATCGTGCCGAATGGGCCCAAAAACAACAACTGTCATCTCAGGACATGATGGCCTATTTTGTCAGCAAACCCCCCGTCAAAGAGTGGCAGATCACTTTGCCCCATGATAAAGATTACCAAACCCATGCCACCGAAATAAAAATCGACCCCCTCGAACCCGGCATGTATATCCTTTTATCCGCCCATACTCCCACCTTTAAATATATGGAATTCCAAAAAGCCGTCGCCTATACCTTATATAATATCTCCAATATCGCCTACATCCAACGGCAAACCGATAATAGCCGCCTCGAATTATTCCTCATGAACCGCGAAACGGGTCAAGCCCTCAAAAATGCCTTCATACAGATATGGTATGAGCAATATAGTAAAAAACAGCAACGAAATGTCTTCGTAAAAGGAGAACAGTACCCAGTTGACCAGAATGGATATTTTATCCTCCACCAAAAAAAGTTGAAACAGAATTATTTTCACCTCGAATTTATCAATGGTGACGACCGGCTTTTCCCTGAATCTTACTTCAACCTTTACCCTCCCTATTCCTACAACCCCGCCCAAGCGCGCACTTTTTTCTTTACCGACCGCGCCATCTATCGCCCCGGTCAAACCGTTTATTTTAAAGGTATTATGCTGCAAACCCATATTTGGTCCGGGGAAAAATGCCATATCTTACCCAATGCCTTCAGCCGCGTCGTCTTGAAAGATGTGAACCAGCAAGACCTCGCTTTTCTCGATCTCAAATCCAATGAATATGGCACTTTTAGCGGTTCTTTCCAGTTGCCTGTCGGTCGTTTGAATGGCAGTATGAGTATAAGTGATTCTTCCGGTTCCGTTGCCATTCAATGCGAAGAGTACAAACGCCCCAAATTCACCGTCGAGTTCAAACCCCTTGAAAAAAGTTTCACATTAAAAGAAAAGGTCACCGTCAAAGGTGTCGCTAGCGCTTACGCCGGTTATAATATAGATAATGCAGACGTCAAATACCGCGTCCTGCGCGAAGTCTATTATCCTTATCCCTGGTACTGCCGTTATTTTTACGGTGCCTACTCCCCGCTATCCCCCTCCATGGAAATCACCAGCGGGTATACCAAAACCCGGGCCGATGGTTCCTTTGATATCACCTTCCACGCCCAACCCGACCTCACTCTCGCCGAAAAAACCAGACCCGCGTTTATTTTCACCGTATTCGCCGATGTCACCGATCTCAACAGCGAAACCCGTGGCTCCCAACAACGCGTCGTTATCGGTTATACCGCCTTACAATTGAATATCACCCTCCCACCACAATTCGATAAAGAGAGCAAAGAGATTACCGTCTCCCTCAACTCCACCAACCTCGATGGCGATTTCCTCCCTGCCAAAGGCACTATTGATATTTATAAATTAAAGGAACCCCACCGGACTTTCCGTTCCCGTTTGTGGGCCAAACCCGATAAATTCATCATTCCCCAAGAACAGTACCGCCACGATTTCCCCCATGATATTTATAATGATGAAGACAATATATACAAATGGGAAAAAGAACAAAACGTGTCGCACACCTCTTTTGATACCGCCAGTTCCAAACAGATGACTCTCACCCATTTAAATAATTGGAAAACCGGGCAATACGTCCTTGAGATGTCTTCCGTGGATGCCTTTGGCAATAATATCAAGGACATCCGTCATTTCACCCTTTATTCTTCCACAGACAGCCGCATGCCCATCAATGCCGTCGGTTGGTTTGCCATGGTCAAAGAGACCATCGAACCCGGTCAACCTGCTGTGTTTCTAATCGGTTCTTCCCAGAAGAATGTGCGCGTCATTTACCAGATCGAGTTCCATGGTAAAATCCTGAAAAAGAATGACATCCTCCTCACCAACCAGCAAAAACGAATCGAAATTCCCATTACCGAAGAACATCGCGGGAACCTTGGTTTTTTTCTTGCTTTTATCCAGGATAACCGTTTCTATACTTTCGCCCAAAACATTATTGTGCCCTGGAACAATAAGAAACTCCATATTTCTTTTGAAACCTTTCGCAACAAATTGCTCCCCGGCGAGAACACCGAGTGGCGTATCAAGATCAAAGGGCCCAAAGGCGATAAAGTCGCTGCCGAGATGGTCACTTCCCTGTACGATGCCTCGCTCGATGCTTTTCTTCCCCACAATTGGGCGTTCCAGGTGTTTCCCAATCACAGTATCACCGCTTATTGGAAGAGCAACCCCTATTTCAGCACCCTGTGTACCCGGCTCCTTGGAAATCTAAACCCTTATGAAAATATAATCGATACCCAATACGATAGTTTGAATTGGTTCGGTGTTTACTGGGACCAGTATCACCACTGGAATGGTTCTGCCATCGGATTTGCCGCCGATGCCTCCGCGCCAATGATTGACAAAGTCGAGGTGAGCGGAATAGTGTCGGGAATGATTGAACCTAAATCCACCCTCAGTATGACTGCCGGCCTGACTGAAGAACAGGGCCGTTTCGAGAAAAAGAAAGACGGCGAAACAAAGCAAAACACCCCTCTTCTACCCCAAGCACCCCCAGTCGAACCCGTTCAAGTCAGAAGGAACTTTAATGAAACCGCTTTTTTCTATCCCCACCTGCAAACCACTCCCGAAGGCTATATCGTGATTGCCTTTACCATCCCCGAAGCCCTGACCAAATGGAAAATGATCGGTTTTGCCCACACTAAAAAACTTGAACATGGCTTTATATTCAACGAGCTCATTACCCAGAAAGATTTAATGGTCGTACCCAATCCCCCCCGGTTTTTCCGTGAGGGCGATTCGCTACGCTTCACTTCCAAGATCACCAATCTCTCTGAAAAGGAACTCACCGGCACTGCCCAACTCACCCTGTTGGATGCCGTGACCCTGTTACCCGTTGACTCTTCTTTCAAATTAACAAGGAGCCATACACCTTTTACCGTGAAAAAGGGAGAGAGTACACAGGCCAGTTGGAGTATTGTTGTACCCGACCATCTTGATGCCGTCACCTACCGCATCACCGCGCGGGCCGGTCAGTTCAGTGATGGCGAGGAAATGGTAGTGCCTATTTTGAAGAATCGCATCCTCGTCACCGAGAGTATTCCCTTACCCGTGCGAGCCAAACAAACCAAAACCTTTCAGATGCAAAAATTAATTACTGCCCTTGCTTCCCCCACCTTAAAAAGTCACACCTTGACCCTTGAATTTACCTCCAATCCCGTCTGGTATGCCGTGCAGGCGTTACCTTATCTCATCGAGTATCCCTATGAATGCATGGAACAGATGTTCAGTCGTTTTTATGCCAATAGTATCGCCGCTTATATTGTGAACAGCAACCCCAAGATCAAGCATGTCTTCGATGTATGGAAAAAAACCAGTGAAACCCAAGATTCCCCCAAAACCAATGCCCTGCTTTCCAATCTTGAGAAGAACCAGGAGTTAAAGAGTCTCTTATTGGAAGAAACCCCCTGGGTATTAAATGGTCAGAATGAAACGCAACGGAAGAAACGTATCGCGTTATTGTTTGATCTTAATGCCATGGCTTCCCAGATCGAGCGCACCCTGAGAAAAATGTCCGAGGGCCAGATGCCTTCCGGTGCGTGGCCGTGGTTTAAGGGCATGCCCGAGAGTCGTTGGATCACCCAGCACATCGTCTGTGGTTTCGCCCATCTTGGCCAATTAAAAGTTCTCGACATCAAAACCAATCCCGATATCAATCGGATGATGGCAGAAGCCGTGCCTTATCTTGATCGGGAAATCACCAAGGATTACCAGCAATTGCTCAAGTATAAAGTCAATCTCAATGAGAATCATCTTGGGTTTGACCAGATTCATTATTTGTATGCCCGCAGTTATTTTCAGCATATCCCCATAAACGACACCCACCAAAAAGCCTTCCAATATTACAAAGCACAGGTGAAACAATATTGGAATCATTTCCAAACCAATAAATACCTTCAGGGTATGATGGCGTTGATTATGAAACGTTATGGCGACACTCCCACCGCCATCGCCATTGCCAATTCCATCAAGCAGTTCGCCCTTTATTCCGAGGAGATCGGTATGTATTGGAAAACCAGTTATGGCTATTACTGGTATCAAGCCCCCATTGAAACCCACGCCTTATTGATTGAAGTATTCTCCGAGGTATTGAATGACCAGAATTCCGTCGCTGAATTACAGACCTGGTTATTAAAGTCCAAACAAACCCAGGATTGGCGCACCACCAAGGCCACCGTTGAAGCCTGTTATGCCTTATTATTAAGCGGCGAGAATTCCCTCAAGGAGAATATCCCCCCCCAAATCACCCTGGGAAAAGACAATCCCCTCGTTATTATCCCCGGCCAATATACCCCTACCACTGGCAATGGTGAAACCACCGCCGTGGAAGCAGGTACCGGTTATTTTAAAACCTCCTGGTCCGGCAAAGATATTTTACCCGATATGGGTCATATCAAAGTACAGAATAACAATAATAGTGTCGCCTGGGGCAGTTTGTATTGGCAGTATTTTGAAAATCTTGACAAGATTACCCCCGCTGACACCCCCTTGAAGTTAACCAAGACGCTTTTCGTGGAAAAGCCTTCCGCTACCGGCCCAGTTTTGTTTCCCATTACCCCCGCCACTTCCTTAAAAGTCGGCGAGCGCATCAACGTTCGCATTGAATTACGCGTCGACCGGGATATGGAGTATGTCCATATGAAAGATATGCGTGCCGCCACCATGGAACCCGAAAACGTCATTTCCGGTTATCGTTGGCAGGATGGTCTCGGCTATTATCAGACTACCAAGGACAGTTCCACCAATTTCTTCTTCGATTATCTCGCCAAGGGAACCTATGTCTTTCAATATCCCATGCGAGTGACCCATGAAGGCGATTTCTCCAATGGAATCACGTCCATCCAGTGTATGTATGCCCCCGAATTCACCAGTCATTCCGAGGGCGTGCGCATCAAAATAGGAAGCAAATAAGGAACCCTTCAACCTGAAAAAGATTAGCCCACGAATTACACGAATGATCACGAATTTATCGAAAAACAAATTATTTATTTCCCTTTAATTCGTGTAAATTCGTGAAATCCGTGGGAGTCTTTTATCAAACTGGTCGGATGCTAGTCCCATAGCCCGAACCGTTACTTTTTTCTTTTTAATAAGAGTAATCTGTCTAATCCCTCTAATCTGAGTAATCTGTGGGAAAAAAGAAAAATGGCTGGAATTTAGCACATACTATTGAAATCCACTGCTTTTTCTTATAAAATAACTTCTCACAAAATATTTTGCAGGAGGTCATCATGTTGGCAATTATTTCAGCTCTCGCTGTGGTTGCATTTATTGCGGCGTATGTATTTTATGGCAGGTTTCTGGAGCGGCGGTACGACATCAACAAGGACAATCCCACCCCCAGTCACACCCATTATGATGGTGTGGATCGAGTTCCCGCCCATTGTTCTGTTTTATTGGGGCATCATTTTTCTTCTATCGCTGGGGCCGGGCCTATTGTCGGGCCTATTATTGCTGCTCTTGCTTTCGGGTGGCTGCCCGCCCTGTTATGGATCGTTCTCGGCGCTATTTTTATCGGCGGAGTCCATGATTTCTCCTCTTTGATTGCCTCTATACGACACAAAGCCCGTTCCATTGCCGAGATCGCCAAAGAATACATGTCTCCTTTTGCGTATCGCCTGCTCCTTCTTTTCATTTGGCTATCCCTCGTGTATGTATTGATCGTATTTACCGATTTAACCTCTTCCACCTTTGTGCAAGATGGAGGTGTCGCCACCTCTTCTATGTTATTTATGGTTCTGGCCATTATTTTTGGGATCGTTGTGTATCGGTTAAAAGTTTCAGTCTTGTGGGCCTCCTTAATTTTTGTTCCCCTTGTGTTTGTAAGTGTCTGGTTAGGTCAGATCATTCCTATTGACGCCAAAAATATAGCCACTCTGATTGGTTTGGAACCCGCTAAAGCTTGGGATGTATTCCTGATTCTTTATTGTTTTGTCGCGTCCACTACTCCCGTTTGGATTTTATTGCAGCCCCGGGATTATCTTTCCTCTTATCTCTTGTATGCCTCGGTTCTTGGTGGTTTTCTCGGCATTTTACTCGGCGGTTTTGTCGTGCAATATCCCGCCTTTAAAACATGGTCCGATCCACTCTTAGGTAGTTTGTTTCCTATTTTATTTATCACCGTGGCCTGTGGAGCTTGTTCTGGTTTTCATTCTATTGTTGCGTCTGGCACCAGTTCCAAACAATTGGACAAGGAATCTGATGCCCGGCCCATCGGGTATGGTGCCATGTTAATAGAAGGTATTGTCGCAGTCATTGCTCTTGCCACAGTAATTATGTTGCCCCTCGGTGATGGGTTGACTGGCAAACCGCCTTTGACTGTTTATGCCAATGGTATGAGCCATTTTTTTGCTCTTTTTGGTGTTCCCAGTCCATTGGGACACTCTTTTGCATTACTCGCCTTGTCCACTTTTATTTTAACCACTCTCGACACTGCCACCCGTCTTGGGCGGTATATTTTCGAGGAGTTTTTTAATCTCAAGAGTAGTAAAACCCGTTATTTATCCACGTTTGCTACCCTTGTTTTACCCACTATCTTTGTCCTTATCACTTTAAAGGACCCAAACGGCAATCCTATTCCCGCCTGGAAAGCCATCTGGCCTGTTTTTGGTGCTACCAACCAGCTCCTCGCTGGTTTAGTGCTGTTAGTAGTCGCCGTTTGGTTGAAAAAGATGGGAAAAAAGATGGGCTTCGTTATTTTCCCCATGCTGTTTATGAATATCATGACTATCTGGGCGCTGGTGATATTAATTGGCAATTATGGACTTTCCACCGTGGGCATTATTGCCTGCGTATTATTGGGCCTTGCTATTTTGCTGATTATCGAGAGTTCCAAAATCGTGATTAGAGGTACGATGAACAGATGATTTCCGGGCAAATATGATTTAATTGGCTGTATCACTCACTTTTTGTCATTAACAGGTTCTCTGAGAAACGTTAATGCATCGATGGGAACCTTTTCCACGGTTAATTTTTCTAAATTAATCATGTTAAACTTATCTTTAAATTGTGGTGGAATTTTGCCATTGGTCCTTCTATAAAGAGTATAGAAAAGATTAAGGGCTATTTCATGACTCAGGTCGAATTCCGTCAATAATTTATCAATTCTATCCAAGTCTGACTGTTTTGGGTTTTCCGGGAACCAGCGTATCAGTGCAAAAGAACAGTTGATGCGCAAATAGTTCGCAAACTCTGATATCTCAGGGTCAGTCATTCTTTCTATAATATGGAGAAGACAGTCGCTCACCCTTTTTTCAATCTTTGCGAATCCTTTTGGACGCTTTGATTTTGAGAATATCATGGGTGGAAAACTATTGATCTTTAAATTTATTGAATGAAAACCACGAACAGCAAAGGCATAGATTAAATCACTGGATGGTTTATCTTGATTGTAGCAAGATTCAAGCACCGTAATATAGTATGGCTTGGGAGCATGGGGATGCAGCCGTTCCAGACAACGAACGATATTATATTTAGTGCGGTATCGCACATATAAACCATTATAATTTCCAGAATTAAGAATTTCCAATGCTTTTGGAATCACAGTTTCTGCAAATACATGATCGTTTTCCTCCGAGGCAATTATTCCAATCGCTTCGAATAAATTCCTTACCACATGGTTCCACTTCTCGATAGTTTGTTGTTTTGTTTTTCGATCATAGCAGGCATATTCGGTTTGAGCGGGGCACATCTTCTCAACGGTTTCGATTGCTATTTCCGCGAAACTTTTATCATCTGGGAATAGTTCAATCAGATAGCAGTATGTTTCCTGGCTTTCGTAATCGAATGCGGAGGTCCCAGAAAGAACGCCAATATGATTGTTAGTTTTCCCGCTTGGAGCAACCTCCCCCCGTTCTTTTATTTCCTGATATACAGACCACGCTAATATAAACTCCCGGAGTGATTGATGGATGAATGCCCACGATTTGCTTTTGGAATCAGACGATACTTGAGCAAATATTTTAGGTAGTACAGGGGTGTTGGTACTGGCATTTTTTCTTTCCACCAGTTCGTCTGGACTTAGCAGAGATAGGATGCTTTCCGCTTCTGTCAAACCACGTCGTATCAATTCAGCGGAACTAATATTATCGGTCCGATTATCCAGCATTGCGCCAGCAATCCGGGCAATTATTTTTTTCGCCTCATCTGGTTCGGTAATCTTGTGTTTTTGAAGTACAAAATCAAACCATAGATTATAAAGCTGGGATTTATTTAAGGTCTTCCCCTTCAAATCATCGCTTTTGAATTTCAGCATGTCGACAACCACATCGAGGTATAATGGGTGACAGGCGATCTCAATTAAATGGTCTATTATTTTTTCAACCGTATCAGGCAATTCTGCATTCTTTATCCTTTGATGGATTCGTTCCTTTACTTTATCATTTGGTAAAAGGGTGAGAGGAATTTTATGGGCATTCTTAAAGAAATTTGACGACTCACCTTGACTCAGTCTGGTAAATACATGATCTCGGCATGAAATTGCAACCCGGGCTTTATTGTGATCACCGATTAAATTCATTAATTCCTTAATAGAGGCTAATGCCTCCTGCGAACCTTTGGTCCGTGCTAATTCATCGAGGCCATCCAACACAATGACAATCTTTCCTTGACGGACGTTCTCTTCAAACGCAATCTTTTGGCCGGCTGAAATTTCCTCACTGGGAAATATTATTTTTAACAGATCAATAGGAAGAGAGGTTTTATTGGAATCATAATTTTGCATTGGATAAAAAAGAACGGGTTTTCCCTGGTCTGGTGACAACTCATCCAGACCATAGAGAATCCAATAGAGCAAGAGATTGGTTTTCCCGATGCCAGCCTCTCCGAGAAGAAACGCAATGGAAGTCATATTCTCGTTGTTTATCCAATAATTTAAAGCCTCAATATCCGCTTTCCGCTCAATGAAATCCTCCTTTAATTTACATGCGGAGACAATATCAGGACTGAAGGGATAGGGCGGTTTGGTAAATCCATCCCGGCTTTTTTCGTCATGAGCGTCCTGGCTATCGTCAAGATAGTTGCGGAAATCCTCCAGGGCTTTATTAAGTTTACGTTTGACTTTTTCAATGATAATATCAAGCCGGTCCAGCGGTTTTAATTCCACTTGATGTCTTATATATATCGACAACCCATGGGTATCTGGAAAAAGGGACAGCATGTTTTGATTAAAATTTTGCAGGTATTGTTTGGCTTGTTTCGGTGTCTCACCTTTCAACACAATTTTAATCACGCAATCTGGACGGAGCTCTTCCAAGGGTTCTTCCCGGTTTCCATGAATGGTGAAGTTCCCCCGCTGACGTTGAATGCGCGGGTTGCAATAGGTTGAAGGGGCAATCGCCTTCGGATAGACCATCTGTTCTGGATCCCCGTACCAGAACCTTTTTTTATATGCGAAATTATATTCGTTGGGAACCATAATGACAGATGGTTCGCCGCTTTGCATGTTGAGCTTTTCCGGATTAAGCATAAAGATGCACGGCATGTCTGTATTACCAGTCACGGCAAAAAAAAGAGCAATACCAATGACCTCGGTCCAGTCCAACAACCGTGTCGGGATCCCGAAGTGCTGCATATTGAATAGAATATACCAATCATCATGGTTATATCCCGTATTGATGTTATCCATGAATTTAACAAATTCCCGGAAAAGTTCCCGCTCCTTTTTAGCGCCCCCATGGAATCGAAAAAGCGAAGGTATTAACTCATAATCATACGATGTATGGCCTCTATACCATAACACCGGAGGATTATTCCATTCCGTCTTTATCTTTTCTACCACGTCAATCAGATGATTCCACGATATTACAATTCTCTCATTTCTTTTATCCGGCATTCCCCACCTCCTGTTGTTTATTTTCTTCGCTTCTGCTATCCTTTATCATAATCCCATTATATTAATAAAAACCGAAATGTCAAGAGAAAATGCGTATTATGACTCCAGTGATAGCCTTGTCTATACCAGTTTAGTATAGGGTGGTCTTGCCCATCAAAACCACCCTGTTCGCAAAAATCATTTTTATTTGGGTAATCTGTGGTCTTCTTATCTTTTCCAGTCTCTTGTATTTGTAGATTTTTTTTGGTAGTATATGGTTTATTGGTCGAGCGTTTTTCGCTGTGGAGGTTAAGAATATGTTCCTAAATAAGTGGTTTGGTTCTAGTCTACTTCTCCTAGTGCTTGTACTTTTGATTGTGTGTTTACCGGCCTGCCATTCCTTGTTCAAGGAAGCTGAGCAACTAGCCTTTGATGATAAGATTCCCCAGGCTATCGGAAAATATCGGCAACTCTTGACCAAGAACTCCAAAAATATAATGGTCACTGTCAAGCTTGGGGAATTGTTAACCACCCAGGGATTATATGAAAAAGCCATCCAACTATACAAAAAAACAATTCATGATGGGATCAAGGATGCCCGTGTTTACTCCTCGCTGGGGAAACTGCTTCTTGAAACCGGGAAAGAGGATGAGGCAGTTTTTTATTTTGCGGAAGCCATCAAAAAAAATCCCAAGCACTCCCATACTTACGAGATCTTAGGCGATTTTTACGCTACTAAAAATGATTTCCAAAAGGCCATATTAAATTATGAAAGCGCGTTGCGTTTTTCTTTCAAGCAGAAATCCCTCTATCAAAAGCTCTCCTTGTTTTATCTGGAAAAAGGCGATAAAAAGAAAGCCCTTGATACTTTTTCCAGAGCAGTATCTGCCGATATTCAGTTTGTCTGGATATATCGAGATATCAGGAATGTATTAAGGCAAAAAAATGATACCCCAACTCTTGAAACATTATATCAGAGAGCATTGCATGTCGATAGTAAAGATGCCGTTTATTTTTATGAGTTGGGCAATGATTTCTATTATATAAAAGAATATAATACCGCCCTGATTTGTTACCAGACCGCCTTGAATTTTAATCCCAAAAATGGCAAGGTTTACCACAATATGGCCATCCTTCTGGCAAAAAAAGGCGATTATAATGCCGCAATCGCCAATTTCAAAAATGCCCTGAAATTAATACCCGGTGAAGCCAGGATATACTTTGATATGGCCAATGCCCAATCTGGGAAAGGTGACTTTGACCTTGCTATATCCAGTTACCAAACCGCCCTGGAATTAAATCCCGATTATCCCCAGGCGTACAACAATCTGGGTCTTACATTCATTCAAAAAGGCAATTATGAAAACGCTGTTTTCGTCCTTCAAAAAGCCTTAAAATTAAAACCCGATTTTGTAGAGGCTTACAACAATCTGGGCATTGCCCAAAAAGATAAAGGTGATAATGAAGAAGCTATCGCCAGTTTCCAAAAAGCGCTGAAGTTAAACCCCGATTACACCACCGTTTATTTTAACATGGCTATAGCCCAAGACAATTTGGGTTTATATGATGCGGCCATCTCCAATTTGCAAAAGGTTCAGCAATTATCGCCCCATTTCCCTTTATTATACCACCATATCGGTGTCGTGTTATATCATAGAGGTGACCTCGAAGCTGCCATCGCCAGTTTCCAAAAGGCCCTCCAAAGAACACCCAATGACCCTGAAGTTTACATCAATATTGCCGCCGTACAATTTGATCAAAGACAGTTTGATGACGCCATAACCAGTTATCAAATGGCCCTAAAATTAAGCCCCAGAGATCTTTCTGTCCAGAAGAATCTTGCCGAATTGTATCTACTCACCCACCGTTTTAATAAGGCCGGAGAATTGGCACAAGAAGTATTAAAAAACCGCAGCCTGCCACCCGATGATATTTTTGCCATGCAATTCCTAGCCATCGCCTCATTGTTCTTTCAAGAAAAGCAATCCCAAGCCTTAATCCAATTACAGCGATTAATAAGCTCTTACCGGGACTTGATCAAAAATCGTAAACAAGACTGGGACTATACTCTTACCAAACAATACCTCGCCACAACCGAACGTTTAAGCAACCCTGTCCGGCTCCTACTGCTCAAATTAATCGCGCTCCTTGAAGCCCCCACAGACCAAGGAAGTAAAATCCTCCTTGAATTGGAAGTAATAATGCAGGCTCTCCAATAACGACTTAGCAGTTTTTATTTAGTCCACAGATTACACAGATTAAAATGATTACACAGATTAGAAAAAAGGGAATTTGCCTTTGACTTTTCTTTTGAGATAAAAGAGAGGGCTCCTGTATATATGTATTTTATTTATACCTGAAATTTATGAAAAAAATCCTGGAGGTAATACCGTGAAAAAATTGTTCCCGTTAGCGTTAGTATTGGTTTTTGGGTGTCAGATCATGTGGGGGCAGCAACCGTTGCCCGCAACGCAGAATAAACAATTGGAAGTCAGAAAAGACCTCCTGTTAAGTCCACCGAAAATAGAGCAAATCGAACCATTGTTTGATGATTGCCAGCTTATTTTTTATGTCAAGGGCAAGACTTTTTTGCCTATGCAGGGCAATCGGGTAATTCATGTGAACTCTGGGAGTGCTACTTATGTACCGCAAATCACGTCTTGGACTTCGAACAAGATAGACTGCAAGTTAACCGGCTACTTCGAGTACGGGGTGAAACACAAGGTCTATATATACAACACAGCCACCCACACGATTGTATCCAATGCCTATGTATGGTGGATTATAACCCCACTGACCATCGCCAATAAAGATTATCACGTGGGCGACGCCGCCAGTGCAGCAGGACATTTATTAGGCCCCAACGCGGCGGGCCGGCAATTGAAGATCGGGAATGTCAATGCAACGATCACGCAATGGACCTGTGAAGATATCCTTTTCACCGTGCCCAATCTACCGCCGGGTGTTTATAAGGCCGTTCTGATGAAAGGAGCCACAGTATTGTCCACTGAAGCAACCATCAAAATAGTGCAGTAAAAAAAGAGAAGAAAGGTAGAGACGTTGCATGCAACGTCTCTACCCCCTGTATTACGGATTTATTTCTTTTCAAGCTGGGTCATTCTGCTTTGAATGTCCGCGATGATTTTCTTATATTCCTGGTTTTCTTTCTGTAAATCGTGGATCATGTTCTGTTGTTCTTGGACCACCTTGGTTAATACAGCCGTGACATCCATCGGACTTAACCCTTTACGGTCTGGAGTGGCGACCAGTTGCGGGACATCCTCGGCAATAAAACCCACGTATTGATCCGTTTTATCTGTTTTATAATTATATTTCACCGGGGTTAGTTCCGTTAAAGCGGCCATCGCTTCAGCCGTGTTCAAATCTTCGATGTTTTCTTTTAAGGCACGGCTGGACGCATTCGTCCAGGTTCCACCCACAGAACAATAAGCGCCACTGGCCATATGGATAGGATACGCCGGACTATTTCTACTAATCCCTAATTTCCCATTAACCACCAGCACATTCGTATCAAACTCACCATATATCAAGGGGGCGCTCGTGTTGGAATTATCAATATAAAGCTTGTTGGAACCCGTTTCACTCGCTCCAGCTTGGTAACCCAGATACGTGTTTGCATTCCCCGTGGTGTTGGCACTCCCCGCGCCCACACCAATAAAGGTATTATAGTCGCCTGTAGTATTACCGTATCCCGCCGAGACTCCTAAAAACGTGTTACCCCAGCCATCACTATTAAAATAACCCGCGCCTTTCCCAATAAAAGTGTTGGTGTCCCCGGAAATATTCGAATACCCGGCTAAATTGCCAATAAAGGTATTGTTGTAGCCATACGTCGTTCTATAACCCGCATAATAACCAAAAAAGCTGTTGTGATCCCCGGTAGTATTCGAGTATCCAGCAGCCCTGCCAAAAAATGTGGGCGCCCACCCAGTAGTATTGGACGCACCAGCGCTCAATCCATAAAAAGTAGTGTTTGTTCCCTCCGTGCCCAACACGCCACTACGATCCAGCACCGTTTTGTCTTTAGTACCACCCACGCCCCCTGCTTTCAGGCTTTCCTTCAAATCCTTTTTATAAGGAGCAATCACGTTATCACTGACACCATACAATTTTATGATATCCCTCAGCTTGCCCTCAATGCCAACCATCAGAGCTTCTTGTTCTACTTTGAAAAGCTTACCGTTGGACCATAATCCCAGCGCATTGCCTTTGTCATCCACAGCCTGCACATACCATATATATATCGTATCCGTTTGCAAGCGTTCTTCGACAGACAATGTCCAGGATAGAGCCGCTCCTGAAATATCTTTATTGATCACCGGTGACAACTGTGAAACCATTCCTTCATATGAGAGCCATTGCCCTTCCATAGCCTGAAATACAGCGATGCGGTACGACCCTGCCCCCACCACTGAAGACCAACTAAAGGTTGGACAAGTCTGCCATATCACCGTCACTTCCGTTTCACTGCCCGGCGAAACAGCCACCGGGCCATTTCCTAGCCGCTGGGCAAATACACTGAAAGATAATAATAACACCATGGTTACCAAAAACCCAACTTTTAATAACCCACTGCTTTTTTTCTTCATAATTCCTCCTGGATTGTATAATTCTTTTTTTGTTCGTATTTGCTTTATGTTTACCATACCCCAATTGTATCATAATACCCAAGAGGAGATTATAACTCGTGTTGCAAAACAGGATCAAAATTGTTCCAAATGGAAAATTGCCAGAAAAAAAAGGGGGGGCGGAGAATACCCCCCCGGCGTTACCAGTTCAATTTTATTTGCACTAAGACAATACGGAGGTTGACCTGCTACTATCTTATAAAGCAGTAATCAAACCAATCCCGGCGCTCGCGTATTTGTCCAAATCGCTTTTAAACACATAGGTGAACTCACCCACCAGACGGATATTTCGCCGCAAAAGTACTCCCAGAGTGGCAGACACCGATTGATATTCCAAAGCCACATCGTCCGAATCCACCCAGTTGAATAGACCCGCAGCATACCATTTACTCTTATCTCCATAGGGGGTAAAAATAGCTTCTACAAAACCACCCCGCGTCACCACCTCTGTGTTGGAGTTGGCGTTATAACATGTATAGCAATACAAGGGGTTATCATCATGGCGGGTAATATACTGGGCATTGATTTGGAAATTATTCAAATCCAGGGTCGCGTCAGCGCCCCACATCCACACCTTATTGACATAATCATCCCAACCCCAGGCTTCCTTGCCATAATATGCACAGCCACCTATCCGAAAATGGTCGCCAATGTCTTGGGAAATCCGGCCAAACACATTTTTATACTTGTCCGTATCAAAATTTTTAAAGGTATCTGCTTCCTCAATACCACTACCATTCAATATTTCCAACGTGATATCCGTCCCACTTGCCAAACCCTTAGTAAATATCAGACCACGGTCATAAGTGAGATTGATTCGCGAAGACCCGGGTGCGGTCTTGTAAATATGATAATCTTCAAAAGTGAGACGCAGTTCCCGTTTGAACAAGGGGTCCGAGACTTGAAATTGTCCAACAGTGACCGATATTCCCGTTTTGAATAAATCGTTGAACACCACAAACGCATCTTCCAACCCCGCCACCTTACCCCGTTCCCCGAAGAAGAAATAAAAATAGTAGGATATATTCTTGGTTATTGAGCCACCGGAAAGAAGTTTCAACACGTAAGGTGCCGCAAAATCCAATTTCTCCTGTTTCCCATTGTTGTACTGCATGAACCCTTCCAGCCGTATCGCGATGGGTAATTCTCGGAGCAACGAGAGCATGTCATCCCCCGTATCCCGGAAAGCGCGGGGTGGCTCTTGATCTTTTAACACAAAACCATTGGCTGCAAACTCCTCACCATACGGTTTGAGACGGGGAAAAGGAGAATGGCACACATTGCAGGACATTTTATACTTCCGTGCAAAAGCAGGTATCCCAGAAAGCGGCTGGGAAAAACCAATTATAAAAAACACAACGATCAATAGAAAAAACCAATACTTTTTCATGAAACTCCTCCTATTCATAAATCATAATGGTGGTGGAATGGCTGTTGACTTTGATGATTTCAGCCTCATCGGCAGGAACATTAAGAAAATCAGCCACTGGTTTTACCAATTTTTGGAAATTCAGAACAGCCGTAACCGTTAAAGCACCTTCGGGCACCTCATCGGGGATATTAAAGGTGAAGGTTTCGATTTTTGTTTCCCGTGGACCAATGCGATAATCAACGCCCAGGGACCCCGTATTCCATTGTTGGATAGTCATGCGTCCCTGCGGGTCCAAATAAGGCATGCGGAAGATACGGTCGCCAATAGGAATTCCATCCCGCTGCACCCCTTTAAAATCCGGTAAATTCAAAGCAATCCCCATATCCTGATAAGCCAGTACATCACTACCAATCGTATATTCTTCGCCAGCGAATCCTTTTTTATCCACTGGCAGGTGGTATACCTTGCCAGCCGTATCCTTAGCTTCAACATGAAGCCAGACAATACGATCTTCCACCGAACCCGTGGGGAATTTATGACCCGTCTTTTGATTGAAGAGTGCCACCGTGAATTTAACCGTTTCGCCCGGTTCTGATTCACGGGTATCTGGATGAACCCGGAGTTCTATTGTGCCCGCCACTTTACCCGGATCGTGCGCACCATGGAACAAATGTTGGCGGATATCCGGGTACTGCGTTCCCATACTGGCGGGAACCCCCGGAGCATTGGTCATATGACAGTTATGACATTTCACCCCTTCTTTGGAATATGGGCCCTCCTTCCATTCCAGATGCGTTGACTTGACCCAATGGCCATAGGGATTCTTTTCATTGTGACAGGTCCCGCAAAACTCAGCTTCTTTTAAGAATTCCGATTTGTAAGTCACATGCGCTGGGGACTTGACCCCATCCCTTGGACCAAACTTGGTTTTGCCCGGTTCGCTGATATAATTAAAATTATGGGGCACATCACCCTTAAACCCCGTGATAGTATGACACACATCACAGGAAACAGATTCGTTGGCACGACTGTTCATACCGGGAGCCGGAGGGGGGGTATCGCCAGCTAAAAAAGCAATCGGGCTATGACATCCATTACATCCCGCTTTCACTCCCGCTACCTTCGGGTCCTTTTCAGCATGGGGCACTGCCAGTTTGAAATATTCGATCTCATCCCAATGATGTGTATACGCCTGGGACATCATCGCCTGGGTCCACTGCTGATAAATATCGACATGACAGGACGTTCCACATACCGTGGGCTTTTCATAATCATTATAAGTCCTTGTTTTCCATGCCTCGTCACTTACTTTGATCAATATGTCAGCCGCGACTCCCAACACCAAAACCAACACCAAAGAAAAAAACAATAAAGTTCTTCTTTTCATGTTATCTCCTGAGCTTTTTAAGCCACACCTATCTTTATTAAGTCGGCGTGGCAAACAGTGAATTTTAATAAATTTACTTTATTCATCACTCAATAACCTGATTGTAGTGAAAATAAAAAAAAAGTCAAGCTAAAAATACAATCGCTCGCCCCCTATTTCCCACCCATCCAGAAAAATAATATCATGGCTGGGAAACATATATAAAGCAAGAACAAAAAAATAAAAATCCAGAGATTCTGCAACTTTCCCCAAGAACCTTCCGTCCTTTTATTGAATTCTAATCCAAAATGTGATATAAACATATCTTATAGTGAGGTCGTATGAAAAAGAGTCTGTGGCTTATAAGTATACTGTTCGTTTTAAATATTTTCCTGACAGCCGAAACCATTGAAAAGATCGTCCTGGAAGGAAATAAAAAGGTATCTCAGGATACCATCCTTTTTTACATGAAATCCAGGGAAAAGGGGATTTATTCCACTTCGTTATTGCGGGAAGATTTTAAAGCCTTGTGGAATACCGGTTTTTTCGAGAACATCACCATCGAAACAGAAGGTAGCGGCGAAGCCAAAATCGTAAAAATCAAACTGGTAGAGAACATGCTGATCTCTTCTATCACCTATAAAACCGGCAAAAAAATAAAAGAAAGTGACATCATTGAGAAACTGCAAGAAAACAACATCGTGTTGACCGCATTTTCCTATTTCAACCCCTCTAAAGTAAAAAAAATCGAGCGTATTATCAAAGATATGCTGACCGATAAAGGGTACGGCCAAGGTAAAGCCACGGTAGTCACCAAAGAGGAAAATAACCAGATAACCTTGGCCATCACCGTCATCCAGGGTCCCAAAACCCGGATCGGCGAAATCGTATTTCCAGGAATAGAAGGTACTGGGATTTCCGCCGAATTTTTAAGCGGTGGCATGAAAAACAACAAGGTTCACAGCTTACTCAACATCCTCGGTGGCAAAGACGTGTACAGTAAAGATAAAATCGTGGAAGACCTGGAAGCCGTAAAACTTCGACTGCAACAAAAAGGGTACTTGGAAGCCAAAGTGGGCTCCCCCATACCCACCACGTTTCGCCATCCCTCCATTTTCGGGAAGAATCAGAACATGATGAGAATCTCCATTCCCATTGAACTCGGCCCCAGGTACCGCCTCGGCGATATCAAATGGGAAGGCAACAAAGTACTGAAGAATGCATTTTTTCAACAGGCAATCAAGCTGGCAAAAGGAAAAATTTACAACTCTAAAAAAAGAAATAAAACTATCGAGGAAATTCAGAAGGTATATGGCTCACTGGGTTATATTTACGCCCAGATCATGCCAGTTGAGAACCTCGACCCAGTTAAAAAAATCGCCGATTTAACCCTGCGCATCCATGAAGGCGAGATCGCCTATGTGGGCAAACTGGAATTCAAAGGCAATACCTTTACCCGGGATCACGTCATACGCCGCGAATGGTTCTTACGCGAAGGTTTGCGACTCAATATGAATGCTCTGGAAAGCAGTATTACCCGGATGAAACAATTGGGACTGGTCACTATCGAAAAAATGCCAGAAATCAAACCCAATCCCGAAGACCCATCCAAAGTAGATATCATCGCGGAAGTCAAAGAGTTGAACCGGCAGATGATCAATTTTAATGTCGGCTACAGCGGTTATGATGGCTGGTTTATCGCTCTTGGTTATTCCACCCAGAACTTCATGGGCATGGGTGAAACCCTGGCCTTGGACTTACAAACCGGAACCCGTGCCAAACAATACCAACTCTCTTTTTCCGAGCCCTATCTCTTTAATTTACCCGCTAATTTAGGAGTCAGTGTTCATAAGACCGATGTCGATTACTATAACCTCTACCGGCAAAGGAGTGATGGCTTTAATATCTCTACTTCCGCCCGTTTTCTGGGCTACTTCGGAGCCGTATTACAATACAGTTTTGATAATATTGAAATGTCCGATGTAAACGATTCTCTAATCAGCAGCAATCCCTATTACAGCTATTATTACGGTGAAGGCAAACGAAAAGTGAGTTCCATCACCCCTTCCATTTATTACTCCACCGTTGATTCCCCCATATTTCCCACCCGTGGTACCAAGTACCTCTTCAATTACCGCATTTCCGGTGGATTCCTGGGTGGTGATGTCGATTTACACAAGACCAAACTTCAATTTGTCAAATTTATCCCTATCGGGAAACATCACGTGCTCGGTATGCAGATAGTCCACCAGGCCATTCTTAATGCTGGCGAGAACGGAATCCCCATTTATGAAAGGTTTTTTCTGGGCGGCGAACAATCCATCCGTGGCTATGACATCTACCGCATCGGTCCCAGAACCGAATCCGGCACCGTCTACGGCGGCAATAAAAGCATCTATCTCAACCTTGAATACCAGATTCCTCTCAACCAGCAATTCTCCTTCAATCTCTTCTATGATATCGGCAATGCTTTTGACGTCGGAGTTCCCATCAGCTTCAAAGACATCTATACTTCCATGGGTTTGGAATTAAAAATCTTCGTGCCCATGCTAAATGTCCCCTTCCGTTTGATCTTCGCCTACAACCCCAGGCTCCTCCAAACCGATGACTCCCATTTCGTGTTCAGATTCGCAGTCGGGCCTTCTTTTAACTGAAGACAAAACGGATAAAGCAGATACAGGAAATAAAATTTAAGAAATAAAATTTAAGAAATAAAATGGAATAGAAAATAAAATGATACAGGAAAAATAAACGTAAAACCTATGAATGGTCATAACCAATTCAACAGGAAAAAGGAGATAAAGATAATGAAAAAAACCTTGATTTTAGTGTTCACAGTTTTGATACTGAGTGTTTTTGCTTTTTCTGAAGTGAAAGTCGGCATCATCAACGCCCAGGAAATCATTCAGAAAACCCAACGGGGTCAGAAGATTCAAAAAAAACTGGAAGCACTGCAAACCCAGAAAGCTCAAGAACTGCAAGTTCTCCAAGATGATATTAAAAAATTGGAAAATGAACTGCTCTCTCCCGCGTTGAACAACGACGCCCGTGAGAAAAAAACCGCCGAAGTTCAGGGCAAACGTACCACGTTAAAACGCAAATATGAGGATGCCCAAAGAGATTTCCAGAGAGAATCGCAGAAAGAACTGGAAGCTCTGGAAAAAGATTTGATTCCCTTGATTGAAGGCCTTGGCAAAGCCAAAGGATTTACCATTATTTTCGACAGAACCAGAAGTGGTATCGTGTATTATGACACTACCGTGGATATTACCGAAGAAGTAGTCAAAACAATTGATGCCAAATTAAAGTAAGCTTTTAAGACAGATCAACGCAACATCCATACTGTACCTTAAAAACTGTACCTTAAATTGAAACTTTAAAGTAGAAACGAATACGATGAGCCAAACATTAAATATTGAAGAGATCAAAAAGATAATCCCGCACAGGTACCCATTCCTGTTGATTGATCGGGTGACAGAGATCGTTGGGTACGAGTCCATCAAAGGGTATAAGAATATTACCTTTAACGAGGGTTTGTTCCAGGGTCATTTTCCGCAGCAGTCGGTATTCCCCGGTGTACTGATTATTGAAGCCATGGCCCAGATGGGCGCGGTATTAATTTTGCGACGATTCCCCGAAGACCAACGACTCGCTTATTTTGCTAGCATTGAGAAAGCAAAATTTAAAAAACCCGTGATTCCTGGTGACCGTCTGGACTTAGAGATCACTATTGTCCGTGACCGGGGGAATTTTGTCGTGATGGAGGGTAAAGCTTTTGTCGATGGTAACTTGGCTGCATCGGCGACCCTAAGCTCTTCGATTGCAAAATGAGTGTGTTATGAATGCAAATAACAACGGTGTAGTTATCCACCCAACTGCGATTGTCAGTCCGAAATCGCAGTTGGGAACCAATGTCCAAATCGGTGCTTTTTCCATTATTGGCAACAATGTCTCTATCGGTGACAACAGTATTATCATGCATCATGCTGTCATCGACAGGAATACTTCCATTGGCTGTCAATGCAAGGTATTCCCCTTCTGCTCCATCGGAACAGAACCCCAGGATATCACCTTTAAAGATGAACCTACAGTCGTAGAAATCGGTGATAGCAACATCATCAGGGAATTTACCACCATCAACCGGGGCACAGCGAAAGGTGGGGCCCATACCCGGATCGGGAATAAAAACTATTTTATGGTGTATTCCCATATTGCCCATGACTGCATCGTGGGGAATAATACCATATTTATAAACGGTGCCACCCTGGCTGGCCACGTCGAAGTAGAAGATTTTGCCGTGATAGGCGCCTTCAGTTCTGTGCATCAATTCGTGCGCATCGGCAGAAATGCCTATATTGGCGGTTATACTATCGTTCTCCAAGATATTCTGCCCTTCGCCAAAGTCGCCCAAACCCGCGAAAACTATAACTTCTATGGCCCAAATTCCATCGGTATGATGAGAAACGGTATCAGCCGTGAATTCATTGATAATGTGAAAGATATCTTTAACATGCTTTTTAAAAACGATTTGAATACTTCCCAGGCCGTCGATAAATTACAAGCAGAATACCCCAACTCCGAAGAAGTCGAGATCATTGTCCAATTTCTCTCTAAAACCAAACGTGGTTACCTGAAAAATTTCAGGGCCGGTAGGATCGGAAGCACCGAAAAATGACCCCATCTCCCATCACTCTTATTCCTCCTATAATTCCCCTATCTTTAAAAAGGAAATAACAATTAAAAAAGCGAGTAGCCACCAATGACTGAAAAGAAATTAAGAATTGGCATAATAGGGACTGGTTCCATGGGCATAAACCACTTGCGTGTGGTCCACTCCATTCCTGAACTCGACCTGACCTGTGCCATGGATATCAACCAAGAACACCTGCACTCTACCTGTGCGCCCTACCTGTTAACCCCTTGCAAGGATTACAGGGAAATGGTAGCTCTCGTGGATGCCGTGATGGTCTCAGCGCCCACTATTGCTCATTACGAAATTTCAAAGTTCTTCCTCCAACACAAAAAGCATGTGCTGGTAGAAAAGCCCATCTCCCAGACTCTGGAAGAGGCCGATGAGTTGATTGAGTTAGCCCGGCAACAGAATGTCACCCTGGCCGTGGGTCACCTCGAACGATTTAATCCCGCCGTCGAATATATCCGCACTATTGTCCAACGTCCCCTTTTTATAGAAGTGCAGCGTCTCGGTTCTTTTTCCCCCCGTTCTTTGGACGTGGATGTCATCATGGACCTCATGATCCACGATCTGGACATTATCTTGCAATGGGATAACAGTGGCGTCAGACAGATCAATGCCTCCGGTGTGCCCATTGTTTCCGATAAGATTGATATTGCCAATGTCAGATTGCAATTTAATTCCAGAATGGTGGCCAATATCACTGCCAGCCGTGTCAGCCAGAAAAAGACCCGCAAACTGCGGATTTTCCAGAAAAACAATTACATCTCTTTGGATTATAAAAAACGTAGCGTCAAAACCTTTGCACTTGAAGATGGGAATATCATCGAATACCAACCTGAAATCAAAGAGGTAGAACCCCTGTTCAACCTGTGGGTTAATTTTTATAAAACCATCACCACCGGTGAAAATTTTAATGTCACCGGTTCAGAAGCCAGGAACGCCCTGGAATTGGCCATCCGTATCTCCAATCGTATTCAGGAGAATATCCAGGACAGCAACATCCAGGAAAGTTTGGCCTTGATGTAAGAAAATGCCGATCATATAGACGTCAGGTGTGTTGAAACTTGAGACCTTTATCCAATCTGTGATCCAGCGGGGGATTGTCCCTGGTTTTTCCATTCTGGTTGGCCAGAGTGATTCACCCCGCTTCCAACACCATTACGGCTGGAAATCCCTGTTCCCCCAAAAAGAACCCGTGCAGGACAATACTCTTTACGATCTGGCGTCGCTCACCAAACCCTTGATCACCGCACTGTTAACCCTCTACTTGGTGGAGCAAAAAGCCGTGACACTGGAAACAGAGGTAAAAACATTGTTTCCACACCTCGGAAAGTTCGGGACTATGAACGTGTTGCATCTGTTGACCCACACGTCCGGTCTTCCTGGATGGTATCCCCTCTACCTTTTTGGTGACGATTATCTCAAGCGTTTCACTTATATACACTTAAAATCACGACCCGGACAGCAGGTGGTTTATTCCTGTCCCGGTTATATCCTGCTTTATTATATTCTTCAGAAAGTCAGTGGCGTCCCTTTCCACACCTTGGCCCAACAGGTTATTTTTGATTCATTGGGTTTAAAAGACACTTTTCTAACTGTTCCCGAGTCCTTACGACACCGGGCCGCGCCCACAGAACAGGGGAACCACCACGAGCGAAAAAATGCGGTAGCCTGGCTCAACAGTCGAGAAGGAAGATTTTTTTGGCCCTTATATCAATCATTCCGTTGGCGGGAAGATATTATCCAGGGTGAAACACACGATCTTTATTCCCACTATCGCGGTGGTACTGCCGGTAATGCCGGGCTTTTTTCCACCACAAGTGACCTTTTTCGTCTCAGCCGCGAGTTCTTCCCGCGTAGCGCCACTATCCTCTCCCCGGAAACCCTGCAATGGTGTTGGAAAAACCTGACCCCATTCAAAAGAAGTCATCGCACTGTTGGCTTTAAACGGAACTCTTCTTTTGTCACTTCTGGTGGCCGGGCTTTTTCACGTCATGCTATCGGCCATAACGGTTTTACCGGACCGTCTATTTGGCTGGATACCAATGAGATAACCCAGCAGGACACCACCGTCATCCTGTTGACCAATTTAATTCATCCCGAGGTTAAAACCGTTCGCTTTGACAGGATTCGCAGGAAGTTGCACCGTTTGTTATTAACGGAATTATAAAAGATAACATACTACTGGAGTTTAAAATGAACGTACTGAAAAAACAGTGGTTTTTGATTGTTTTGGTACTGGCGATTCTTCTGGGTGGATTGTTTCCAACCCAGGGTTCCCAATTAAATCCCAACAAAATTACGACCATTTGCCTCGTGATCATGCTTTTTTTTCTATCCGGGTTGTCTCTACCCACAGAGACCTTAAGAGAGGACATGAAAGATATCCGTTTGCATGGTTTTATCCAGGTCTTTATTTTTATTGTCACCCCTATATATTTTTTCTTGACCGCTTTTCCCTTTAAGAATGTCATGGATGGGCAGTTGATCGTGGGGATTTATGCATTGGCCGTATTGCCCACCACTGTTTCCACGTGCATTGTATTCACCCAGCTTTCCGGCGGCAATACAATTGGAGCCGTGTTTAATGCCTCCTTTTCCAATCTTGCGGGTGTATTTATTTCGCCCCTGCTGCTGACCCTCTTTTTAAACACCTCCAGCCATCCATTGCCCATGAAAGAATTATTGAATATTTTCCAAGGACTCGTGCTCCAGATATGTGTGCCTTTTGGTATTGGCCAGGGGTTTCATATGATGCTGAAGTCGTGGGCCAAGAAACATAAGAAAAAAATTGGTGTTATGAGTAATATTTTTGTGTTGTGTATCATTTTTTTCAGCGTGGCCAAGAGTGTGGAGAATAATTCTTTTCAAAAGTATTGGAAAGAGCTCCTGTGGCCTTTTGCTTTTCTGGCTGTTTCCCATTTAATTTTATTGGCGCTTTCTTATTACGGTGCCAAGCGTATCGGTTTAAGTCGGCAGAATATTATTACTGCCATTTACTGTGCCCCGCAAAAAACCATAGCCGTGGGAATTCCCTTGTTGTCCACCTATTTTGCCAGTCAGCCCAAGTTAATGGGTATTGCCATCCTGCCTATCCTATTTTATCATCCCTGGCAACTGTTTATCGCCGGTATAATTCGCAACAGTTCTTTCATCCAATCGGGATTAAAGGAGTGAGACTTTTTTATCCTTGACAATCACAGGATACCCTCTTATAATAGAACATTCGGGACGTCAAAGAAAGGCAGTCCCTACAATTGAGGTGCAAATGGAAGCGAAAATTGAAACCTTAAAAATTGAACAATTCGGCCCCCTTCAAGAGGCGGATGTGAAGATTGGAGATATAACCCTCCTGGTCGGCCCCCAAGCCTCAGGTAAAAGCCTATTTATTCAAATGTTGAATCTCCTACTGGACTACCCTGCCATACTTAAAACTTTAAAAAGTTATGGCTTCACCATCAGGAACATCAATGATTTATTGGGCCATTATCTGGGCATGGATATGGCGAAAAGCTGGAATAACAATAGCAAGATTATCAAAGATGGTATAAATTTTAATATCGAGACATTAACAAAAAAGAAGCCGCGAACATTTGAGGATGTTGCGTTTTACATCCCTGCCCAGCGCGTCCTGATCATGGAGGAGGGCTGGCCAAGGCCATTTCTTAGCTTAAATTCTTATCCTTATGTGGTCAGAAATTTTAGTGAAGGCTTACGTCTGGAAATGGAAACGGAGTTGGCGAGTGCAAAATACCTGTTCCCCCAGGAAAATAGATTAAAAAAAGTGATTTCAGATAAAATACAAAAGAGTATTTTCAGAAATAGCACCATTAAGTTAGAGACAGAATTTAAAAAAAGATTAGTCTTGGAGGTCAATGGTAACCCAACCCAGCAATTGCCGATTTCCTTCTGGTCCGCTGGTCAGCGGGAATTTATGCCACTGCTTTTAGGTTTATATTACCTGTGCCCCCCCTCGCGAGTTTCAAGAAAAGGCAGTATTGAAACGGTTATTATCGAAGAAATGGAGATGGGTTTACACCCAGAAGCCATTAATGGAGTTATGTTTGCCATTTTGGAACTCATTAACCGGGGTTATCGGGTGGTTATCTCCACGCACTCCCTCCATGTGATTGAAATGATCTGGGCGATAACAGAAATGAAAAAATCCACGGTGAATAAAACCGCCAAAATAAAGGCCTTCAGCAAACTATTTAATGTGGACGCCAACACGCCGGGGGTGAAACAAATCGCGGAAAGCAGTTTGAAGAAAGAATGTAACGTCTTTTATTTCAAACCCGAAGAAGACAGTGGGCGAACCATAACCAGAGATATCAGCAGTCTGGATCCCTCAGCAACCGACAGCATGATTTCTGATTGGGGTGGTTTGACTGAGTTCAGCAGCAATATTGTAGACATAGTCGCCGGGTTACAGTGTGATGAACCGGTTAACCCGGAGGAATAATGAAACCTTCGGTAAAAAAAAACTTGCAGAATCAACCTTATTCAAAAGACTATACGGACGGCCTCGCTGCAATAAAAAATGAACACCGTAAACAAATAAAATATGAAGACCCTCGCAATCTGATTGGCAGTTTGGATATCGACAAAGCCTGCAAGTATAGCGAACCCAGCGCTTCACGATGGGATTATCTGATCGTGGTCAATAAAAACAATAAAGAAAACCTGGCATTTATTGAAATTCATCCGGCAAAACCTGGGGAAGTAGAGGTCATTATTAAAAAAAAAGAATGGCTTTTGGTATGGATATCCAAAACTCGCTTAAAAGAGTTCTCCAGAAGTATCATCTGGGTATCCACGGGGGGAACCAAAATACTCCCGCAATCCAAATACATAAGAATACTGGCCCAAAATGGGATTTCTTTACCGCGAAGCGTTACCCTGCTTCTGGACACTGAAGTCGAGTATAAATAATTCGGAGGTCGCAAAATGAATCTATCTATAAAAAACGCATTTCAATTGAATCAAAACGCCAGGGATATTATTGTTCTTCAGGATTCCACCAAAATGGCGGTGATTGTCCACCCGGAAAAAGAGGAACTATTTACAATGACCGACTGGGAAGACTATCTGGCTATTAATGTAAACGCAAGCTCTAGTACTGGGCCATTTGATAAAAAATTTAGGATTTCTTACCCCTTCAATGTGGCCGATCATCTGGTCTATTGCCTGGGAAAAGAAGATATTAAAGTAGAATACAATGAAGTGGACGAGCAAAGTATTTTAAAATTCCCCGCTGGCCCTCCCCAATGGCAACTGCTCATCTCACCTTCCATTCCCGGTAGCGATGATGAAGACGCCATCCCCACTAATAACCTCAATATCACAGTCACTGTGGGTGAAGAATAGCTATTTAGGTATGGGGAATGCAAAGATTCCCTCTGGATGGATGTCTCTTATATGTTTTGTCCAACAACCGCTCGTTTCGTCCCATTTGCGCAGATAGGCTTGACCATTTCCCGTCTCAAAATCCAGGTGCATAAAATTATATGAGCTAATATAGTTGGGATTGGCATCAATATGGCGGTGATAGGTCGCACCCGCAGGAACGATCATACAATCTCCAACTGGGATCCGCTGAATCGTTACTGAACCCTTGTGTGGATGACCATGCAATATAAAATGCACCCCTTTTTTTAACCGACTTTCCATCGTGCTCTGGTCCTCTGCGGTGAGATATTCAAGTGGATGGTGTAAAACCGCTATGCGCACATCTGCTTCTGCTTTGGCTTTTTCCAACGGTTTGGAAACTTGGTACTCACCAATAAAAAGATTCCCATAATCAGTATCACCCCGACCCGATAATAATGCAGAATTAAAACCCAGCAGGGCAATTTTCTTATCGCCCACTGTGAAAGAGTAATAACTGGCATAAGCCGATAAATTCCCTTCCGCATAGGGTTTGGCAAAGTTTTCATAAGCTTCAAAGGGTTTGCTAAGAATCTCTTGTTCCGCTTTTTTGGATAAGCACTCTTTGATGATTTCATCCGAGGTGAAGCACTTCAGAATTTGCTCGCGGAACAATGTCGCGATTTGGCGATCCAGATCATGGTTCCCTGGGACCAAAAACAAGCGACTGGCATCCAGACCCGTTACTTCCAGCAGGGGGGTGAATAAATATTTTACCGCCGCGTCATAGGCTGCTTTTTTCCCATTGAAGGTCACATCCCCGCTGAATACAATAAAATCTATCTTTTTCAGGTCTTTATGGATGTGTGTTCGCGTTTTGATATCCTTGATAAGGGTTTCGCGAACCACATCACAGTCAAAATCCTCACCTTTCTGGTGCCAATCCGATAAGTGCAACCATGTTAAACCAGCCATCATAGAACCTCCAATAAAAATGTGTACTCAATAGCCATATTTTAAGTTTTATTATACCATATTGGATGTCCAGTTGGTAGAGTTAAAAGAATGACCACAGATTACACGGATTAAAATGATTAGACAGATTAAAAAAAAAATGAGAATTGCTGGTCTACTCTCTTTTATAAATGATTTCTTTGTGATACAATGCATCTCATGGAGAATATTTAAAATTTAAAACTGAGAAGAGGTTGATATGACAAAGTTTAAATTAGGCTTGCACTCTATTGCCCCAATTCTGCTCGTGCTTGCGCTCGTGTTTCAGGGTTGCGCCTCGGTGAATCGTAACCACGGTAATCAAGATGTTTTATTGATTGCTGCGCTCACGCGTCAAGCAGATCAATGGGATAAAGACATTATTCGCAAGGACTTGCCCGCTATTGCCGCCAACATGGCCCATGACTTTCGCCAGATTCGGAAAAATGGCTCTGTGGTTAATAAAGAGACTTTCTTACAAGATATTACGTCTCCAGACCTCGTGATTGATCCCTACACCGTAGAAGATTTTGATGTACGGATATACGGCAATGTTGCCCTCCTCTGCGGAAGCACGAGAATGACCGGGACTTTTGCTGGCAAAGTTTTTCGCTCGCATTACCGGTACATTGACATCTATGTCAAGAGAGGTGGTAAGTGGTCTGTTTGTAGCGTTCAGATTACCCCTCTACCAGAGTCCTGACGTGCTTAACCATTGCAAGGTTTATTGAACTGGAATTCACCATCGCTGTTGCATCTCGGTCATAAAAAATTGCGGCAATGAACCAGTGAGATAAAAATGGCAATTTATTTAATTTATTAGATGTCTATATGATACTTTTTTATTTTACGCCACAGTGTCGTGCGATCCATGTGTAAGGATTGGGCCGCTTTTTGTTTATTCCAGCGGTGTTGTTGTAATGCCGTTTGAATTTGCATTTTCTCTTTGGGATTCTGAGCTGAATTGTCATCTGAGACTTCCTGATCATCGTTTTTCCGGTTATTAATCTGAACACCGATTCTGCCCTCGACCATGTTGGGCATGAATAGATATTTAGGTAAATGACAGGGTTGAATGGCTTTGTCCGCGCAGAAAATAAATGCATACTCCAAAATATTGCGTAATTCTCTGATATTACCTGGATAATGGTGGTTCAAAAGGATTTCCATGGCTCCGGGGGTAATGCCAGGAACGCTTTTCATTTGAATCACATTGAATTGATGGACAAAGTGGTCTAAGAAAAGGGGAATATCATTCTCACGCTCTCGCAATGGTGGGATATGAATGGTTACCACATTTAAGCGATAGAAGAGGTCCTCTCTAAAAGTTCCTTTTTGGACTTCTTTGACCAGGTCTTTATTCGTGGCAGCGATCAGTCGGATATCGACTTTTTCTGCCCGTGATGCACCTAATGGGATAATTTCTCCCGTTTCCACTGCCCGAAGTAATTTGACTTGTAATGCCAAGCTCATCTCGCCGATCTCGTCTAAAAAGAGGGTACCTTTATCCGCTAGAACGAAGAGCCCTGGTTTATCTTTCCGAGCATCCGTGAACGCCCCCTTTTTGTAGCCGAATAGTTCTGATTCCAAAAGAGTTTCCGGTAACGCCGCGCAGTTCAACTTCACAAACGGGTATTTTTTCCGCTGGCTGAGAGCTTGCAGGGCACTGCAAAACACCTCTTTCCCCACACCGCTCTCGCCTTCCAACAGTACCGGAACCGAACTGGTGGCAATGTTGGGGAATTGGTCCAAAATTTCCAGCAACCCCTGGTCCTGGGTGATAATATCCTGAAAAATATATTTTCCCTTGACCCGTTTCTCCAATTCCACTTCCCGCGTGACATCATGAAAGATTTCAACCCAATACCCCCGGGTTTGAATCACCTTGGCTTTAATGTATTTTTCCGAGTTGTCCTTGGCCAGGATATCCATGATCATTTGGTCCTGGGAGAGACCCTTTTGAAATCGTTTAATCGGGCAGAAATCTTTGCAGCGTTTGGCCCTAAGGATTTCGTAACAGTGTTTCCCAGCGGCTTCCGGGTTGGAGAAACCCGTGATTTCGCCCGCCACATGATTCATGTATTCAATACGATAATCACTGCCAATGACAATAATCCCCTCCAGGGTATTGTCCACGATATCTCGAAAAATTTCTTTTAACATGGTATCTTTATTCTATCACAGGCCCCTGCTGTTTGCAACACCATGTTTGACCTGCAACATTTTGTTTCTGTTTGAATGGTGTTATCCCAGGTCATGAGGCTTCATTTTATCTTTAACGCCTCTTTCACCCGTATTCTACAGGGTAGCGTGGGGATTGGCATGATTCATGCTTCTTAAATTTATGATGGCATGTATCCATGGGTGTAATATAAGGAGTATGTAACATGATCAAAGTTGGTATCATCATCTGTGCGCGTTACAAAGATTGCGGCGGTGGTAAATGCTTTAGGGCTTTACAGGAGCGTGTTGGCGCTTTTTCTCTCTATCCCGCCACGGAGCCGGTGGAAATAATCGGATATTCCAGTTGCGGTGGTTGCCCCGGTGGCAATGTGGAATATGTCCCCGCCGAGTTCAAAAAGAACGGTGCCACGGTTATTCATCTGGCCACCGGCCTCATTGTCGGCTATCCCCCCTGTCCCCATATCCGGCGCTTCAAAACTTTCATTGAAACTGTTTTTGAATTGCCCGTGGTCATCGGCACCCATCCTATCCCGCAAAAATACATGGAAGCCCATGAAAAATTGCCTTTCTGGCAGGAAAGTAATATGGAGTCACTGGTCACGCCCCTGATGCAAGAAGCCCTGGAAATAAAAACGGCCTACAATTAAAACCTGAGGGACCGCTCCTGGTGGGCGCTTTTACCGCCATGAGGAACCAGAGCGAATCTGAATTTAAAAAGATTCAATATTATTGTTATATTATTATTATTGTTAGTAGTATTATTATCAAAGAAGGAGAATTGATGTCAAAACCAAAACGAATTATTGTGATCGGTGGTTCAGCCGCAGGACCGAAGGCCGCGGCCAAAGCCAGGCGAATCGATGAGCAGGCTGAAATTACGATTATCCAGAAGGGCAGCGAGCTGTCCATGGCGTCCTGTGGCTATCCCTATTTTGTCGGTGGCTTTTTCGATGATCGTAAAATGCTGCTCTGCACTCCCACCGGTGTTGTTCGCGATCCGGTATATTATCTCAACGCCAAAAACATCCAGGTTCATACCAATACCGAGGCATTGGCTATCAACCCAGTTGAAAAAACCATCCAGGTGCAGGATCAAGCCAGTGGTAAAAAAGAGTTTCTACCCTATGATCGCCTGATTTTGGCCACCGGGGCCATTGCCACCATCCCTCCCGTACCCGGTGTGGAACTCCAAGGTATCACCACCTTGCAAAGCATGAAGGATGCGGATTATCTGCGCAAAATCCGCGATGAGAAAAAAATCAAAAAAGCGGTGGTGATTGGCGGCGGCCTGATCGGCATCGAAACCTGCGAGGCCTTGGAACTGGCTGGCATAGAGATCACCGTCATTGAATTGTTACCCCAACTGCTCACGTTCCTCGACTGGGAAATGGCCAAGCTGGTGGAGAACCATGTGCGCGGGAAAGGCGTGAACGTCATCACCGGCAATGGTCTGGCCGCATTTCTGGGAGAAAATGGCAAACTGACCGGTGTTAAACTGGCCAATGGCACGGAACTTCCCTGTGAACTGGCGGTGGTGGCGGTGGGGGTGCGACCCAATAGCCAGCTTGCCCGCGACGCGGGACTGGCTACCGGCCACAAGGGCGGTATCCTGGTAAACCAGTACATGCAAACATCGGACCCGGATATCTATGCTGCGGGTGACTGCGTGGAGATCGATAACCTCATTACCGGGAAAAAAAACCATGCCCCCTACGGCGATCTGGCCAATCTGGAGGGCCGCGTGGCCGGGGAAAACGCGGTATTGGGAAATACCGTCACCTTTCCCGGCACCATCCAGACCGGAATCTGCAAGATTTTCGATTTCAAAGCAGGGACTACTGGTCTCAACGAGCGCTCCGCCGTGCAAGCCGGGTATGAGGTTATCACCGTGATCCATGCCAGCCTGGACAAACCCGGTTTTATGAATGGCAAATTACTGGTCAGCAAGCTGGTGGTGAATAAAGTGGATGGCCGCATCCTAGGCGCCCAGTGCGTTGGACCCGGCGATGTTTCCAGGCAGGTGGCCCAATGGGCCATGGCGATTTTAGGGAAGATGAAAGTGGAAGATATCGTCAATGCCGACCTGCCCTATGCACCACCTTTTTCCCTGGCCATCGACCACTTTATTGCTACCGTGCATTTGATGCAGAACAAGATCAAGGGCAGGCTGAAGGGAATCTCCGCCATCGCGGTGAAAAAAAAGGTGGACAGTGGTGCCCCCGTTTTTCTACTGGATACCCGCGGACCGGACGAATATGAAACCATGCGTCTGGGTATCGGCGAGACATTGATTCCCCTGGGCGCGTTGCGCAAGCGGCTGGCAGAAATCCCGGCCAACAAGGACCAGGAAATCATCTGTTTTTGCAAGATATCCCTGCGTGGCTATGAATCCGCCCTGGTGCTGGAAGCCAATGGCTGGAAAAATGTGCGGGTGATGGAAGGCGGCTTGGCGGCCTGGCCATTTCCCCGGGAAAAATAGGTTTGGGCAAACCTTCAGGAGGTGCTTTTATGCCAAAATTCGATGGAACAGGCCCGCAGGGCCTCGGCCCCATGACCGGATATGGGCAGGGTTATTGTGTGATAAACATTCCGGATGCACCCCAGAATACGGGAACAACGGCTGACAGTCCCAATGGTCACGGTTGGTGCTTGTTTTGTGGAGATCGGAACCCAAGGTCGCTGAACCTCTCTTTTCAGGCCACCACAGACCATATGGTTTGGTCTAAATTCCAGGCAAACCCTTTCCTTCAGGGATATGATGGCATTCTTCACGGTGGCGTGATTACCTCGTTATTGGATGCAGCCATGACGCACTGCCTGTTTCACCTTGGCATTCAAGCTGTTACGGGTGATTTGCACGTTCGCTTTCTACATGCCGTTTCATGCAACGCAACGCTGGAAGTACGGGCATGGGTATTGCATTCCCGGCCACCGCTCCATCGACTAAAGGCCGAGATTGTGGTCGCCCATCGGGTGATGGCCCGGGCTGAGGCCAAATTCATGCAACGAAGGATAGAACCAATGGTTAAAACAAATGAAAGCGATGACTGATACCGTGATTATAATCTTGGCATCACTTGCCAACATAAATACCACCCTGGCGGGATTGCTCTTTCAAAAAAAAGAATGGGGCGTGAGTGGGTCATGAGGACATACCTGGATTGTATTCCCTGCTTCATTCGCCAAACACTGGAGGCCGTCCAATTGGTTTCCAGCGACGCCTCCCTCCACGAAAGCGTCTTGCGCCAGGTGTTACGCTGGGCTGCCGAAATGGATATGTCCCAGTCCCCTCCCGCCATGGGGCAGCGCATCCACCGCCTCATTCGGACACTCACCAACAATGACGACCCGTATCAGCTTGCCAAGGCACAGCAGAACCTCATGGCCCTCCACCTACTGGACTCGTTCAAAACCCAGCTCGAAACCGCCACCGACCCACTGGATATGGCGGTACGCCTGGCCATTGCCGGGAATGTGATGGACCTGGGCCTGAAGGGTAATATCACCGAGTCCGAGGTTCGGGCCACCATCTATCAAGCCCTGGCAACCCCCCTCGTTGGGGAACCGGAGGCCTTTAAAAAAGCCGTGGCCCGTGCGCAACGTATTCTTTACCTGACAGATAACGCCGGGGAGATCGCCTTTGATGGTCTGCTCATCCAGCAGATTGGACCGGCGCGGGTAACGGTGGCGGTACGCGGAAGACCCATCCTCAACGATGCCACCCTGGAAGACGCACGGGCGGTTGGACTTCACCATGTGGTGGAACTCATGGATAACGGCTCGGATGCGCCTGGTACATTGCTTGGGGATTGCAGCCAGGAGTTCCGACGACGATTTTACCAGGCCGACCTGATCATTGCCAAAGGACAGGGCAACTACGAGACCCTGAGCCAGGAACCAGGTCCTATTTTCTTTCTCTTCAAAGCCAAATGCCCCGTGATTGCCAGGCACGTGGCAGTACCTCTGGGGACACACCTGCTGCTACAACAAGGATAATCCGGGGAAATCTTTTTCTAGGTGCAACACATTGTTTTATTTTGAATGATTCTTTGCAGAGCAGGAATCAGTTAAATATATCGTTAATACCTGTCTTATCCCTCTTTTAGCCCCTTGGGGGAATGATTGGCATGATTTATGCTTTATAAATGTATGGAGTTATTAAACAAAATAGGAGGTAACATATGGATCAAACAGTACGTTTACCATTGATCGGTGAAAAAGCGCCCGCTTTTAAAGCGGAAACCACGCAGGGACCGATTAATTTCCCGGAAGACTTTAAAGGTAAGTGGGTGGTTTTCTTTTCCCATCCCGCTGATTTCACCCCGGTTTGCACCACCGAGTTTATGACCTTTGCGGCCATGCAGCCCGAATTTGAAAAATTGAACTGCAAGCTGCTGGGTCTTTCCATTGACAGTACTTACAGCCACATCGCGTGGTTGCGTACAATCAAGGAAAAAATCGCGTACAAGGGGATGAAAGGAATCGAGGTGAATTTCCCCGTGATCAGTGACTTGACCATGGATGTATCGCGGGCTTTTGGCATGTTGCAACCTGCAGCCAGTACCACGCAGGCCGTGCGTGCCGTGTTTATCATGGACCCCGAAGCCACCGTGCGCGCCGTGCTCTACTACCCGCTGACCAATGGCCGGAACATGGAAGAGATCAAACGGTTGGTGATAGCCATGCAGTTTTCTGACAAACACAAGGTCGCGACACCCGCCAACTGGCAACCTGGGGACGATGTTATCGTACCCCCGCCGGGTTCATGCGGGACCGCCAAAGAGCGGGTGGAAAACCCAGCCGAAGATACCACGGTCCTGGATTGGTTCATGGTACTGAAAAAGTGCCCGTTATAGGATGAGCTGATGAAGGTTGCAGTCACCATGTATCGCGGGGGTTTTAGTCCCCGATTGGATATTGCCGATAGTTTGTGGATTTATCTCATTGATAAAGACAGGAAAACTGCAACCCTGGCAGAAAAATGCGGCGCCCCCTGCGACCCACCCGCCCAATGGCTTCATCTGTTGCGGGAAAAAGGGATTAACACGGTGATTTGCGGGGGGTGCCCGCCATTCTTTTTGCGAATGCTTATATTTAACGGGATTGAAGTGGCACCGGGAGTATTGGGGGACCCCAACTGGGTATTAGATTTTTTAGCCCGGGGGAAACCAGCCCAAGACGCCCCGGTGATGGTGGATCGTTTTTCGTACCGGTCCTGCCAGTTTTGTTGTCAGGAAGGTGGTGCCGGTCGATTTAGGAATCGTAAAAATAATGAAGGAGGTAAAAAATGCCCAATAGTGACGGAACAGGACCCCTCGGTGAGGGACCCAGAAAAGTTGGTACCGGTCGATTTAGGAATCGTAAAAATAATGAAGGAGGTAAAAAATGCCCAATAGTGACGGAACAGGACCCCTCGGTGAGGGACCCAGAACAGGTTTTGGCAGAGGAACGGGTGTCTTCGGATACCGGCGGAGCCAACCGGAGGCATCGGTTGGCAAAGGAATAGGGTGGGGGAACCGACATAAAAAAAAATGCTGGTACAACCGCCCGGGTGCCCAGAACCAACTGGATCACTTGCAACAGGAAGCCCTACATCTGGAAGCTTCCCTGAGCCAGATCAAACAACGTCTGGTGGAACTGGAAAAACAAGAACATACGGAATAACAAGACACGGTGGGGAAAGCAGGGGACGACCCGTCCCTTGCTTTTCCGACCACCAAAAGGAGACATAAATGCGAGCTGAAACAAACACCCCGGAAGATAATAAAATCCAGGAGGTGCTGAAACATGTTAAAAATAGGCTGCTGGTATTCAGCGGCAAGGGCGGCGTCGGGAAAAGTACCGTGGCCACCAACCTGGCCTTGGCTTTAAGTGAAAAGAACCTGAAAGTAGGATTGATGGACGTTGATTTCCACGGCCCCAGTCTGGCCAAAATGCTGGGGGTGGAAAATTGCAAGTTGCACGCCACCGAGCATAAAATTACCCCCATGAGCATTACCAAAAACCTCAAGCTGGTTTCCATGGCGTTTTTTCTGGATAAGCTGGATGACCCGGTCATATGGCGCGGACCCTTAAAGATGAAAGCCATCCAGCAATTTATCGAGGATGTGGAGTGGGGCGAATTGGACTGGTTGATCTGTGATTCCCCGCCCGGGACCGGCGATGAACCCCTTTCCGTGGCCCACCTGATCCCCGCCACCGGCGCCGTGATCGTGACCACCCCGCAGGAGGTCGCGCTGCTCGACTCCCGCAAAGCCATCTCCTTTGCCCAGATGCTCAATCTGAAGATACTGGGCGTGATTGAAAACATGAGCGGCTTCATCTGCCCCCATTGCGGTGAAAGAACCGATCTCTTTAAATCCGGCGGCGGAGAACGAATTGCCGCCGAATATCATGTCCCATTTCTGGGACGGATACCCATAGATCCCGGCATCGTCGACTCCGGCGATAATGGCCAACCCTTCAGTTTTTCCCGCAAAGACTCTGCCGCGGCCAAGGCTTTTGCTGAAATCGTCGATCTTATTAGTATCAACAGTATTTAAACCACCTGGAGAAAAAGCAAATGAAAGTGTTTATCGCGATTGACAGTAACCTTGGTCTGGATTCTCCTGTGGGGGAATATTTTGGACGGGCCGCGTATTTTCTGATCTATGATTTGGAATTGGACCGCATCGATACCCTGTTGGAAAATACCTTTAAAAATGATGCACAGGGTGTGGGCATCCGTGTGGCCACCCTGGCGGTGCAGCAGGGATGCGGTGCCGTCATCGGTGCCCAGCCCGGACCCAAGGCGGTTGACGTGTTGGTTAAGGCCGGTATACAGATTCTTGTGATGGCCAAAGGTACGGCCAAGCAAGCCCTGGAACATTACTACCCCCAACGGGTGTCAACAGGAGCACAAAACCCATGATTATCGTGGTGGCCTCGGGAAAAGGTGGCACGGGCAAAACCCTTGTCACCACGGCCCTGGCTCTTTGTGCCGGGGAATGCACCTACATGGACCTGGACGTGGAGGAACCCAATGGTGCTATTTTTTTAAAGCCGGAAATAGAACAGGAAATCCCGTACAAGGTGCTCGTTCCTGAAATTGACAGGGAGAAATGCAGCTATTGCGGGAAATGTGCCCAAGCCTGCGTTTATAATGCCTTGATGGTGGTTGCTTCGGCCAAGATGGCCATGGTGTTCCCCGAACTCTGCCACTCCTGCGGCGTGTGTCGTTTTGTCTGCCCGGTGGGTGGCGCGATACGCGAAACCCATCGGGAAATTGGCTGGATTCGGACGGGAAAAAGCGGGGCCATTCATTTTATCGAGGGCCGTTTGAATGTGGGACAGCCCTCCGCGGTTCCATTGATCGCGGGTATTGTGGCCGATTACATGGATAACGAAAGCAACCGGTTATTCCTCTTGGATGCTCCACCCGGCACCTCCTGCCCGGTGGTGGAAACCATGAAAAAAAGCGATTACGTCCTCCTGGTTACCGAACCCACCCCCTTTGGGTTAAACGATCTGGAGCTGGCGGTAGAATTGGTGCAAAAGAGGGGCCTAAAGGCCGGGATCATCATCAACAAGGATGAAAAGGGGCAAACACTCATCGATGATTTTGCCAGACGGGTGGGGCTTCCCATCCTGTTACGAATACCCTATGGTATGGATATCCAGGAATCATATTCCATGGGTATCCCGCTCACGGAGGTCCGGCACGGGATAAAAGAATCATTACAGGATGTGTTGGCGAAAATAACCGGCACCCAATAAAAGAAAAATGGAAAAAAAAGAGCTGAAAGAAATCGTGGTTATCAGTGGTAAGGGTGGTTCTGGCAAGACCACCATAACCGCTGCGTTGGCAGCCATTATCCCCCGTAAAATCATCGTGGATGCAGATGTGGATGCCGCTGATCTCTATATTTTAATGAAGCCCCGTGATATTCACGGGAGCCGATTTCCCGGTAAACCTGTCGCCGTGATTGACCCGGGGCGTTGTATTTCTTGCCGGTATTGCCTGGATTTATGCCGGTTTCATGCCATTGTTGGTAACAAGGGCAAATATCATGTGGATGGACTCTCCTGCGAGGGATGCACGCTGTGCCAGTTGGCCTGCCCCATGAAGGCCATCACCATGGCGGAGCGAATGGTGGGGGAGTGGTTTATCTCTACCAGTGATTGGGGGGACTTCGTGTATGCCCGGTTGCAGCCCGGGGCGGAGAATTCCGGCAGTTTGGTGGCCATGGTGAAACAGCAGGCCAAAAAACGGGCTCTGGAAAAAGATATCCACCTCCTTTTGATTGATGGGCCTCCTGGAATCGGTTGTCCGGTCATCGCCTCCATTTCTGGCGCGGACCTGGCGATCATAGTGACCGAGCCGACCTATTCCGGCATGAGTGATATGGAGCGGGTGTTCCGCTTGACCACCCATTTTAAAATTAAAAGTGGTATTGTGATCAACCGCTTTGATATTAACCTGGAACATACCCGTAGTATCGAGGCTTTCGCTGCTCAGAAAGGGATTCCAGTCTATGCCAAAATCCCTCATTCCGATTGTATCAGGGAGGCCATCGGGGCGCGGCTCCTACCGAACCAACATTGCTGGCAACTGGATGAACAGGTAAAGAATCTTTACCAGCAAATAAAATGTGAACTGGATGGGGGATAAAAAGGGTTTGGATGGGTGTGGGGTTCATTTTTTTCAGGTGAATTCGCTGCCTACGCAACTTAATGTTGCAGCTCCCACCCGGATTGGCTGCTCATGGTAGAGAGGGTATCTTTTTGTACGGCTTCTGGAAAGAAGCAGCCAGGCGGATGTGTGCGGCTAAAGAGGTATTTTCTCAGGGTTTTAGATACATGGCATGGGTATTGCTAACTAAATAAATGTGACACTAAAGTATATGGAGGATTAAAACAAATGAAAATTGCAATTGCAACAGAAGGAAACGCGGTATCCGGTCATTTTGGCGGATGCAGTGTATACACGGTATTCGATGTGGATATGGATAAAAAAACAGTGCTGGGCAAAACACTCTTGGATGCCCCGGAACATCAACCCGGCATGTTACCGGTGTTTTTGAATAAACAGGGTGTGAATGTCGTCATTGCCGGTGGTATGGGGATGAGGGCACAACAGCTTTTTATTGGGCTTAACATCGATCCCATTCTCGGTGTGACCGGCATGGTGGATGATGTGATCCAACAATTCTTAGCTGGGACACTGGTGCGTGGCGAGAGCTCGTGCAATCATCATGGTGATGGTCATGGTGATGGTCATGGTCATGGCGAGCATGGTGACCATCATGGGCAACATCAACATGGTCATGATTGTAATAATCACTGATCTCCAAAGAGGGTAATCACCGGACAAAAAAGGGGGCTGCACGCTCTGGGCCTCCTTTTTTGCCCTGTCCCTTTAATTAACACCATTGATGCATTTCTTGGAAGAGTGAGAGGGTGGCGTTAGGGATTCCTGCGGGAATAATTGTTTTTCTTATAATTGTATTGCTGTTTTATTAATTTTATGGTATAAATAAAATATGGAATATGCATTAAATGAACGTATAGGCAAACCTGAATTGTTTACCGGCAGAAAAGCAGAACTGGCCTTTTTTCTTAAATGGATAAACGATATCAAGGATGAAAAATCCAAGAGCACGGCCATACTATCCCGTCGCAAAATGGGAAAAACCGCTCTGATGGAACGATTGTTTAATATCACCTTCCACAACAATGACGGCATTATCCCTTTTTATTACGAGGTCCAGAAAGGCAGAATATGGGTGGTGGACTTTTGTAAGGATTTTTTCCTCACCTTTTTTTACCAGTACATGGCGTTCAAGACTAGAAAAACAGCGTATCTCGCACCAGGGAATAGGACAAACCTTGAAACTGCCATTCAACTGGCTGAAGAAGAAGGACTATCCTTTTTATTGGAATTTATTCAGGGGGTCAAAGATGCCGTAGAACAAGATTCCATTGATAATTTATGGTTGACGGTACGAAATGCCCCCCGTAACATCGCCGCCCGCAACGGTGAATTTATTGTGCAAATGATCGATGAATTCCAATTCTTAAATGCCACCATCTATCGCCAAAAAAATACATCGGATGATTCTCTCATAAAAGATATGGCTGCCGGGTACATGAGTACTGCCGAAAGTAAGGTCGCCCCCTTACTGGTGTCCGGCAGTTGGGTCGGGTGGCTAATGCGTGAATTGAATACCATGTTACCCGCACGATTCAAAATGAAATTTTTCAAGAATATGTCTGAAGAAGAAGCGGCGGAAATGGTCTTTAAATACTCCAGCTTCTTTGATGTCCCCGTCACCGAAGAAACCGCTTATCTTATCGCCCAAATGGCCGAAGGCAATCCGTTTTATATCAGTTCTATCCTGCGTTCCAATTTTACAAAAAAAAATCTAACCACCCTGCAAGGATTAACCGAAACCCTGGAATTTGAAATCTTTAACGATGAAGGAGAAATCAAATCCACCTGGATGGAATACGTGAACACCGCTTTTCATGAAGTGAACCAGAAAAACGCCAAGAATATCGTTCTTTATCTTTGCCAACACCGGGACCAACAGGTCACCCGCAAAGAACTCATGGAAAAATTATCCCTGGATATGACGGACGGGGCACTGGAAGAAAAAATGAACGCCCTCATCAAAGCGGATATTATAAACAAGGGGCAATCCAGTGTGGAGTACCAGGGGGTGCAGGATAATATTTTTGACAAGGTCTTTCGTGGTGTTTATGAGAAAGAGATCCATGACTTTGATGCCAGGGTCATCGGCCAGGAGATTCATCAGGCATTTGAGGCATTAAAGAAACAATATCACCAGCTCATGGGGAAATACAACTGGCAAAAAGGCTATTAGGACATTGGGGACAGGCGATTTTTCCCAATTTAAATTCAAAAGGAAGGGTTAACCGCAACCACCGGCAATGGTTTTTTTCTTTTGCATTTTAATGTGTTTGGTATATTGGAGTGACAGGGCTTGAAGCTGTTCATGTTGGAGATCGGGATTGGCAGAGGGCTGGCTAGCACCCACGGCACGGGTGAACCGATAATTTAACTCTTCCCCGGTAGCCGCGACATCCTGTTTGCGGGGGTGGGCGATGGTGGTATCAAGAGGGAAGAGCTTGAGCCAGTGATTCACTCCACCACTCAAGATATAGAGATTTAATACGCCCTGGGATTTTAATAACTTGTACGCCCGCAGAGCGGCAGTCTCGTTATTGGACATGACCACCATGACCATGTTGGGCGGTACATCGGTCAACTGCTTGATAAAGGTATCGTCGTAAAGATATTCAAAGCGGACATGCCGGGCATTTTTCAGATGGAACAGGTTATAATCCGATTCACTGCGAATATCCAGCAACGTGGTATACAGCAGGGGATCATTCATGGTTTCCAACAATTCACCGGGATGCACATACATTTCGCGTTTTTCCAGGTTAGAGATTTCCTTGTTTTTAATCCAGTTCCATTTGTCCTCGGGGGTGGGTAAACCGACAAACCAAACAAAAAGGGCACCGCATACCAGCGCGGCAGAAGCAATCATCTGGCCACGATGACTGGGCAGCAAAGAAATATTTTTCCAAGCGACGTGTTCACCGAAATATTTCTCGCTGATCTCAGCCCAATAAAACATGATCAATGCCATCAGTACTACCAGTAGTACTACAAGACCAGTACTGGTCTGGAAAAGCTGGGGCAGAATAAAACGACCCATATAGGAAGAGTTAAAAAAATCCTGGAACAGGGAAACAGTCTCGCCGAACAAGAATATCCCAAAGGTAACACCACCGAGAAAAAACATGCCGTCTATTTTTAGGGTGGACGCGGCGACCAGGGACGTGCCAGGACAGAAGCCACCGATGATAAACCCAAATCCCATGATGATACCCCCAATAATGCCGGGCCACAGATAGGTGGGATTGACAAAAACACGGCTGAAATCCAATAAGCCCATGGCGGAAAAACTAAAAATCAAAACCATGGCAACAATAATAGCAGTAAACATGACTTTTAACACGGTCATGTCTTTTAAATAAAACTGCCCGGCCAATTTCCGCGAATCACCGAACCCGGACATCTCCAATACGGCGCCAAAACCGACGCCAACCAGAAGATACACGCCGTAACCTAAAAATTTTCCTAACATTGCGATAAAATCAAAAGGTGCCATTTTTTTTACTCCTCGATTAGTGGATTGATTCTTGGGATGGAGTGGAGGATTAATTCCATAGTTTCCTGACAAAATACGCGATCATGTAGCCGCCAATAAAGACAGAGAACATAAAGGCCCAACTGCCCACGGAAAGAACGGCCCCGCCACTTAACGCTTGACCGGAAGTACAGCCCCGTGCCAAACGGGCACCATACCCCATGATCGTACCCCCAATCAGGGCGAAAAGCCACCGCTTTTTCACGCTGATCCCCGGCCCTTTACGGGTTTCCAATTTGACACGCTTAAAAATCAACCCGGAAAGCAAGCCGCCCAGGAATGTGCCCAGCAACATGAGGACGGCCCCGGAATCCAGGGGGTTCATGTCACCCCCGGCTAACTCGGCAAAATAACCGACACGATTGACATGGGAACTGGCAAATAAATCGAGAACAGCGACCTGAACACGATTAATCGCACCGGACGCGCCCAAGCCGCCACTGGTTAAATAATAGGCTAAAAATAACACGATCCCCAACAGGGTACCCCCCAGATAAGGATTTATATACTTGGGTGTAATGGTTTCATTACTCATTTTTTTTCCTCCACCGATGGGTGCGGTTTCTCTTGCGTGGTGATTTTATAAAACAGTGTGCCCATCAGGTCCAGCAGTTTTTTATCCATCAGGCGCTGGTGTTCTTCATGGGGTTCATTGGCGGCAACATCATCGTAACCGGTAATCATGGCCCGTATATTGGAAAGAACAGTATGGCCGGTAGTGGTGAGATACACATGCACCACAATAAAGGTCAGGAATAACCAGGCACCAAAGTTATGAATGGGGCCCAGATAGGTCAATCCACCCAATTGCTGGGAGACAAACGGCCACTTCTCTACCCCCCACATGAGCACGCCGGTTAAAATCTGGAAGGGCAGTAATATATTTAACAACACGATATAAGTCAATTGTTGCAACGGGTTTAGTTTTCGTTCCACTGTTTTGGCAATCGGATGCGGCACACCGATGAATATGCCTTTAATATAATAGTAGATTTGCACCAGGACTTCATGGATAAATTTCCGGTTGAAGCTGAAGAATTGTTTGATTTCGCCGGTGGTGAGGTGATAAAAAAGCGATAATGCGGCATTAATTACCAGGATAGCGGCGAGTACATTGTGCATGGAAACGGCATAGGCAAGACCAAACAGGGTAAAACTTCCGGCATAATGGATTTCCAGGCCAGTTAGGGCCAGCAGGAAGATACCGGTTACCATGGTCCAATGCCAGAGTCGTTCATAGAACCGGTACATGTACACTTTTTCCGTTTTAGGTCGATGGGTAGGATGTTTTAAGCTGGAGACATAGCGGGCCAGGGCATGGCCACACACGCCCAGCAGAGCGAGGATAAATATCCAGAAGGCGATGGTATCCAACCACTGAATTCTACCGAGTCCAAGGATATAATGGTGGGAAACGGAAGCGGTGCGTACCAACATGAGACGATTATCTTTGGTCACGGTTACCGTGCCATTGATTTGTGGCAGTGTATCGGGTGCAAATTGGGGCAGGATACCAGCGGGTGCGAACGATGCGAGTAAAAAATCCCGGCCCAGCTTGGAATTGTTGGCATGACAAAAGGAACAATCTCTTTTCATGTGCAATGCTTCTACCACGCCGTGGTTTACCTTGTAGGTCTTAATCGTTCCCGTGATTACCGGTGCCACAATTCCACTGGCTGTTAGTTTGGTTTTGATCAGGGCGATTTTCTCCGGCGTATCCAACCGCAATTCAGACGTGTCCAGCGTGTGATTGTTATTTTTATCGAAAACATGGAGCACATCAGCGGCATATAGAAGGGTAGACTCTCCTGCCACGGGGTCGGTGAAATAAACCTTTTTTAAGATATCAGCGGTTACTGGCAAGCCGGTTTTTTGGGATTTCCAGAACCATTGGGTAACCAGGTTAAAGGGAGAAATTTTATAGGTGTTTGCCGCGATTTTATGGGGGAAAAGCAGGGGTTGGTAACCAGTCAGGTATTTGGTACTGACAGCGGAACCGTGGCTTTGGGATTCATCCTCGCCACGAAATTCAATCCGGCTACCGCCATCCGCGGTAACCACGGTTTGGTCAATGGTCTGAAAGGCGGGGCCATATATTTCCGGGACATGGCAGGATTGGCAAGCCAACACATCCAGGTGGCGTTTCTTGTAGGGCAAATTGGGATGAATTTTATAGGGGTCGTGGCAGCAGGTGCATTTTGACACTTTAAGATTATGATCCGGGCGTTTGAGAATTTCACCGGGGGATTTGACTTTTCTGGGATCACGGAGTAAGTGGCCCAGTGCGGGTTGAATATTGCCGCAGTAACTGGGATCGTTGGCGATAAAATGACAGGCAATACATTTTAATTGCCTACGGGCATGAACATCCCAGGGCTGGTGCAGCTTGCTTTTATCTTTCAGGTTCAAGGAGGAGAGGAGGATGTCCTGGGGAGCCAGTATCTCGCCGGTATGTTGGGTGAGGTCGTAGAATTTTTCCCCGGCCCGATAGGTCAGGTTCCGCGTATAATCTTCCGGGATAAGCAGTGGGTCGTCACACAGTTGTACCAGACCGTGGCAGAGGGCGCAGTTTTCATTGGCGGGCATTTGAATGCGTAAATGCGCCTGTGTATAATCCCCGGCCATGCGCCCTTCCTTGAAATGACAAACCATACAATCCGCCTGGACGTTCTTGTTGAAGTGGATATTATGATTATTAATATATTGGGTATCGTGACATTGGCCGCAGGTACGGAAAAAAGATATCTTACCAGTGGCATCTATCACGGTTTTCCCATTGTCATCCAGAAGGGAAACCTTGGGATGCATGGTAATGGGATTCTCCTGGGCATAAATGCCGGCTGAATTTAAGCCGGTGCAGATTCCAATCAAGGTGATTAGTACGAAAGCGCTGGTTAGTTTCATAATTCTTTTTCCTCTTCATCATTGATTTCTTGGTTTTCAAATCTGCCGCCGATTTTTTCCGGGTCGCCTTCATAGCCCAGCGCTTTCCAGTCCATCCTGGATTTTTCGCCGTGGCAATCGCAGCATTTTAAAGCGTCATGGGCGGGTGAAACCATATGGGAAAGTGGCCATTGCATGTAGGTGGTAGCGAAACCATATTGGCCGCTGTACGGTAATTTTGTGATCTCTGCTCCCAGTCGTATGGCTTTATCCCAGTTAAATTCATGCCAGAAACCGCCTTCACCGGAAGTGACTGGAATCATGAGGGTGTTATTCACGGTATCATAGGGTTGTTTGGCGCGGTGTAGTTTAAAGGGCCAGATTTTGGAATTTTTATCGGTGATATTGCCCATGGGTTTATTGAGATAGGTAATGGTGGTGGGATCGATCTTATCGCCCAGGATATAGCGGTTGGCTTGCAGGTTGAACCACGCGTATTGGGGTACGATATTTTTTTTATAAATAAACTCGCCTTTAATTTTCAAATAGGTATGAACATCATCGGGGCGGTTGGGATCACCGGCTTTGGACCAATCCCAATCGGTTTTGGTGGGTGCTTTTTTAGCATAGGTGGGAATATGGCAGGTTTGACAGGCGATAGTGGCCAGATGGGCATTGATGCGTCGGTCTTTATGGGGCGATTTATCGTGGCAATCGGTGCATTCAATGCCGTTTTCGTGGGTGACGCTAACAGAAAAGGCTTTCCCCGTGATATTGTGTTCTTTGGTGATATGGCAGTCGATGCACAGCAGGTTGGTCTCTCCCATGTGGACGTCAATATCAGCGGTGGGGTTGACCAGCGTGTTGTCTAGATCGCCGTGTTTGACGCCCATGCCACCGCCGCCGTAAATATGGCACACGCCGCAGTTCTCTCGTCTGGGGAAACTCACTTTTTGGGCGACCACTAACAAATTCACCTCTTTTAGCGGCAACCCTTTTTCTCCCTTGGCATAGGAACCGGAACTGTCATGGCACACGAGGCAATCGACGTTTTCTGCTTTGGAGAAATCGTATGACGCGCTGTCCCACCCGTAGCCAGCGTGACAGGAGGTGCAGCCAGCCCAATTGCCTTGGATACCGATGCAAAAATTATTTACTAGGTTTTTCTTGCCGATTTTTATAGGTTCAGCATGTCCGGCTACTTGGACTGCCTCGCCTTCCCAGTTCCAGTGAGTTGTTTTCATCAATTCCTTGGCAGCGTCTGGATGGCATTCAAGACAGGCCCGGGTAACAGCCCGTGGGTCTTGGAAAGGTTGGGTAAAAAAAGCGGTATGATCCAGGTGGGCACGATGTCGGTCAATGGTGGACCAGGGGTCTTTTAACGTGGTGCCTGCGGCATGGGGTAAAAATAACCATAACGGCACGGCCAGTAATACGATCATTAACAGGGCTCCAAGGAACCAGTACTGTCTCAATTTTCCCATAGAATACTCCTTAAAAAATAACAACGTTTAATTATAAGCGAAATGATTCTAAAAGTAAACTAAATTGATGCTTTGGGAGGACCAGAAATCATTATATATATAGATATATGATAGATATATGATAGATAATATCCTAAATCCACCGCCAGTTCTTTGAGAGCACCATAAAATCAAGTGGGAGGAATGGGAATTCTGGGAATTATGGGAGGAATGGGAATTCTGGGAATCATGGGAATTCTGGGAATCATGGGAATTCTGGGAGGAATGGGAATTTATTTTTATCCCATGATTCCCATGATTCCCATGATTCCCATAATTCCCATTCCTCCCATTAACTTCTAAAAACAGCGAAAATGATCAGGTTATTTTGTAACAGCTCCTAAGCATGCGCTTTATAAACCATGTTTGTGGAGTTTGTAAACAGTTTATAGAATTGCCATCATGGGAATTGTTATGTTGGAATTATGCTTCCTATTTAAGCTGTGATATAGTGGGTTTGCCGGGGAATGTGTTTTTGCTTCTATTTGGTATATAAAATGCATATATATTATGGTAAAATTTCTCTAGACAGGAGGGGACTATGAAAAAGATATTCTTTTTTTTATGGGTTATGGCGGTTGCGATAGGGTGGGGGCAGGCGACAGTGTTTAATGTCACCACCACGCAGGATAATGTTCCGGGTTCTTTGCGGGCGGCCATTACCATGGCAAATGCCAATGGGGCGAATAATACGATTTATTTACCGGTGGGAACTTACATCTTAAGCGGAACAGCCAATGAAGACAATAATCTGGGGGGTGATTTGGATATTAACACGACCAAAAGTCTCACTATCATTGGCGCTGGGTCTCCGACTACGATTATTGATGGCAATCAAATTGACCGTGTACTTCATGTGTTGAAAGGCACGGTTTTGATATCCGGGGTGACAATTCAAAAGGGAAAAACCAGCGACGGTATCCATGATAAAGAGAAAGGCGTGGATGGAGGCGGAATCTACAACAGCGGCACATTAAGTCTTACTGGATGTACAATCAAGGACAATGCGAGTGGTAATGGTTATGCAGATAATTTTAGCCCGCGCTCCTGTCCCGGTGGTGGGGGTTGGGGCGGCGGGATTTATAATACGGGTTCATTAACTCTTTCAGGCTGCACTGTAACAAACAATAATGCGGGTAAGCCGGGAAACTTCATGAATATTTGCGAACATGTTTATGGCGGATTTGGGGGTGGAATCTGTAATATGTCGTCTGGTAATATCGTTCTTAAAAATTGCGTGATCAGTCATAATCACAGTGGTAATAGTCCCAGTCCTGGTATTGCAGTGAATCCCGGAGGGGAGGGTGGCGGGATTTTTACTGCGGGCACCCAGGAATTGTCCGATTGCACCATCGAATATAATTACACTGGTTGGTTCGGATATGGTGGTAATGGTGGTGGAATATCCAATAGGGGAAATTCCACCATCACCAAGTGTATCATCCAATTCAACGGCACGGGAGAGAGTGTGCCATGGTGGGAATTCAAGGGTAGTGGCGGGGGGATTTATAATAGTAAAACCCTTGTTCTTACGGATTGCACTATCCGCAATAATTTTGTGTCAGCCAAGGGAGATGGCGGTGGTATATGCAATAATGAAGAAAATCAAAACGATGTGGTTAAAGCCACGATTACCCGCTGCACAATTTTCAACAATAATACCGATACGGACAATAGTGGTGGCAGCGGGGGCGGGATATTCAGTAATGCGAATTTAAGCTTGACCAACTGCACGATCAGCGACAATTATTCTGGATGTTTTGGTAATGGTGGCGGTATTTGCGGAAGCGTCCCCCTCACTATTACCAACTGCACGATTTGCTATAATTATGTCTATACATATGATGGTAGAATCGGGACTGAATCTTTAAATGGTGAAACAGGATGTGGGGGCGGTATTTACGGTACGGCAGATGTAACAAATACCATTATTGCACACAACTACCTTCATTCATATCAACGCGGCCCTGACGTTTACGGCACTCTTTATTCCCATGGTTATAACCTGATTACAACTACAGAGGATTACCTAATCGAAGGCGTGGATACAGGGAACATCCTTGGCGTTGATCCCAAGCTGGGACCATTGGCGGACAATGGCGGACGGACTCAAACACGTGCCTTATTAGCGGGCAGTCCGGCAATAGATAAGGGAAATAGTCCAGGGCTTAGCAAGGACCAACGGGGTTACACGCGACCGGTTGATATTGCCGTCATTCCCAATGCTGGTGATGGCTCCGATATCGGGGCTTATGAATACAACCCCACAGCGTCCATTTCTGGAAAAATTACTTATGGCGGAACCGGTTTCGCCGGGGTTAAACTCACGGGTTCTAATAACGGTGGTTTTACGACTACGGATAGTGCTGGGAATTACACATTAAAAGTAGCTTCTTTGTGGTCAGGGACAGTGACACCCGCACAATCGGGCTATACTTTTACCCCGGCAATTCGTACCTATACCAATGTAGGTACGGATATCACGGAGCAAAACTACACGGGATTACCCACTGTCGCTTCACAAATATCGTTAAATCGAACCCAATTGAATTTTGGCGCTAAAAAAGGGGACAACACCACGCTTTCACAATCCTTTTCTATTGCAAATGTAGGGGGTGGTGTTTTAAGATGTACTCTCAGCAGCAATGCGTACTGGTTGAACCTTTCCCAGACAACGGTTATTCAAGACGGTGTGGTGACGGTAACGGTTTCTCCTGAAGGTCTTATTCCTGGCACGTATGCCCCTCACATTGATATTGAGGACCCTGGTGCATTAAATTCTCCGCAACGAGTCCTGGTCACGTTGGAAATTTATGACCCCAACTCGGTTATTCCACCCTTTGGAAGTTTTGATACACCTGTTGATGGGGCGACTGTTTTTGGGAGTGTTCCGGTCACGGGGTGGGCGTTGGATAATATTGCTATCGAAAGTGTGAAAATCTATCGGGACCCGGTGCCGGGTGAAGGGAGTGAACGGATATATATTGATGATACAACTTTTGTGGAAGGATCGCGTCCAGATTTGGAAACCTCTTTTCCTGATTATCCGAACAATTACCAGGCAGGCTGGGGTTACATGCTTTTAACCAATATGCTGCCCAATCAAGGCAATGGGTCATTTAGGATTTACGCCGAAGCCACGGATAGGGAAGGAAATGTGGTCACCTTGGGTTCAAAAACCATTATCTGCGATAATGCCCATGCCGTGCTCCCTTTTGGTGCCATTGATACACCGGCAGAGGGCGGTACAGTTTCTGGGGCCAATTATGTGAACTTTGGCTGGGCTTTAACGCCTCTTCCCAATACCATTGCAACCAATGGTTCCACTATTTTAGTATGGGTGGATGGCCTGCCTGTGAACCATCCGGTATACAATCAATATCGGGTGGATATCGCTACTTTATTTCCGGGTTATAATAACTCCAATGGCGCGGTAGGGTATTTGTATTTGGATACGCGGAAATATAAAAACGGCGTGCATACCATTGCTTGGTCTGTAAAAGATAATGTGGGCAATGAAGCGGGAATTGGCAGCAGGTATTTTACAGTTCAGAATGCAACGTCCAGCGATGAGGTGGCTCTTAAAGTGTATCCGGCGGGAATGGATGCACTGGAGTTTATCGAGGAAAATGATGAGGTCACCCATTTGGAGATAAAAGAACTGGAACGATTAGCTATAAACCTTTTTGAACAACAGGGTTTTGAATCACAACCGGAATTCAGCGGGTATTTAGTTTTGGGGGAGCAATTCAGATCGTTACCGATTGGTTCAAGCCTTGACCGCCAGAAAGGCATTTTTTATTGGCAGCCGGGACCGGGATTTGTGGGGGAATATGAATTTATATTTATCGCCAGGGATAGTAATGGAGATATGAGAGGTCAGCGAATGATGGTCAAAATCACTCCCAAATTCACAAAGGAGAATTAATTTACCAATGATTTCAACCGCCCCTCCTCGAAACCCCGGCCTATTTGCGCCACATTTGCTGCAATTTGTTAAATGTAGTAGCAAAAAAAAGGGGATTCCGTCCCAGAACCTGACGTTTCTCACTAAAGATTGACAGTTCACTTTTTTAAGTACAACCGACACGAAATTTTGCTCTCGGTTCACCTTTTTAACCTCACGGTTCAGGTTTTTTACTCAGACGCCAGGTTTTTAGGTGGCCATTCACCTTCCACACCTCGCCGTTCAGTCTTTTTTGTAGCATCGTGAGTAATAAACCTCGCGGTTGAGTTTTTTTTTTGGAATCGAGGGCTTTAAAACCTGGCGGTTGAGTTTTGTTTGTGAATCGAGAGCAATAAAACCTGGCGGTTGAGTTTTTTTTTTGGAATCGAGGGCAGCAAAACCCGGCCATTGAGTGATTTATGTGTTATCATTAATAAGCAAAGGGGATTAATGGATGACCAGGATTTCGGAAAGATGTTGGGTGGCGTGCAAAAAACTGAATAGATACTAATTTAATAGTTGATAAATAATAAAAAATCTGGTACTATCGTGTAGGGATATAAAAATAAGGTAAATTGGGGGAGGAACATGGATTTATTGACTGTTTTAAGGAATACATTTGCGATTGAGGGAGAGGGGAAATGGCTGGGGGGCAGCGCTAAAAAACAAATAGATAATCTCTATCTATTTAGTATAGTACTGGCGGTAGTGGTTATTTATTTTTTCGTCCAGAGCAGCGTTTTTATGGACGATGTGTTTATTTATTTTAGAGTGGCTAAACACATTGCCAATGGAACCGGACCGGTACTTAATCCGGGGGATAGTCATTTTGCAGTGACCAGTCCATTGTGGGTTTACATGCTGGCATTCTGTTATAAAATAAGCGGTTTTAGCGATCTGGTGATGGTGTCAAAAGTATTGTCCACACTGTTGCTGGCAATGGCGTCGCTTTGGGCATTTCTGTCATTGCGTCGGACTATGGGAAGCTGGGCCGTGTTGACACCGTTACCGGTTTTTTTCAATTTTATTACCGTCACCACTATCGGGGGAGAAATACCGCTTGTTTATTGCAGCCTGTTTGGGGTATTGTGGGCCTATTATATAAAACGGGATTTTAGGCTCACCGGTTTTCTGGCAGCCGTGGCTTACTTGGCCCGTGCAGAACTGATATTGCTGCTCCCGGTTCTTGCTCTACACTATGTGATCGTATGGCAAAAGGAAAAAAAGAGCTTTGGGCAAATGGCAGGGGATTGGGGGAAATTGGCCTTGGTGTTTTTATTGTTGGTGTCTATCTGGCATATCTATTATGGGATTCACTTTCATACTCTTTTTCCCAACACGCTGAAAACCAAGATTATCCAGGGTAAAAGTGGAATGTGGCAGCTTTATTACACCATGGGCCGCCCCCTGACCCTGGAAATGTTCCATGGCATGAAATTCCTGGTTTTTCCCTTGCTGTTGGGATTGATGTATTGCCGGGCTATTTCGCTCACATTGCTGGGATATACCATATTGCATTTCTATGCGTACAAGTGGATCATCACGCCGTATTACCATTGGTATTTCTATGATTTTTTTATTATTATACCGATGTTTACAATGTTTGGAATGATTGCCTTTTTTGTATGGCTGAACAAATGGCGGGCTGTCACCGGGTTAGAAGGGAAACGGAAATTTATGTTCCCTGGTGCCTTCAAGATCGCAGGCATTCTTTTAATAATTTTTCTGGTCGGTTTTTTGGTTACTACGACCACTAAAATACATGTCTTTCATACTTTTAAAAATGATGGACGGTTGATGTCCTATAAGAAGATAGCGGATTCGATACGTCCCATGGTTAAAAAAGGGGATGTGTTGCTGGTTCCTGAAATTGGTATTGTGGGATATTACCTGGAAGACGCTGTTATCCGAGACCTTTGCGGTATTGCGTCAACAGATGTGACCTTAGAAAATATAAATAATCTGGACTACTTTGTATTTGCCTATGCGCCACGGTTTATCTTTTTTGCTTACTCTATGAACCAAAAAAGCCCACAACGAAGTTTCATAGATAAAAATTGGAACCCGGTGCTGTATCAATTGGCATACCCGCACGGGGATATTTCCAATCCGGTGGATTGTATCTTTGCCAGAAAATAATAGGCACGCTTCTCCAGTCAGTCCAGCATGTTCAAAAATTGAGTGGTGGATTTGGGGCTGGGCAAATATTTGCAAAACCATGATAATATGGTATAATACTTTTTAATGAGAACTCTATTTTTTCGCAAAAAAAACTATTTTACCTTTAAAAAAACCATTTATAGTAAGACGACGATGTATTCAAAGGCGGGAGCCTAGTAAAAAATAATTCCCCTCGATTTTAATAACTAACTATAGTCCATAAGCAATCCAATAGAAGTTTATCAGAAAAAAAAAGCCTACCATCCAGTAAAAAGCCTATACAGGAGTAAAACATGAAGCATTATATCGCATTAATAGTTGGGGATAGCCCGGCACTTCCGATTGGAATATTAGGGATCTGGAAATCAGCCAACTGCTTTGTTCCAATAAATCCGACCTTTCCCAAGGATCGGGTCAATTACATTATTTCTGATTGTGGGATAAGTATTGTTTTAACTGATCGGGAGAATTATGAACAGGTGCGGGAAATGGTGGCGCAAAACTCCTTGGTGAAACACATTATCTGCATAGACGAAAATTTTACAACAGAAAATACCACACGCCCACCAATGCTAACGGCTACAACGGCCACGGCTCCTGCCTATATTATTTATACTTCGGGTTCCACGGGGCGTCCGAAGGGTGTGCCGATCCATCATTATCATTTAAACCCGCTGTTCACGTGGTTCAGGGACTATTTTGGACTTGGGTCGCATACGCGAGTCATGCAGAATCTGTCCTATACCTTTGATTTTGGGGTATTTGAATTGATAACAACGTTGTTATATGGTGGAACTCTTGTTTTTGTCGATAAGAAAGCCATAGGTGATTTCCGCCAGTACAGTCGTATTATCAATAAACATGGTATAGATACTATTCATAGTACCCCGGTTTTTTTTAATAGTATCAGCACGAGCGGGGAAAATATGCCCTATCTTAAAATCGTGCATCTGGGAGGGGAACGGTTGACGGGTCAAATCGTGAAAAGTATCGCGGCCAAAGTGGATGCTCAATGCTACATCCACAATGGTTATGGTCCGACTGAAACAACTATTAATTGCGCTATTTTTACGATCACGGGAGCACAAGGTTTGGGCCTTGAGGATAGCGCGAATATTCCGATTGGGAAACCCACTGCGCTTCATCAGCTTTATATAGTAGATAAACAATTTAATGCGCAACCGATCGGAATTGCAGGTGAATTATGTATCGGGGGTGACGGTGTAGCTACGGGTTACCTGAACAATCCAACCTTAACTGCGGAGAAATTTCGCCACTCTTTAAATGGCATCAGGTATAACACGGGTGATCTGGTGAAGTGGTTACCGGATGGCAATATCGAATTTTTAGGCCGCATTGACTTGCAGGTCAAAATTAGGGGCTACCGTATTGAACTGGGTGAAATTGAGAGCTCTATGTTAAAGCACCGGGAGATCACGGGTGCGGTGGTCATTGATGGAGAACAACAGAACGGCAGCCGTTATCTTTGCGCGTATTATGTGACGGATTCAGCGAACACGTTCACTGTTTCCATGTTAAAGGAACACCTGGGGCAAGAACTACCAGAATACATGATCCCGGCCTATTTTATTCGTATGGAACAATTGCCGCTGACTGTCCACGGTAAGATCGACAGGAAAGCACTGCCGCCACCGGATGAAAGCACTATTGTAACCGGTGTGGAGTATGAAGCAGCGGCCTCGGACACGGAAAAAGCACTGGTAAAAATCTGGCAGGAATTATTGGTGTTGGAACATATCGGCATTAATGATGATTTTTTTGATATTAGTGGTGATTCTATCCGGGTGGGCCGGTGTATCGCGTTGATTCGTGAAACATTGGGAGTGGAACTTCCAATGCGCAAGTTCTTCGAGCGGCCTTATATCAAAGCATTGGCCGCAGAAATAGATAAACTGGAACGGCATGTTTCCGCCATTCCCAGAGCCTCACGTGAGCGTGATATTCCGCTTTCATTTTCCCAGGAACGGTTATGGTTCTTGCAAACACTGGATACGGAGAATACAGCCTACTTTGTACCGCGTGTGATCCGGGTCACAGGGAACTTGGAAGCCTTGTTATTGGAACGAACTTTTACAGAAATCATTCGCCGCCATGAAATCTTGCGCACGGTATTTGTGACGAAAGAGGGTGTGCCAGTGCAGCAGGTTTTGCCACCTTATTATTTTAATATCCCGGTTCTGGCAGTGAACGAAGAAGAGGTAGAACAATGGGTCAGCCAGGAAGGCAGCAACGCGTTTAATTTTGAAACAGGGCCGCTGTTACGGGTGACGCTTTTGAAACTGCACGAAACGGAGCATCTAATGGTGTTGACAGAGCATCATTTAATTCATGATGGTTGGACGCAGGGGGTATTGTTAAACGAGTTTATCCGAATTTTCACGGCGTATACAGAGGGTAGGGGGCATGATTTACCAGAACTGCCGATTCAATACGCGGATTATGCGATCTGGCAAAGGGGGTATTTACAGGGGGACCGTTTACAGCGGCATCTGGATTACTGGCAGGAAAAACTCGCGGGTTTGATTCCAGTGCTGGAATTACCCGGAGATCGTCCGCGTCCGGCAGTGATGAGTGGGCAGGGTGGTTTAAAAGAGTTCCGTCTTTCACCGGATTTGACAGCGCAATTGAAAGAATTCAGTCGCAAGAATGGGGTGACCTTATTTATGGCGATGCTGGCGGTGTTCAAAACATTGTTATACCGGTACACGGGAGAAGAAGATTTATGTGCGGGCACAGGACTGGCTAACCGGAGTTATAAAGAGATGGAAGACATGTTGGGGATGGTGATCAACACGCTTCCGTTGCGCACCCATACCTCGGGTGACGTGACATTCATGGATTATTTAGCGCGGGTCAAAGAGACGTGTTTGGAAGCGTATCAACATCAGGATACGCCTTTTGGAAAAATCGTGGAGGTAATGGGGCAGGAACGGAGTTTAAGTTACAGTCCTATTTTCCAGGTACTGTTCAGTTTTATGGACACGCCTACCGATCATTTATGGTTGCCGGGTTTAGCATTGCACTTGGAGCCGACGCACAACTATTCGGCGAAGTTTGACATCAATCTGGTAGTGGTGCCGCCGCAGCAACAGCAGAATGAAGGGGCAGTGGCAATTGAAAACGATCAGGTGCTGGTAGAATGGGAATACAATGTGGATATCTTTGATGCCGCCACAATGAACCGGATGATCGCTCATTATATACGTCTGCTTGAAGCGATTCTCACTATCCCGGACACGCGCATTGGGGATTTACCGATGTTGGCTCAAAATGAAATCCATCATTTATTATATGAGTTGAACAACACAACAACGGAATATCCGCGTGAAAAATCAATTCACCAATTGTTCATGGAACAATCGGACCGCACTCCCGACCACATCGCTCTACTAGGTGGTAAAAATAACGGGTATCAACTGACCTATGCGGAATTAAACACCCAATCCAATCATGTGGCCCAATCTTTAATCGCCCAAGGAGTCTTACCCGGCGATATCATCGCGATTTTAGGTGACCGTTCCCCAGAAACAATCATCGGCGTCTTAGGCATCCTAAAATCCGGTGCCGCCTATCTACCCATAGACCCCGACTATCCCGAAGAGCGCAAACAATACCTATTATCCGACAGCTCCGCCCGCCTCATCCTAACTCCCATCACTCCCATACTTCCCATAACTCCCATACTTCCCACAACTCCCATAACTCCCATCACCCCCGCCTACATCATCTACACTTCCGGTTCCACCGGCGAACCCAAGGGCGTCATCGTCACCCATCAAAATGTCGTCCGCTTAGTCCAAAATACCAACTATGTAGAATTCAATCCCGATGACTGCATTTTGCAAACCGGTGCCATGGAATTTGACGCCTCTACTTTCGAGATATGGGGGGTATTATTGAATGGCTTAAAATTAGTCATCGTGGACAAAGAGACGTTGCTGACCCCGGAAAAATTAAAAGTATCGATCCAGAAAAATAAAGTGAGTACCATGTGGATGACCGTGTCGTTGTTCAATCAGGTATTGTTAGCCGATAGTGGTGTGTTCGCCCCCCTCAAGAATCTTTTGGTTGGTGGTGATGTCTTATCCCCGCCGCATATCGCACGTTTGCGCAGCTTGTACCCCGATTTGAATGTGATCAATGGTTATGGTCCCACCGAGAACACCACGTTTTCCACCACCTTTTCTATCCAGCAGGAATACAGTATTAACATTCCTATTGGTAAACCCATAGCCAATTCTACCGCCTATATTCTCAATAAATATAACCATCTATCGCCCATTGGCGTGCCCGGTGAACTGGTTGTGGGTGGTGATGGCCTAGCCATGGGTTATCTTAATAACCCTGAACTCACCGCCGCGAAATTTCTCTTTCTGTCCACATCGCCCACATCGTCCATCAAAATCTACAAAACGGGTGATCTTGCCCGCTGGTTGATGGACGGTACAATCGAGTTCCTGGGTCGCATTGATCAGCAGGTAAAAATCCGTGGATTTCGCATTGAACTGGGAGAGATTGAAACGCAATTATTAAAACACCCTGCCATACAGCAAGTGGTGGTGGTGTCTGAAATGGAAACGAACCGCGATAAATTTCTCGCTGCCTATATTGTCGCAGACACGGTGCTCACGGACACGCCATTAAGAGAGCATCTATTAACTACTTTACCCGAGTACATGATTCCTGCTTGTTTTATCCAGTTGGAAAAAATCCCCCTGACGCCCAATGGCAAAGTGGATCGCAATGCGCTTCCCACACCCCAAATAACCAAGCGGGACAACCATGTGGCGCCGAGGAATGAAACAGAAGCCACACTGGCCGAAATCTGGCAGGGTATTTTAAATATAGATCCTGCCCAAGCTGCTATAGGAATCCACGATAATTTTTTCCACCTGGGTGGGCACTCGTTAAAAGCGTCTATCCTGGTGGGAAAAATTCACAAGGAACTCAAGGTCGCTATTCCTCTGACTGTAATCTTTAAAACCCCGACCATCAGCGGTTTAGCCGGATATATCCAGAAAGCGTCAGCCGAACACTATGACGCCATCAACGCTGTTGAAAGCAGGGAATACTATCGGTTATCTTCCGTGCAAAAGAGGTTGCATGTTCTCCAGCAGATGGATGTGATGGGCACAGGCTACAACATCCCGACCGCGCTGACACTGGAAGGCGAATTGGATCGAGACAAATTAACCCGTGCTTTTCTGCAATTGATACAGCGGCACGAGAGTTTAAGAACATCTTTTCTGGTGATTGCCGATGAACCCGTGCAACGGGTCCATTCCCAATGTGAATTTAAGCTTGAATATTATGAGGCCAAACCCGTCGATTTGTTCCTGCGGCCCTTTGATTTGAGCCAGGCCCCGTTGCTGCGTGTCCGTTTGCTAAAAGAAGCTTTCGCCCGGCATCTTTTGCTGGTCGACATGCACCATATTATCGCCGATGGGACATCAATCGGGATCATCATTGCCGAGATTATGGCCTTTTACAGTGGCGGCGAGTTACCGCCCTTGAGAATTCATTATAAAGATTTTGCCCTCTGGCAGAAAAGTGACAGGAATAGGGAGGCCCTAATCAGCCAGGAAAAATACTGGCTGGAGCGGTTTGCCGATGATATCCCTGTTTTGAATTTACCTGCCGATTATCCCAGACCCCTGGTGCAGAGTTTTGCAGGTGATCGTTTTGTCTTTGAACTCACCGTGGACCAGACCCATGCATTAAAAACACTGGCGTTACGCCACGACGTCACCCTGTACATGGTGCTTTTAGCCGTATCCAACATCTGGCTGGCTAAAATGAGCGGTGAAAATGATATCATTATCGGAACCCCGATCGCCGCGAGAAGACATGAAGATTTGCAGCCTCTTATCGGCATGTTTGTCAATACGCTGGCCTTACGAAATTATCCCGAACCAGGGAAAACCATTGCTACTTTCTTAGCTGAAATAAAAAGCAGTACAATAGATGCTTTTCAAAATCAGGATTATCCCTTCGAAGACCTCGTGGACCACGTTGTCAAACACAGGGACACCTCGCGCAACCCCTTGTTCGATGCCATGTTTGTTTTTCAGAACATGGATATCCCCGCCATTGATATTCCCGGCTTACGGGCCACCCCGTTTCCCTATGTCAAGAAGACTGCCAAATTCGATTTAAACCTGGATGGGCAGGAGAACAATAATAAACTGGCTTTTAGCCTGGAATATGGCACGAAATTGTTTAAAGAGGAAACAGTCCGGGGTTTCAGCTTGTATTTTAAAAATATAGTCACCGCCATTATCGCCAACCCCGACCAACGTATTGCCGCTATTGAGATGATTGATACCCAGGAAAAGCAGAGAATCCTGGAAATGTCCAACGGCATATCCGGGCCCAGTGATCCAAACGCCACGATCCATGGGTTATTTGCCATAATAGCACGGGAAAACAGTGATAAAACTGCCCTTATAATGGAAAATAGCCACCTCACCTACGGACAATTGCACAGTCAAACCAATCTGCTGGCCCACGTGTTGCGTCATCGTGGGGTTGGACGGAACCATATCGTGGGCCTGATGGTAGAACGGTCGTTCGCGATGGTGATAGGTATGCTCGCCATTTTAAAAGCGGGTGGCGCGTATCTGGCGGTTGACCCCAAGTTCCCCGTGTCAAGAAAACAGTTTATGATCGAGGACAGTCATATGACACTATTGCTGACCCATTGTGAAATAGATGTGGACACTGCCGCTATCGTTGAAAATATCCCTGTCCTGGATATGAGTGATAATAATAGCAACATCTCCCCTGACCCCGCAGAAGAACTGCCCAATTTAAATAACGGTGCTGATCTGGTGTATGTCATTTTTACTTCCGGTTCCACTGGCAAACCCAAGGGGGTCATGTTAGAGCATCGCAATCTGGTTAACTTGATCTGGTTCCAGTACCAGCATACTTGTATTGATTTTAGCAAGGTGTTGCAATTTACCACCATCAGTTTTGATGTCTCTTTTCAAGAAATATTCTCCACCTTGCTTGCTGGTGGCCAGTTATATTTGATCGACGAGGATACCCGCAACAGCATACCCGATTTATTCCGTTTGATTGTTCGCCATAAGCTCAAGACCCTCTTTTTTCCCATGTCGTTCCTGAAAATGATGTTTAGTTATGATATGGACACCCTTCTTCCTGCCGGTAGTATAGCACATATCGTGACCGCTGGGGAACAAGTCGTGGTGGAAGATGCCTTCAGGAATTATTTAACGGGGAATCACATTTATCTACACAATCACTATGGCCCATCGGAAACCCACGTCGTAACAACATTAACCCTCTCTCCCGCAGAACCTATCCCACAATTCCCCACCATTGGCAGACCGGTTATGAATACCAGCATCTATGTTCTGGATAAAGAGAAACATGTTCTGCCCATCGGTATTGCCGGGGAATTGGTGATTGGAGGTATCCAGGTAGGCCGTGGTTATCTTGGTCGCGAGGCAGAAACAGGGCAGAAATTTATAGCGGATCTATTTCGCCAAGACGGGAAGTTATATTTGAGCGGCGATATGGCGCGCTGGTTAGCCAATGGAAATATTGAATTCTTAGGTCGTATGGATCAGCAGGTCAAGATTCGTGGTATTCGCGTGGAACCGGGGGAGGTTGAGAGTCAATTAAAGAAGCTCGCCGTGGTCAAAGATGCCGTGGTCGTGGTCAAACAGGATGCCAAGGGAGAGAAGTTCCTGTGTGCTTACGTGGTATTGGATATGGCTATCGAATGGGATATGGCCACATTAAAGAACACTTTGTCCGCCCATTTACCCGCGTATATGGTGCCCGCTTATCTTGTTCCCATTGATAAAATTCCCCTGACTGCCAGTGGGAAAGTAGAGCGCCGCGCATTACCCGAACCCGATTTAGACAGGGGCATAGATTATACAGCGCCCAGAAATAGAACGGAACAATTATTGGTCAAGATGTGGGCCGAGACATTAACAGTAGAAGAGGAGAAAATTGGCATAGATACCAACTTTTTCCAGATGGGGGGGCATTCTTTAAAGGCAATCGTGTTGATTTCCAAGATTCACAAGGCATTTAATAACAAGATACTCTTGACCGACATATTTAACCGGCCCTTTATCAGGGGCTTGGCCGAACTCATCAGCGGCCATGTCAAAGAATCGTTCGTGGCTATCGAACCCGTAGAAACCAAGGAATATTACCCCTTGTCCTCCGCGCAGAAGCGACTCTATTTCCTCAATCAATTGGAGGTGGTTAGCATCGCCTACAATCTGCCGATAGTATTGGAATTCGCCGAGCCAATAGATAAAAATAGGCTGGGAAAAACCTTCAATCAATTGATAGAACGCCATGAAAGTTTAAAAACATTCTTTCAACACATCGCCGATGAACCAGTACAAAGAATCCACGGGGCATTGGAATTTGCAATCGAGGATTACCCGTTCTCCCAAATAGACGGTTCATCCACCAAAGCAATATTGGGGAATTTTGTGCGGCCCTTTGATTTATCAAGGGCGTCCTTGTTGCGGGTAGGTCTGGTAGAAATGGCCCCTGAAAAATTCTTGTTGCTGGTGGACATGCATCATATTATCTCTGATGGTGTTTCATTGGAAGTGCTGCTGCATGATTTTGCCGTTCTGTATTTTGGTCAAGAATTGCCCGCGCTACGGCTTCAGTACAAGGATTATGCAGCGTGGCAGAACCAGCAGAAAACGAGTGCATATCTTCATCAGCAAGGACTCTACTGGAAAGCCGAGTTCGCCGGGGAAATACCGATCCTTGAATTACCCGGCGATTTTCCCAGGCCCGCGTTGCAGAGTTATGAGGGAAACATTTTAAAACACAGTATAAACAGTGACATCACGCGGGCATTAAAAGCCTATGCTGCTGAGACAGATGCCACGCTGTACATCGTGTTGTTGTCCATATATACTATTTTCCTCGCCAAAATAAGCGGCCAAGAAGACATCTGGATCGGTACACCCGTGGCCGGGCGCAGACATGCTGACCTGGAAAAGATCATCGGCATGTTTGTCAACACATTGGTTTTGCGTAATTATCCCATTGCAGAAAAAAAGTGGCTTGATTTTCTCAACGATGTCAAGGAGAGAACCTTAAAAGCCTTCGAGAACCAGGAGTACCCTTATGAAGATATTGTTGAGCAGGTAGTAGTCACGCGCGATGTCAGTCGTAACCCGCTGTTTGATACGATGTTTACGCTGCAAACCACGGCCACCCAGGACACGGAAATCCCCGGTTTGAAATTATCCCCCTATCCATTGGAGAACAAAACATCAAAATTTGATCTGTCATTAATCGTGGTAGAAATAGACGAGAGGTTGGAACTTGTTTTTGAATACAACACGCGGTTATTTAAAACTGAAACCATCGTGCGCTTTATCGCCTATTTTATGAAGACCCTTTCGTCTATCATGGAAAATAAGGAGCAGACGCTATCCGATGTACAAATTTTATCCAGCGCGGAAAAGAACCAGATCATCCATGATTTTAACACGACCGGGGCAGAATACCGCGTCGACAAAACGATCCACCACTTGTTCATGGAACAAGCCAACCACACCCCCGATGCCATTGCACTTATCGGGCCAACCGCATCCTCTCAAATCACTTATGCGCAATTAAACAGACAAGCGAATTCATTGGCAGAACGATTGCGAGCAAAAGGCGTTTTACCCCAGGCTATCGTGGGCATAATGGTAGAACGTTCCATTGAGATGCTGGTAGGGATCCTTGGTATTTTAAAAGCCGGTGCCGCCTATCTTCCCATCGATCCCCACTACCCCGAAGAGCGCCAACAATTCATGTTATCCGACAGTGCCGCCAGCATTCTAATCACCCAGCAATTCATCCAAGAAGCTCTTCGCACCCCCATCACTTCAATCACTCCCATCACGTCTATAACTCCCACGGATATCGCCTATGTCATCTATACTTCTGGTTCCACTGGGAAACCCAAGGGGGTCCTGACTTCCCATGCCAATGTCATCCGTGTGGTCAAAAACACCAATTATATAGATTTAACGTCCTCTGACCGTATTTTACAATTATCCAATTATGCCTTTGATGGTTCTGTTTTCGACATTTTTGGAGCGCTTTTGAATGGGGCAGCTCTCGTGTTAATTTCGCGGGAGGATGTCCTGGTTGTGGACCGTCTGGCCAGACTTATACAGAGTGCCGGAATAACCGTATTTTTTATCACGACCGCGTTGTTTAATGCGCTGGTGGATTTAGAAATCCGTTGTTTGGAGCGGATCAGGAAAGTATTATTTGGGGGTGAGCGAATATCGCTTGAGCATTCTCAAAAAGCCTTGGAATACCTGGGCAAAGATCGTATTATCCATGTATATGGTCCGACTGAGTCGACTGTTTATGCCACCTATTATTTTATCAATGAAATAGCCAATAACGTCAGCACCATTCCAATTGGCAAGCCAATCGCAAACACGACCATTTATATACTGGATAAAATGTTAAGACCGGTTCCTATTGGTATCAGTGGCGAATTATATATTGGCGGTGCTGGTCTGGCCAGAGGGTATCTTAATCACCCGGAATTAACCCGTGATACATTTATCTCTCTTTCATCCACCCCAGCCACAACACTCTACAAATCGGGTGACTTGGCCCGCTGGCTATCAGATGGGCACATCGAATTCCTGGGGCGTATCGACCATCAGGTAAAAATCCGTGGCTTTCGCATTGAACTGGGCGAGATTGAGCATTCTTTAAAAAAGCTCAACGGCATGAAAGAAACGGTGGTAGTAGTCCTTCAGGAGAATTCAGAGGATAAATTAATCTGTGCCTATTTTGTGTCTGAAAGAGAATATAATAGCGCAGTATTACGCGAACAACTGGCCCGCGAATTGCCAGAATACATGATCCCCGCCTGTTTTGTAAAACTTGATAAAATCCCCTTGACTCCCAATGGGAAAATTGACAGAAAAGCCTTACCACAACCTGAGCTGAGTGCAGGCGCAAGTTATACCGCGCCACGGAATGAAATAGAAACAAAATTGGTTGATATATGGAATGACATTTTACATGTCACCCAGAATACCCAGATCAGCATCGATGATAATTTTTTCCAATTGGGCGGTCATTCTCTCAAAGCCACCTTCCTGATATCCAAAATACACCGTGAATTAAACATCAAAATCCCCCTTACAGAAATCTTCAAATCCCAGACTATCCGCCAACAGGCCCAATATATAGAGCAGTATATCCTTTCATCTAACCAGCAGAATCTTCAGCCTGGGAGCCAGAGTTTTTACCAGGGTATTCAAGCGGTAGAAAAAAAGGACTACTATCCTCAGTCCTCCTCGCAGCAACGGTTTTTTATTTTACAACAGTTGGAAGGTATTGGAACCAGTTACAATATCCCGTCTATTCTTGAAGTAGACGGCAACCTGGATAAAAAACGTCTGGCACAGGCAGTAAATGTTGTGATTCAAAGACATGACATTTTACGAACCTCCTTTCTGTTGTTAGCAGAAAAAGCCGTGATGCGAGTTCAAAGCCATGTGGATTTTGAAATCCTGGATTATGAAGGGGAGAACCTTGATTTTATTCGCCCCTTTGATCTTTCTGTAGCCCCCTTGTTACGCATGGGGTTGATCAGAAAGAATGCAACGCAACATATTTTACTCTTTGATATGAACCATATCATTTCTGACGGTACGTCCATGGCCATCTTAGTCAAAGAAATCACCGCCATTTATAGCGGCGCAGAAAATCAACTGCCCCCCTTAAAAATTCAATATCAAGATTTTGCCCAATGGCAGCAGGAGCGATTAGCCTCCGGTTTATTGCGCGCACAAGAGAAGTATTGGCTCGCTCTTCTTGATGGCGAACTACCCGTATTGGAAATGCCCCTTGATTTCCCCAGGCCCGCCGTGCAATCTTTTGCCGGGGCCAGTCTTAGCTTTGAAATCCACGGTTCCATGAAGGACAAGATCAATCATTTAAGTAAAAAATCCGGTGCCACGTTATACATGGTCGCATTAACCGCTTTGGAAATCACCCTGTTCCATTACACCGGGCAAAACGATATCATCATTGGCACTCCCATTGCAGGCAGAAACCACTCCGACCTGGAACCCCTGATCGGCCTTTTATTGGACACGGTGGTCATGCGCAATCATATCATAGCGGATCAATTGGTGTGGGAGTTCATGAACACTGTAAAAAGCGGGGCCCTAGCCGCGTTTGAAAATCAGGTTTACCCTTTCCGTGAAGTCATCAAGCATGTGGAAAAAGTGCCCAATTTTAGCCATAATCCTATTTTTGATGTCATGTTACTGGTGCAAAATTTCGAATTTCCCTCCCTGTCCATAGAAGGGTTGACCTTCACGTCCCGTCCATCGCAGTTCAAAACTGCCAAGGTGGATCTAACCCTTGAATTGACAGAAGAAACAGAGCGGATTCATGGCGCGTTGGAATATTGTACGGCGCTTTTTAAACGGGAAACAATCCAACGATTTGTCAAGCATCTATTAAATGTAATCGGGCAAATCGTGACCGTATTAGATAACCCCGCCCTCAAGATCGCGGAGATAAATCTGTTGGATGAAGCAGAAAGACAGCGTATTTTAGAGGAATTCAACACCCCTGTCGCACCGTTCCCTGCGGTGCGTTTGCTCCATCAGTTATTAGCGGACCAAGCCCAGCGCACCCCCAATGCCATCGCCCTCATCGAACCCAAAAACAGCAACTGTCAATTATCCTATGCGGAACTAAATAATAAAACCAATCAATTAGCCAACCTATTACTAAAAAAAGGCGTCTTACCCGACACCATCGTTGCCCTTACAATCCCCCGTTCCATTGAAATGATCATCGGCATTCTATCAATTTTAAAATCCGGTGGCGCCTATCTACCCATCGACCCCGACTACCCCGAGGAGCGTATCCAATTTATCCTATCAGACAGTGCCGCCCCAATCCTACTCACCTCCCAATTGATCCAAGAAGCCACTTACCCCGTTCCCATAATTCCCATAACTCCCGTTACTCACGTAACTCCCATACTTCCCACTACTCCCACTACTCCCATAACTCCCACAAATCTCGCCTACATCATCTACACTTCCGGTTCCACCGGTCGCCCCAAGGGCGTGCTCGTAGAGCATGGCAATCTATTGGCTTATATTCATGCCTTTGAGCGGCAATTTACCTTATTCCCCACCGATACTGTTATCCAACAAGCCTCCTTTACCTTTGATGCCTTTGTCGAAGAACTATACCCCATCCTCTTAAAAGGCGGTAAACTGGCTATAACAGACAAAAATAGCATCATGGATATGGACCAACTCTCCGCGTTTATCCTCAAACACCATGTCACCTTCATCACTGCCTCACCACTCATGTTAAACGAATTAAATAAAGCAGACAGCCAATTTCCCATTCGTATTTATATCAGTGGTGGCGATATATTAAAAGGGCAATACATAAATAATCTCCTCGCCACCGCCCAGGTCTATAACACCTACGGTCCCACCGAGTCCACTGTCTGTGCCACCTATTATAAATGTGAATCCCCTGTTCCAACCGCTGTGCCCATCGGCAAACCCATCACCAATTACCATATCATTATCTTAAATAAAATAGCCCAACTACAAGCCATTGGTCTAGCTGGTGAACTGTGTATTTCCGGTCCCGGTATTACCCGTGGTTATTTGAATCAACCCCAAATCACCCAAAATAAATTTATCTCTTCGTCCATAACGTCAACAAAACTCTACAAATCCGGCGACCTCGCCCGTTGGTTAGTCGATGGTAACATTGAATTCCTCGGCAGAATAGATTTCCAAGTAAAAATCAGAGGCTTTCGCATCGAACTCGGTGAGATCGAAAATATATTAGCCAAACACCCACTCATCACCGATACAGTCGTCGAGGTTAAAGAAGATTCGTCTGGCGATAAGCATTTAGTAGCCTATATCGTGACCCCAGAGGAGATTTCCCCATCCCAATGCAGGGAACATCTACGCCATTGTCTGCCCGATTATATGATCCCCACTTACTTTGTGCAATTGGAAAAAATTCCCCGGACCACCTCTGGCAAAGTCGACCGCAAAGCCCTGCCCGCGCCTGAGATAACATTCACCGGCGGCTATGTCGCCCCACGCAACCCCAGCGAACAGGCATTGGTACACATATGGGGCGAAATATTAAATATAGATCCTTCACTTAGCCCCCTGGGCATAGATGATAATTTTTTCCTCCTCGGTGGTCACTCCTTAAAAGCCACTTCCCTGACTTCCCGCATCCATAAAATACTCCAGGTCAAAATACCCCTGGGAGAAATATTTAAAAGACCCACGATACGAGAATTATCGGCCTTTATCGCGCAAGAAACAGGGCAAGAGTTCCAAGCGATCCCGGCAGTGGAACAAAAACAATATTATCCGCTCTCTTCCGCGCAGAAAAGACTCCATTTTCTCCAGCAGTTGGATTCCAATGGGACAGGCTATAATATCACCACTGTTCTCACCCTGGAAGGTGAATTGGATGAAATACAATTTGCCGCTGCTTTTAAAAAATTGCTCAGCAGGCACGAGAGTTTACGAACCTCCTTTTTACTCATTGATGGTGAAGCTCTTCAGGTCGTTCACCCCGAGGTGCCATTTGCTTTCCAATATTATAATACTATGACTATGACCCAAGCAGAGAGGGAGCAGTATGTTTTCGCTACTATCCACCAATTCATCCAGCCCTTTGATCTTTCCCAAGCCCCTCTGCTACGCGTTGGTTTGATCAAAAATAATAGTCAGAATTATTTCCTGTTAGTCGATGTCCATCATATCGTGGCAGATGGGTCATCCATCGGCATCATTCAGAAAGATATTTTGGCTTTTTACACCAACACCCCATTGCCCCCCCTACGAATCCATTACAAGGATTATTCAGCCTGGCAGTCCGATAAAGCCAATATCGACGCATTAGCCATCCAAGAAGACTATTGGCTTGGTTTGTATCAAGAAGAAATACCCGTTTTAAATTTACCCACCGATTATCCCAGACCCATGATGCAAAAGTTCGCAGGGGATCGTTTAACCTTTGATCTCGACCCGGAAAAGACCCTGTTCTTAAATAGATTGGCTGCCAAACAAGGCGTGACCATCTACATGGTGCTCCTCGCCCTGTGCAATACGTGGTTGGCAAAACTAAGCAGCCAAGAAGACATCATCATCGGTTCACCTATTGCGGGCCGCAGGCACGATGACTCCCAGGACATTGTCGGGATGTTTGTTAATACCCTCGCCTTACGCAACTTCCCCGCACCCGGAAAAACATTCCTCACGTTTTTAAATGAACTCAAAGAAAACACCCTGAATGCCTATCAAAATCAAGATTATCCCTTTGAAACCCTGGTCACCCAGGTCGCCAAAAATAGGGATACCTCGCGAAATCCCTTGTTCGATGTCTTGTTTGTGTTTCAGAACATGGATATCAGCAGCGCCACCCAGTCGGGTCTGGTAATGAAACCCCTGGAATTTGAAAACAAAACCGCTAAATTTGATTTAATTTTGGAAGGAGATGAACTGGCCAACCATTTGATCTTTAGCCTGGAATACAGCACCACATTATTTCTCAAAGCAACCGCCCAACGCTTCAGCCAATATTTTAAAAATATCGTGGCGGCCATCCAAGCGGCTCCAGATATTAAAATCGCCCATATCCAACTAATGGGAGAGGAAGAAAAACAAAAAATTTTGGCAATGTCCAATGGCCCCACTCTACCCATCCTCCTTCATGAAACCATCCAAAGTATGTTTGATAAAATAGTGCAGGCACATGGAGACCACACCGCCCTGGTATTTGGCCACAGTAACCTCAGCTACAACGAGTTAAACCGGAGAGCCCAGTGTTTGGCACGATTGTTGCGAAACCAGGGAATAGGCAAAGACACTATTGTGGGTCTTATGGTAGACCGTTCCTTTGACATGATTATTGGCATGCTGGGCATCATAAAAGCTGGCGCGGCCTATTTGCCTATTGACCCCACGTTCCCACCCCAACGAAAACAATTCATGATCGAAGATAGTCACTTGTCCACGTTGCTTTTTAATTTTGAAATGGACCCCGACACCACCCGCATCACTGCAACTATCCCCACGTTGGATATACGCGACAACAGCATTTACCGCGACCTCCCTCTGAATGCCACAGAAAATCTTCCCGACCTCACTCACCCCGCTGATCTGCTCTATGTGATATTTACTTCAGGTTCCACCGGGAAACCCAAGGGCGTTATGTTAGAACATGCCAATCTGGTGAACCTGCTGAAATTTCAATATCAATTCACCTCAATCAATTTCAGTAAAGTATTGCAATTTACCACCATGAGTTTTGATGTCTCTTTTCAGGAGATATTCTCCACCTTGTTATATGGTGGCCAGTTGGTGCTCATTGACGAGGAGACCCGCAACAGTTTCCCCCAGTTATTCCAGGTGATTGTTAAACATCGCATTAAGACCCTGTTTCTGCCCATGTCTTTTCTGAAAATGATGTTTAGCCAAGGCCCAGACATCACTCTTCCTGCCAGTGATATCGAGCATATCGTGACTGCCGGGGAACAAGTAGTAGTCGATGAATTCTTACGTCACTATTTAAAAGAGTTTCACATCTATTTACACAATCACTACGGCCCTTCCGAAACCCACGCGGTAACGACCTTGACTATTCACCCCGACAGCGATATCCCCCAATTCCCAAGCATTGGAAAACCTATTGCCAACACGCGGATCTATATTCTGGATAAAGAGAGACAACTTCAACCTATCGGTATTGCCGGTGAATTGGTAGTGGGTGGATCACAAGTAGGCCGGGGCTATCTGGACCGCCAAGCTGAGACAGAAGCCAAATTTATAAACAATATCTTCCCTGGTGAGGGCACATGTTACTGCACGGGTGACCTCGCCCGTTGGCTGGTGAATGGAAATATTGAATTTTTAGGCCGCATCGATCAACAAGTTAAAATACACGGCATTCGCGTCGAACCCGGCGAAATAGAAAGCCATCTAAAAAGTATTCCCCATGTCGAGGATGCTATTATTGTCGTCAAACAAACAGCCAACGCGGAAAAATATCTCTGTGCCTATGTCTGTTTGACCACGGGCACTGATTTGGATGTTCCTACATTACGTAATCTCCTATCCCTGAAGTTACCCGACCATATGATTCCCGCGTATTTTATACCCATACACAACATCCCCTTGACTCCTTCCGGCAAGGTCGATCGTCGCGCTCTACCTGAACCGGAATTATCATCTCTCCTCGATTATACCGCTCCAAGAAATAAAACCGAACACCAACTGGTCAACATTTGGGCGGAAACACTGGGTCTAGAAGCAGAGAAAATTGGCATAGACGATAATTTCTTTCAATTGGGCGGTCACTCCTTAAAAGCCATTGTATTGATTTCCAAGATTCATCGCCAACTCAATACCAAGGTTCCCCTCGCCGAGATATTCAAAAGGGCATCAATCAGAGGTTTAGCAGAATTTATCAGCCACAACACCCAGGAACGGTTCGTGTCTATAGAGTCAGTTGAAGCCAAAGAGTTTTACCCCTTATCTTCCGCGCAAAAACGCTTGTACTTTTTACAGCAAATGGATGCGGCTGGCTCCACATACAATATTTCCGCCGCCTGGATACTGGCGGGGAATCTGGATAAACAGGGACTGGAACAAGCCATGGTAAAACTTATCCAACGCCATGAAAGTTTCCGCACCTCTTTTGCTCTTGTGGCTGAAGAACCCGTGCAACTTATCCACCCCGAGGTCCGATTTGGTATTGAATATTTCGCGGAGTTGCACGCTAAAGATTTCATACGTTCCTTTGACTTATCACTCGCACCATTGTTGCGAGTTGGTTTGGTCAACTTGGAAGCAGAAAAGTCTATCTTGCTCATAGACATGCATCATATTATTTCCGATGGTGTGTCCATGAACATTATCATCCAAGACTTTGCCGCCCTATTTACCAGCACCCCATTGCCCCCCCTAAAATTCCAGTACAAAGATTATGCCGCTTGGCAGAATAAAGAAAGAGAGAGTCAATATCTCCAGGCACAAGAGCTATTCTGGCAAAAGGAGTTTGCCATGGAAATTCCCGTGCTGGATTTGCCTATTGATTACAGTCGTCCCCCAGTGCAGAGTTTTGCCGGGGACATCAGTCCATTTAAATTGTCTCAAACTAGTACCAGCGCGTTGCAAACCATCGCATTGCAGGCAGGTGCAACCCTATACATGGTGCTCTTGACCGTATTCAATATCTTCTTAGCCAAGATGTGTAACCGCGAAGATATAGTTATTGGCACACCCATTGCTGGTCGCAGGCATGATGATCTGGAAAAAATCATCGGCATGTTTGTCAACACATTGCCATTGCGCCAGTTTCCTTCAGGTGCCAAAACCTTTCCCGCGTTATTGCAGGAAATCAAGGAGAGAACCTTAAGCGCTTTCGAGAACCAGGACTACCAGTATGAAGATATTGTCGAAAAGGTGGTGCTAACCCGTGATGCCAGTCGGAACCCGCTCTTTGATACCATGTTTTTACTGCAAAACATCGACACCCAGCCCGTAGCAATTCCCGGTTTAAAATTAACCCCTTATCCCCAGGAAAACAAAACCGCCAAAGTCGATTTAACCCTGATATGCAGTGAAAGCCAGCCCCATCTTTTCTGTTCATTTGAGTACAGTACCACGCTGTTTAAGCCAGAAACTATTCTGCGTTTTATCCATTATTTTAAGAACGTCATCGCTTCCATATTAGAACGTCCCACCATAAAAGTATCTGAGATTCAGATTTTATCCCCCGCCGAGAAAGACCAGATATTATTCCATTTCAATCACATCAACGCATCATACCCCAACAACAAAACCATTCCCCAATTATTCGCCGAACAGGTCAACCGGACCCCAGATCACATCGCTCTCATCGGGCAACACCACGAGAACCCATTCACCTATGCCCAATTAAATAATAAATCCACTCAATTGGCCCATTATTTAATCCAACACGGTCTATTACCAGAAAGCATAGTCGCCATCAAAATCGACCGTTCCAGCGAAATGATATTCGCCATATTAGCCATTCTCCAAGCAGGCGCCGCCTATCTCCCCATCGATCCCAACCAACCCGAAGATCGTATCCAATATATACTATCCGACAGCGCCGCCAGCCTACTAGTAACCAAACAATTCATCCAAGAAGCTCCCATAACTCCCGTTACTCACGTAACTCCCATAACTCCCATTAATCTGGCCTATATTATTTACACTTCCGGCACCACTGGTCGTCCCAAGGGTGTGCCCATCACCCATGCCAATTTATCCCCCTTTTTACATTGGGGCTACACCCATCTGGAGATTGGCACCAAAGATAGGGTTGTGCAGAATCTCGCCTATTATTTTGATTGGTCTGTATGGGAAATCTTTATTACCCTTACCACCGGGGCCTCATTATATATGGTTACCAATGAGATCGTGAAAAACCCAGAGGCCAGTTTTACCTTTATGAAGGAAAACCAGATTACCGTTCTTCATGCCACCCCCACGCAGTATCAACATTTTATTAGCGGTGGTTTATGCTTTGAAACCTTAAAATACCTGTTTTTAGGAGCCGAGAAATTAACTCTTGATCTCTTAAAACGCAGTTTTGCCAGTGTCCAAGAAGAGTGTCGTATATTTAATGTGTATGGCCCCACTGAAGCCACTATTGTTTGCGCCGTATTGGAGATCACCCGTGACCAACAAAACCAATACGATACACTCAAGAGCATACCCATCGGAAGTCCCGTGGGCAATACTATTCTACTAGTCTTGGATAACTATTTTAATCTATGCCCCATGAACATCGCCGGTGAATTATATATTGGTGGTCACGGCTTATCCGCTGGTTATTTAAATAATCCCGACCTCACCCATAATTCATTTCTCTCCCTGTCCACAACATCCACATCGTCCACACCATTCTACAAAACCGGTGACCTATCCCGCTGGTTGCCTGATGGCACTATTGAGTATCTGGGTCGTATCGACCATCAGGTTAAAATCCGTGGCTTTCGTATTGAATTGGGCGAGATTGAAAATCAATTGTTAACCCACCCCAATGTGAAAGAAACCACCCTCATCGCCCACGAGGTCTCCGGTGGCGACCAATATCTCTGTGCTTATATTGTCACTAAAGATACTGATACCTCTCCTATTCCCTCATCAGAATTACGAGAATACCTGTCCCAGCGCCTCCCAGATTATATGATACCCACTTATTTTGTAGAACTAACGCATATGCCATTAACCCCCAATGGAAAAATAAATCGCCGGGCATTACCCGTTCCAGAAGCCCATGATTTTGAGACACATGTCTCACCCCGCGATTTGATAGAAATAAAATTAGCGGAAATATGGCGCCATGTATTAGGAAAAGCCATGGTAAATAAAGACATCGGTATTAATGATAATTTTTTCCACATTGGTGGACACTCCTTGAAAGCCTCCATACTCACCGGAAAAATTCTCAAGGAACTCCAAATCGCTATTCCTCTTGGCGAGATATTTAAAAACCCCACTATCAGTGGTTTAGCCGGGTACATTAAAAAAGAATCCACCGTACATTATCGGTCCATACCTGCCGTGGAAACCAAAGAATACTATCTCTTATCTTCCGTGCAGAAGCGCTTGCATGTTCTCCAACAGATGGATCTGCTCGGGACAGGCTACAACATTCCCGTGATTTTGACCCTCCAAGGCTCACTCGATGTAGTGAAATTTGCCGCCGCGTTCCAAGCATTGATCCAACGGCACGAGAGTTTAAGAACCTCCTTTTTTATTCTCGATGATGAACCCAGACAACTCATTCATCCCTGTTGTTTATTTAATATGGAGTATGCTGACTCCGTGCAACCAGATTCTTTCATCCGTCCCTTTGATTTGACCCAAGCCCCCTTGATGCGTGTCCGTTTGATAAAAGAAACGTCTACCCGGCATGTCCTGATGGTGGACATGCATCATATTATTACCGATGGAACATCGGTTGGGATCATGATTGCTGAGATTTTAGCCCTATACCATGGCAATGAACTCCCGCCCTTGAGAATCCATTATAAAGATTTTGCCATCTGGCAGAGAGGCGAAAAGAATAGAGAGGCTTTAGCCATCCAGGAAAAATTCTGGCTTGAACAGTTTGCCGAGGAGAACCCCGTATTAAATCTGCCTGCCGATTATCCCAGACCCCTGGTTCAGAGTTTTGCGGGCAATGCTTTCGATTTTGAACTCACCGTGGCGCAAACCCTGGCTTTAAAAACCCTCGCCTTAAGTCAGGACGTTACCCTGTACATGCTGCTCCTCGCTGTATGCCACACGTGGTTAGCCAAATTAAGCGGCGATGAAGATATTGTCATCGGAACACCTATCGCCGCCAGAAGACATGAAGAATTGCAAGCTATGATCGGCATGTTTGTGAATACCCTTGTTTTACGAAATTATCCCACGCCCGCGAAAACCTTTACTGATTTTTTAAAAGAAATAAAAACCAGGACAGTTAACGCTTTTCAAAATCAAGACTACCCCTTCGAGGAACTGGTAGACCACGTGGTCAAAAACAGGGATACGTCGCGAAACCCATTATTTGATGCCATGTTTGTTTTCCAAAACATCGATGTATCCACCATTGAAATTCCTGGCTTACGGGCCATCCCATATCCTTACGAAAAGAAAACCGCTAAATTCGATTTAAACCTGGATGGACAGGAGAATGGCGCGCAATTGGTGTTTAACCTCGAATACTGCACCAAATTATTCAAAGAAGACACCATTCAACGCTTTAGCCGCTATTTTAAAAATATCATTGCCGCCATCATCGCCAATCCCAACCAAAGAATCGCCGATATCCAGTTAATGGACCAAACCGAAAAAGAGAGTATCCTGGCTATTGCCAATGGTCTGAATGAACCCATAGACCTTCACGACACCATCCATGGTTTGTTTGAAAAAATCGCCCTGGAAAACAAAGATAAAACCGCCCTCGTGTTCGGTGAAGCACGTTTGACCTACGACCAGTTGAATCGTAGCACCAATTCTTTGGCCCGTTTGCTCAGAAGTCGCGGTGTCGGTAAAGACCACATCGTCGGCTTAATGGTGGAACGTTCCTTTCAACTGGTGATTGGTTTGCTGGGTATTTTGAAAGCCGGTGGTGCCTATTTACCGATTGACCCCAAGCTGCCATCGCAACGAAAACAATTCATGTTCGAGGACAGCCAGATGACCCTCTTGCTAACCAATTATGATATCGACTCCGCCCTCACCCATATCCCAGAAAATATTCCCGTGCTTGATATCCGTGACCCTCATATATACCTGGATAATAAAGAAGAACCAGTACCCAACGTCAATACCGGTTCTGATCTCATGTATGTTATATTTACTTCCGGTTCTACCGGCAGGCCCAAGGGTGTTATGGTGAAACATACCAACATGGTGAACCTGATCAAATTTCATCATCAGTATACCAATATCGATTGCTCCAAAGTATTGCAATTTACTACCATTAGTTTTGATGTGTCCATCCATGAAATCTCTGCCACTCTCCTCGCCGCTGGCGCGTTGGTTCTGATCCCAGAGGAGACCCGGAACAATATTCCCGAATTATTTAAATGTATTGCTAAAAATAAGATTAAAACCCTCTTTTTACCCATGACTTTTTTAAGAGCTATCTTTGGTCAAGAAGAATACATCCGCACATTCCCCCAATGCGTAACCCACATTCAAACCGCTGGTGAACAGGTCGTGGTAGAAGATAATTTCAGGAATTATTTGCAAAAGAACCACATCTATCTCCATAATCATTATGGACCCTCCGAAACCCACGTGATTACAACTCTAACCCTCAACCCCTGGGAAGATATCCCTGAATTTCCATCCATTGGCAAACCCATTATGAATACGACCATATATATTCTGGACAAAGCCAATCATTTACTACCCATCGGTGTACCCGGGGAATTGGTAGTGGGTGGATTACAGCTAGGCCGTGGGTATCTGGGCCGGGATGAAGAGACAGCCAAAAAGTTTGTCAAGAATATGTTTGCTGATATGCTTCCCAATCTGGGGATACTGTACCGGACCGGTGACCTCGCCCGCTGGTTACCCAATGGCAATATTGAATTTTTTGGTCGTTTGGATCAGCAGGTCAAAATACGGGGCATTCGTATCGAACCCGGCGAAATCGAGAGCCATTTAAAACGTAGCCCCTTTGTAAAAGATGCCGTGGTGGTGGTCAAACAAGAAGTCAAAGGAGACAAGTATCTGTGTGCCTATGTTGTTTTGGACACTGTTAGTGAAGGTGATGTATCCAAACTCGGCGGTCTTTTGTCCCCGCATTTACCCGACTATATGGTGCCCGCGTATTTTGTTTCCCTGCCGCAGATTCCCCTCACCCCCAGTGGGAAAGTGGATCGTCGTTCACTGCCCGAACCCGATAAATCATCCGGGTTGGATTATACCCCGCCCAGAACCAATACCGAACAATTACTGGTTAACATATGGGCCGAAACATTGGCTTTAGAAGAACAAACCATTGGCATAGATGCCAATTTTTTCCAATTGGGCGGGCATTCTTTAAAAGCCATCGTATTGATTTCCAAGATTCATCGACAATTTGATACCAAGATACCCTTGATGGAAATATTTAAAAGACCCTCAATCAGAGGCTTGGCCGAATTGATCAGCGGCCATGTTAAAGAATCTTTCATCGCCATCCCACCCGTAGAATGTAAACAGTATTACCCCTTGTCCTCCGCGCAGAAGCGACTCTATTTCCTCAATCAATTAGAGCTCGCGAGTTTCGCCTATAATTTACCTGCCGTGATGGAGTTCACCGGACCCGTCGATAAAAATAGATTGGCAATTACCTTTAAAAAATTGATCCAACGGCATGACAGCTTAAAAACCTTTTTTATTATGCTCGGCGAAGAACCCGTACAGAGAATCCAAACGGAATTTGAATTTGAAATCGAGGAGTATACCACTACTCAAACCCCACCTCAACCCACCAACGTCATAATCAATACTTTTGTACGCCCCTTTGAGCTATCGCAGGCCCCCTTGTTGCGCGTCGGGCTGGTAACACGTGCAAAAGAAAATTCATTGCTACTCGTAGACATGCACCACATCATTTCCGATGGGGTATCCCGAGAAGTTCTCATCCATGATTTTGCCATCCTTTATGCCGGGCAAGAATTACCATTAATGAGGCTTCAATACAAAGATTATGCCGCGTGGCAGGACCAGCATAAAGAGAGTGAAAATCTTCTCAAACAATGCTCCTACTGGCAAACCGAGTTCGCCGGGGAGATACCTGTCCTTGATCTACCCATTGATTATCCCAGACCCACCGTGCAAAGTTATGAAGGAAGCAGTGTTAACTTTGACCTCAACCGGGAAATCACCGGAAAACTAAAGGCTTATACTACTGAGACAGGCACTACCCTGTACATCTTGCTCTTGTCGCTGTATACTATTTTCCTGGCCAAAATTAGCAACCAGGAAGATATTGTCGTGGGCACACCTATTGCAGGACGAAGACATGCCGATCTGGAAACGATTATCGGTATGTTTGTGAACACTCTCGCTTTAAGAAACTATCCCAGCGCTGAGAAACAATTTAGCGACTTTCAAAATGAAGTCAGAGAGAGAACTCTCAAAGCTTTCGAGAACCAGGATTACCAGTACGAAGACCTCGTGGCCAAAGTCAGTGTCACCAGGGATGCCAGTCGCAATCCACTCTTTGACACCATGTTCGACTTGCAGAATACCAATACACAAGCCGTTGAAATTCCCGGCATAAAAATGTTTAACCATTCCCAGGAAGACAATACATCCAAATTTGATCTTTCATTAAGTGCCGTGGCACTAGACGACAGGTTGGCATTTAATATTGAATACTGCACTAAACTATTTAACAGTCAAACCATCCAGCGTTTTATCAGCTATTTTAAGAATACGATAGCAGCTCTCATGGATGATAAAAACGCCACAATCTCCAGTGTCCAAATCATATCTGACCAAGAAAAAAATCAGATACTGTATGATTTTAATGCGACTACCACAGACTACCCAGCGAACAAAACCATCCAGCAATTATTCAGCGAACAAGCCCAACATTCCCCTGATCATATTGCCATCATCGGCGAAATGGTAGGGGCACCAAGCCAATTAACCTATGCCGAATTAGATAAAAAATCCAATCAATTGGCCCATATGTTAATCACAAGAGGCGTTCTACCGGAAACCATCGTGGCAATTCAAACCGAGCGTTCCATAGAAATGATCATCGGACTCATGGGCATATTAAAATCAGGTGCCGCTTATTTGCCCATAGCTCCCGATTCCCCCGCAGCCAGAACCCAATTCATGTTGTCCGATAGTAATGCCGCTCTCCTTTTAACCGCAAAAATCATTCTTGAAGCCACAGCATTCGCTCCACTCGCTCCGCTAGCCCATTCCCATTCCCTTGCCTATGTGATTTACACTTCGGGAACCACCGGCAAACCCAAAGGGGTTTTGATCACGCAACAATCCGTGGTGAACCGTTTATACTTCGTGAAAAACACCTACAGCCTGGAAACCCATGATGTTATTTTACAAAAAACACCCTTTACCTTTGATGTCTCCGTGTGTGAATTATTCCGTTGGATTCTGCCCGGTGCCCAATTGTGTTTGCTTCCTACCGGAGCAGAAAATCAACCCGAATTGATCATTGATACCATAGCCAAACATGAGGTAACCACCATTGATTTTGTCCCTTCCGCGTTAAAAGTGTTTTTGGAATGGATGACCGAAGATCAGGTCATTTACCAATGCCATACCTTGCGCTGGGTATTTATCGGAGCCGAGGTGGTTCGACCTGAACTGGTTAACGCCTTTAATCACACCTTTAATAAAATAAAAACGGGTCAGACTAACGTTCAATTGATCAATGCTTATGGTCCTACGGAAGCCACTGTGGACGTTACTTATTTTAATTGTTCCACCACAGGCACAGTGAGCAGTGTGCCCATAGGAAAACCCATGGCCAATACCCGGTGTTTTATCTTGAACAGGACCAGCTCATTGCAAGCGATTGGAATTCCCGGTGAATTATACATCACCGGAGATTGTTTGGCTGCCGGATATCTCAATAACCCAGAACTTACCATGGCTAGCTTTTTCACCCTGCCTACTATTTCAACACGATTATACAAAACAGGTGATTTGGCCCGTTGGTTGCCAGATGGCAATATTGAATTCCTGGGTAGAATCGATCATCAGGTAAAAATTCGCGGCTTCAGAATCGAATTGGAAGAGATAGAAACCCAATTATTAAAACACCCCTCCGTAAAAGAAACCGTCGTGCTGGCCAAAGCGGACAGCCAGGGAGATACCTATCTCTGCGCTTATATTGTACCCCGGATGATCTCTGCCAACCAAGCACCCGTTCTAAATGTGTCCGCATTAACCGCCTATTTGTCCCAAAATTTACAGGATTACATGATCCCCGCTTATTTTGTCCCGCTGGCCGAGCTCCCCTTGATGACAAGTGGGAAGATAAATCGCCACCTTTTACCCGACCCTCAATTTACGAGCGCAAACACCTATACAGCCCCCAGAAATAAAATAGAAGAGCAATTGGTCACCATCTGGACCGAAGTATTAAGCAAAGATACCCCCATTGGTATTGATGATAATTTTTTCCAATTGGGTGGGCACTCTCTTAAAGCCACTTCCCTGTTAGCCAGGATTCACAAACTATTTAATGTCAAAGTTCCCATGGAAGAGATATTTAAAAAGCCCACTATCCGTGGTCTTTCAGATTGTATTACCAATTCCGTGGGAAAAAAATATATAAGAATCGAACCCGTGGAAACAAAAGAATACTATCCATTATCATCCGCTCAAAAACGCCTGTACTTTTTACAGCAAATGGACCCCAGCGGAACAGTCTATAATATTTTTGGCGCATGGACAATTGAAGGAATTCTGGATAAACCCCGGTTTGTCCAATCGTTAGCAAAACTCATCCAGCGCCATGAAAGCTTCCGCACCTCTTTTGTTCTTTTTGAAGATCAACCCGTTCAGTTCATTCACCCGCAGGTAGCCTTTACAGTCCAATATGTGGAAGCATCAGAAGTACACTGTTTCATTCGCCCCTTTGAATTATCTAGCGCACCGTTGTTACGCGTGGGCTTGGTAAACTTGGAAACGGAAAAGCAGATTCTGCTCATCGACATGCATCATATTGTCTCCGATGGCTTATCCATGGACATTCTGATCCATGAATTTACCGCCATGTTTACTGACACCCCCCTCCCCCCATTAAAACTCCAGTACAAAGACTATGCCGGTTGGCAGAATAGTGAAAGAGAGAGTCAACACCTCCGAGAACAAGAAATATTCTGGAAAACAGAGTTTGCAGGCGAAATACCTGTATTGGAATTGCCCACCGATTATAGTCGTCCCCCGGTGCAGAGTTTTGTTGGCGATGTGCTCAGTGTTGCGTTAGATCCACATATCACCCGTTCCTTGTTAGGCATTGCATTAGAAAGTGGCGCCACCTTGTACATGGTGATGTTAACCCTGTATACTATCTTCTTGGCCAAGATCAGCAACCGCGAAGATATTGTTGTTGGTACTCCGATTGCCGGACGCAGACATAACGATCTGGAAAAAATCATCGGCATGTTTGTCAACACCCTGGCATTAAGAAATTACCCGGCAATAGAAAAAAGATGCAGCGATTTCCTCGCTGAAGTCAAAGAGAGAGTATTAAACGCCTTTGAGAACCAGGATTATCAATATGAAGATTTGGTTGAAAACGTCGGTGTGATAAGGGACACAAGTCGAAACCCCTTGTTTGATACCTTGTTCACCCTGCAAAATACCGATTCCCCAATCAAGGAAATTCCCGGATTAAAATTTATACCGTATTCACAGGGGAACCACACCTCAAAATTTGATCTTTCTCTAACCGTTGCCCAAGAAGCCGAGAAACTGGAGCTTCATTTTGAGTACAACACCCAACTATTTAATCCCAACACTATCCAGCGATTTTTCACCTATTTTAAAAACACCCTGACCCGTATTATCGACGATAAAAATATAAAAATTTCAGATATAGAAATAATATCAAGCGCCGAAAAGAATCACGTTTTGTATGATTTTAATAATACCAGCCAAGCTTACCCCCCCTATAAAAGCATCCCTCAATTATTTATTGAACAGGCACAACAAACACCAGATCGTATTGCCATTTTTGGGCAAAAAAACAGTGGGTGCCACTTAACCTACGCTGCATTAAACAATAAATCCACTCAATTGGCCCATCTCTTAATCGAAAAAGGCGTTTTACCCAATACCATCGTGGCCATGATGGTTGAACGTTCCATTGCAATGATTGTCGCGATACTGGGTATATTAAAAGCTGGCGGTGCCTATTTGCCCGTGGACCCCGATTACCCACCCGACCACGTTCGCTTCATGTTGGCAGACAGTCAAACCCCCTTGCTCATAACCACGTCAAAATTTATCCAGACCCTTGATTTTAGTCGCCAGATCATTGATCTCGACAGTATGGCGCCATCCCTAAATACCAGGGATTTTGAATTTGTTAATGATCGTTTTGATCTCATATATATGATTTACACGTCTGGTTCCACTGGTAATCCCAAAGGTGTTATGGTTCAGAAAGAGGGATTCTTGAATTTAATGCGCTGGTATATCGAAGAATTTAACATTGGGCCGGCAGATAACAACCTATTGATTGCCCCTGTCAGTTTTGATCTGGCGCAAAAAAATCTCTTCAGCCCTCTTTTAACTGGCGGCTGCCTCACTTTGGCCGCACCTGGGATTCCTGATTATCAGGAATTAGCCGAGATCATCTATAAACAAGACATTACCATGATCAACTGCGCTCCCAGTGTCTTTTATCCCCTGATCGAATGGAGCAGCGAAACCAGTTATACGCATTTACAATCTCTACGGTTGATTATTCTGGGTGGCGAACCCATCCGTGCCGACAAACTGCGGCCATGGGTAAAATCTGAATCCTATCATGGCGAAATTATCAATACCTATGGTCCCACCGAATGTACTGATATTGCCACTTACTTTCGTATCCCCAACCTGACCTTCCACCTGCAAAAAATATTTCCCATCGGCACACCTATTCCCAATGTGAAGGTATATGTCTTGGATAAATACCAGCACGTACTCCCCATAGGAATTCCCGGGGAATTATGTATCGGTGGCATAGGTTTATCCCGCGGGTATTACAATAATCTTTCATTAACAGAGGCCAAGTTTTTAAATACTCCCTGTTTGCCTGAGAAAAAAGTATACCGTACTGGCGATCTCACCCGCTGGTTGCCCGATGGCAACATTGAGTTCTTGGGAAGGATCGACCACCAGGTTAAAATCCGCGGTTTTCGTATTGAACTGGGGGAGATTGAAAACAAATTATTAACCCACCCCCACATTAAAGAAGCTATCTTAATTGCCAATGTGGATAGTCGTGGCGACAAATATCTCTGTGCCTATATTGTGATAGAAGGTGAAACCACTCCTCCCCTCGAATCATCCCAATTAAGAGCCTACCTTTCTGAGCGTTTGCCTGACTATATGATCCCCGCTTATTTTATGCTACTGCCTGGTTTACCCCTGACCCCCAGTGGCAAGGTAAACAGAAAGGCGTTACCCGCTCCAGAAATAAAAATACAGGATGGTTATGTTCCGCCCAGCACAAAAATTGAACACCATCTGGTGGAGATATGGTCTCTCTTACTGGGCTTAAAGAAAGAGAAAATTGGCATCCATGATAATTTCTTTGAATTGGGTGGACATTCCCTAAAAGCCACGACCATGATGGCCAAGATTCATAAAACCCTGGATATAAAAATTGATCTGGCACAGATTTTCAAAAACCCGACCATCAGAGGGTTGGCCGGATTGATCAAAGAGTCTGTAAAAGAAAAATATCTGGCTATAGAGCCTGCCGAGGAGAGACGTTTTTATGAACTTTCCTACAACCAAAAACGCCTCTGGTTTATTCAGCGGTTGGCACCAGAAAGTTCCGCCTATAATATGCCTGGACTCGTGATGTTAGCACAGGCCATTGACCAGCTAAAAATAACCAAAACACTCCAGCGGATGATGGCACGTCATGAAAGTTTCAGGACCGGGTTTATTATTGTGAATGATGAACCCGCCCAGATCGTGCGAAAAGAGGTGCCGGTTCCACTGAAAGTTATTGATTTATCCCGGTTACCCGCAACTGAAACACAGCAAAAAATCACCGAGATCTATACACGGGAGGTTTTAACTCCTTTTGATCTGGCAGAAATTCCTCTGTTTAGGGTGATACTATTAAAACTACAAGACTCTTTTGGTGGCTTAATCTTCAATATGCACCATATTATCAGTGATGGCTGGTCAATGGAAATACTAAAAAAAGAGTTTTCCCTTTTTTATGAACGTGTTGAATATAATCCCACGCCTTTAAAAATCCAGTACAAAGATTTTGCCCTATGGAGCAACCAGCAACTCACGCACCGGGAAACCAAGGAAAAAAACCATCTTTTCTGGAAAAATAGGTTGGAAAACGGCGTGTCAACCTTGCAGTTACCCTTGGATTACAGTAGAAATGGCAATGAGCGGCAAGGCGCCAACATGATTTCCATGCTCGACGAAGCACAAACCCAAAAGCTAAAACAAATCGCACGGGATTATAACACCACGCTTTTTGTGGTCATGTTTTCCCTGTATATTCTTTTATTGCACTGGTTTTCCGAACAGGAGGAGATAGCCTGCTTTATTGTTAGTGCTGGTCGGAAGCATGAGTCTTTGTTTGAAGTCATTGGCTTTTTTGTCAGTACTGAATTGTTTAAAATTCAGTTAGACCCCGAAGAACCCTTCAATCATTTCATCAATCGCGTTAATGTCGAGGTACTGGCGATTTTAGAGCACCAGGGTTATCCCCTGGAACTGGTATTTGCAGAATTAAATATCAAGTATCCCGACATTCCCGTGTCATTTAATATGCTCAATCTGGGCGACACCCCGCAAAAACATGTGCCCCAAATTGAACCCGATACTATTCCACTGACAAGCAGCACAGATGCGCCTGAAGTCAAATTCGATCTGGAACCTTATATTATTGAGCATAAAAATAATATTGAAATCCATTGGGCGTATAAGAAAGAGCTCTATAATGAGTCAACCATTGAATACATGGTCACCACATATACCAATCTGGTAAACTTTTTCATAGCGGCGCCCCAAAAGAGTTATTTGGATTACTGTGAAGACCAAACAAGAGATACATTTACAAGAAATTTTGACGAAGAATAGAGGAAAACAGAGATGCTCATTACTAAATTTGAAGAACAAGTGGCCCAAAATCCCCAGGCTATCGCTATAAAAACTCAAAATGACCGGTTCACCTATGAAGAACTAAACCAATATGCCAACCGGATTGCCCAGCACATCAATGACCAGTGGCACTCTATGGGCAATAATAATATTGACAACCATAACAGAACCATCGGGCTTCTTTTTACCCATGGAGCCCATATGATTGCCGCTTTATTGGGAGTATTAAAAGCCGGTATGGTCTATGTGCCCCTGGCACCGGATTATCCCCAGAATCGCCTCTCCTATATGGTAAAGAATGCCGAAACCTGGTTGCTCCTCACCGATACCAGTAATGAAGCTAACGCCCAAAATGTGGCCAGGGAAAATAATATTCCCTGTCTCAATAGCGAAAAAATAGACCGGGGTGCTGTGGTCGCGAATCCGGTCAGAGAAATAGCCGGGAATAAACTCGCTTATATTATTTACACCTCTGGTTCCACTGGTTTACCCAAGGGTGTGCCTCAAACCCATGAAAACGTGTGGTATTACACCCGCAATTGGGTGAGGATTTTTTCTATCACCCCTGTGGACCGTTTAACATTGATCTCCTCTTTTTCCCATGATGGTGCTGTGCAAGATATATTCGCCACACTTCTCTCCGGGGCTACACTTTATCCATTCAGCCTCAAACGAGATCAAAGTGCCGGTTCCCTTGAGCTATCTGAATTCTTGATCCGGGAAAAAATATCCCTGTGGCATTCTGTCCCGTCATTATATCATTATTTTGTCAGCACTCTGACTGGCGCAGAACAATTTCCCCAGCTTCGGTTTATTGTGTTGGGTGGTGAACCTGTATTGGAATATCATATCACTATGTTTCAAAAACATTTCCCCCATTCTATGCTGGCCAATGTATACGGGCAATCTGAATCTTCCGTCAGCTCTATATTTTTGGTTCGTCCCGAGGCGCCAGTGGGTAAAGTAGTGATTGGCAAAGCACTGGACCGGACAAAACTATTTTTGATCAATGACTTGGGCAAAGCGGCCACGCCCCTTAAAACCGGTGAAATCGTGGTGGCGTCCGCGCATATTTCGCCCGGGTATTGGCGGAACGAGGAAATCTCTAAAAAGGTGTTTACCCGACACCCGGAATTCGGCTCTCTTTATTGGACCGGGGACCTGGGGCGTTTATTGTTGAATGGGGATATTGAGTTTACTGGGCGGCGGGATACCCAGATTAAAATCCGTGGCTATCGTATTGAATTGGGAGAGATCGAATCCCTTCTTTTAAAACACCCATATATCAAAGAAGCCGTGGTGGCTGCTAAAAAAGATGTTGCTGGTGATTGGTTCTTGGTTGCTTATATTATTGTTAAAGAAGTGGCAGTTGTACAAGCGCCCAGAGTTCAGGAATGGCGTGAATACTTGGCCCAATCATTACCTGATTATATGATTCCTGCTTATTTTGTCCATATGGAGTCTTTCCCTTTAACTACCAGTAATAAAATTGATCGCAAGGCCCTGCCTGACCCTGAAATTGGCAATCAGCAGGAGTATCTGCCGCCTACGAATGAAACAGAAATAAAATTGACCCGGCTTTGGTCTGACGTTCTCGTCTTGGCCGAGGATAAAATCGGTATTCAGAGCAATTTTTTTGAACTGGGTGGCCACTCTTTAAAAGCGGCGTCACTCACTTTAAAAATCCATAAAGAATTTAATGCGCTTGTCCCCTTGGAAGAAGTTTTTAAAAGGGCGACCATCAAAGAATTGGCTCTATATATTCAGGCCGTTGAAAAAGAGTTGTATCTGACTGTCGCACCTGCTGAGAAAAAAGCGTTTTATCCATTATCTTCAGCGCAAAAGCGGTTGTATTTTCTCCAGATGATGGAAGAAACCGGGATCATGTATAATATGTCCCAGGTGATGGTGCTGGAAGGAACTATTGCAATGGAAAGGCTGCAAGATACCTTTGAAAAGCTAATACAGCGACATGAAAATTTTAGAACTGCCTTTCTTATGATCGGTGAGCAATCCGTGCAGAGAATTTATGATCACGTGGCGTTTGCAATCGAATACCAGGATTTGTCTCCCACCCCAAAACCCGGCGAGGTGATCTCCAGGGAACTGGCGGAAATGTTAATTAAAGACTTCATCCGTCCTTTTGATTTATCTCGTCCGCCCCTGTTACGAGTGGCAGTCGTGCGTTTAACAGCAAATGCCCATTTTTTTATGGTGGATATGCATCATATTATCTCTGATGGGACCTCTATGGGCGTATTGGTTAAAGAGTTCATGGAACTCTATGAAGCCCGGCCATTACCTGTGCTTCGACTTCATTACAAGGATTATGCCGTGTGGGAAACCAGCCACAAGGCGCAAATTGCCAAACAGGAAGCCTACTGGTTAAAGGAATTTGCCGAAGAAATCCCCCTGTTGGCATTACCCCTTGATTATCCGCGCCCGCCACTTCAGCAATTTGCTGGAAATAGTGTCTATTTCACCGTGGACAGCCCGTATACCTTGGCTTTAAAAACCCTGGCATTGCAACAGGGCATGACATTGTACATGGTTTTATTGGCTGTTTACACTATCTTTTTAGCGAAAATCTGCAACCAGGACGTTTTTGCCGTGGGCACACCGGTCGCGGGTCGCTCTCATGTAGATTTGGAAAAAATCATCGGCATGTTTGTGAATACTCTGGTTCTGAAAAATAATCCTGCTGGAGAAAAGAACCTGCTTTTATTCTTGGGCGAGGTAAAAGAAAAAACATTACATGCATTTGCCAACCAGGACTACCAGTATGAAGAACTGGTCGAGCAGGTGGTGAAAAACAGGGAAACCAGCCGTAACCCGTTGTTTGATACCATGTTTGTCTTGCAAAACCAGGATATTCCGGTGTTAGAAAACCCGGATTTGAAGTTGAAATACTATCCTTTTGAACGGTATACTGCAAAATTTGATTTAACCCTCATTTGCATTGAAATGGCAGGTCAATTGTATTGCACCCTTGAATACAGCACGATATTATTAAAACAAGACACCGTCCAAAAGTTTACCCACTATTTCCAAAAGGTTTTATCTTCCCTGTTGGAGAACCCCGCCCAACAAATATCCCAGGTTGAAATCATCTCCCTGGAAGAAAAAGAACAGATCTTATTCCAATTCAACACCACGGCTACCGAATACCCCAAAGACAAAACCATCCCGCAACTATTTGCCGAACAAGCCCATCGAACCCCAGATTATATTGCCATCAGCGAACAAAAAACCGGGGGCTGTCAATTCACTTATGCTGAATTAAACAAAAAATCCACTCAATTAGCCCATGTCTTGTTAGCACAAGGTGTTTCCCCCGACACCATTGTCGCCATCATGGTGGAACGTTCTATTGAAATGATCATCGGTATCCTCGGCATATTAAAAGCCGGTGGTGCTTATCTACCCATTGACCCCGACTACCCCGAAGATCGTAAACAATTCATGTTATCCGACAGCGCCGCCACCCTCCTTCTCACCCCCCAATTCATTCAAGCCGCCACTCCCATACTTCCCAGAATTCCCATAACTCCCATAATTCCCACACCTCCCATAACTCCCATAACTCCCACAAATCTCGCCTACATCATCTACACTTCTGGCACCACCGGCCAACCCAAGGGAGTTTTAGTGACCCATGAGAATGTCGTCCGCTTATTCTTCAATGATAATTTCCAGTTTGATTTTAATGATCGTGATGTTTGGACGATGTTTCATTCGTATTGTTTTGATTTTTCAGTGTGGGAGATGTATGGGGCCTTATTATTTGGTGGTAAATTGATTCTTTTTCCACGTTTGACTGCCATGGATACCGGGGGGTATGTGCAGATTCTTAAAAAAGAAACCGTGACCATCTTAAACCAGACACCTTCGTCATTTTATCGTTTAATGGAAGACGCATTACAAATGTCTGATAAATCGCTGTATTTAAGATATGTTATATTCGGCGGTGAAGCCTTACAACCGCTGAAATTAAAAGAGTGGCACGTGAAATACCCGCAGACAAAATTAATCAACATGTACGGGATTACCGAGACCACCGTGCATGTGACCTACCAGGAAATAACCCACCAGGAAATCGCGGCCAAGGTCAGTAATATCGGAAAACCGATTCCCACTTTACAGGTGTATATCATGGATGCATACGCACAGCTTTTACCCATTGGTCTGAGCGGCGAGATATACGTGGGTGGAGCCGGGGTCGCCAGGGGGTATTTGAATCGGCCCCAATTAACCCATGAGCGATTTCTCGCGCCTGCGACTCTGCCCTTGTTGGCTACAAAATATTACAAAACCGGCGATTTGGCCCGCTGGTTACCGGATGGCAGTATCGAGTATCTTGGCCGTATTGATCAGCAAGTGAAACTCCGTGGTTTCAGAATCGAACTGGGTGAGATAGAAAATAGTTTATTAAAACAAAACCAGATCAAAGAGGCGGTAGTGATAGTCAGTGAAAATGATAGCGGGGATAAGTGTCTGGTGGCCTATTTTGTGGCAGACATCGAGTTGAGCGGTACTGAATTGCGCGATTATCTGCTAAAAGAGTTGCCCGACTATATGATCCCTTCCTACTTTATGCAATTGGAAAATATCCCGCTGACAGCCAATGGCAAGATTAACCAAAAGGTATTGCCCACCCCCGAATTTACGCCAATTTTAAACCATTATACGCCGCCTAATAATGACATTGAACGCCATTTGGCAGACATCTGGTCTGCCTTACTGGGTATAAAAAAGGAAAAAATCAGCGTCCATGATAATTTCTTTGCTTTGGGAGGCCATTCATTAAAAGCCACGACCATGATGGCCAGGATACATCATGTTTTGGGTATTAAAATTGATCTGGCGCAGATATTTAAGAAACAGACTATCAGAGGATTGGCAGAATTTATTAAAACGTGTGCAAAAGAAAAATATCCGACCATTGAGGCCGCAGAAGAGCGATGTTATTATGAACTTTCCTACAACCAAAAGCGGCTCTGGTTTATCCAGCAGTTGGCTCCGCACAGTTCCGCGTATAATTTGCCGGGATTGGTTGTATTGGAACAGGCTGTGGACCAGAATAAAATTGAAAAAACACTCCGGCGGCTCATCGCCCGTCATGATAGTTTCAGAACCCGTTTTATTTTCCTGAATGATGAACCCGTCCAGGTGGTGCAAAAGGAGGTGCGGGTGCCTCTTAAAATAATCGATTTATCCCCTCTACAGGCGGATGAAAAACAGCAAAAAGTGACGGCTATTTATGCCCATGAAATCTCTACGCCGTTTAACCTCGAAGAATTCCCTTTGTTCAGGGTGATACTTTTAAAACTGGATGAGTTCTCATGCGCGTTAATCTTTAATATGCACCATATTATCAGTGATGGTTGGTCTATAGAAATACTTAAAAACGAGTTTTTTCTTTTTCAAGCAGGGCTAGAACGCGAAATTATAACCGGAATTGCATTTAATCCCGAACCCTTAAAAATCCAGTACAAGGATTTTGCTGTTTGGTACAATACACAACTGGCTAACCGTGAGCTCAAAGCGAAGACCCATTCTTTTTGGAAAAAAAGGCTGGAGAATGGTGTGTCATCCGTGCAATTGCGGTTAGATAATCATAGAAAGGGCAATGAGCGAAAAGGCGCCCGGTATTTCTCCATGCTGGGGCAGGCCCAAACCTTAAAACTAAAACAAGCCGCGCGTGATTTTAATACCACCCTATTTGTCGTGATGTTTTCACTGTATATATTTTTGTTGCGGCGCTTTTCCGGCCAGGAGGAGATGGCCTGTTATATTGTTAGTGCTGGCAGGGAGCAGGAAGCGTTGCTTCATATCATCGGTTTTTTTGTCAGTACGGAATTGTTTAAAATCCAGGTGGTCCCCACAGAATCTTTCGCCAATTTCCTCTCTCGTGTGAATGCAGAGGTGCTTGAAATTTTAGACCACCAGGGTTATCCGCTGGAATTGGTATTTGAGGAATTAAATATGAAGTACCCGGAAATTCACGTGTCTTTTAATATGCTCAACTTCGGAGACGCAGAACTGAGGGTGAGTACAAAAACAGAAACCGCTATGATTCAACCCAGTAGTGACTCGTATATGGCTGAAGTTAAATTTGACCTGGAACCCTACATTCGCGAATATAATAATGGGATTGAAATCAATTGGGCGTATAAAAAGGAACTCTACAACGAGGCCACTATTGAATACATGGTCACAGAATATACCAATCTGGTAGATTTTTTTATGGATGCGCCAGAAAAGAGTTTCAGTGACTACTGGGACGACCAATCCACCCATACATTTTCAAGAAATGCAGATGAATAGAATTCGCTACATAAAATGAGCTGAATAAAAGAGGATAAAGAAGATGCTAATTAACAAATTTGAAGAACAGGTTAAACGAAATCCCCAGGCGATGGCTATAAAAACATTGGCTGATGAGTTCACTTATGGGGCACTGAACCACTATGCCAACCGTATTGCCCATGCTATCCAAATTACGTTTGCTTCAAGCAGCACACGCCGTAATACTGGAACCATCGGACTCCTCTTTGATCATGGTGCCCATATGATTGCCGCGTTATTGGGAGTATTAAAAGCGGGGCTGGTGTATGTGCCACTGGCGCCGGATTATCCCCCTAATCGCCTCTCCTATATGTTAAAGAATGCTGAAACCTCGTTGATTCTCACTGATAGAGCCAATGAAGCCAAGGCCAAGAACGCTGCCATAGAAAACAATATCCCATATATCACTATCTCTGAAATAGGGGAGGAAGCCACGGTGGCGGATTCGGCCCGGGATCTAGACGGCAATAAAGTCGCTTATATTATTTATACGTCCGGCTCCACCGGTTTACCCAAAGGTGTGCCCCAAACCCATAAAAATATCTATTATTACATCCGCAATTGGGTGCGGATTTTTTCTATCACCCATGTTGACCGGATGACATTGATCTCCTCTTTTTCCCATGATGGCGCAGAGCAAGATATATTCGCCGCACTCTTAACCGGGGCGACCCTGTATCCGTTTAGCTTAAAACGGGGTCAAAGTGCTGGATCATTTGAGCTTTCAGAGTTCTTGGTCAAGGAAAAATTAACCCTGTGGCATTCTGTTCCTTCATTGTATCATTATTTTGTGAACTCTTTGACTGGCATAGAAAAGTTTCCCCTGCTGCGTTTTATTGTTTTGGGGGGTGAACCTGTTTTGGAATATCATATCACTATGTTTCAAAAATATTTCCCTCACTCCACGTTGGCCAACGTGTATGGGCAATCTGAATCCTCGGTTAATTCGATCTGGTTGGTTCGTCCTGATGAACCTGCGGGGCATGTTGTGATTGGGAAAGCTCTGGACTGTACCAAAATCTTTTTAATCAATGATTTTGGCAAAGAAGCCAAACCGTTAGAAACCGGTGAAATTGTCGTGGCCTCGCCCCATGTTTCACCCGGGTATTGGCGCAATGAGGACGCTTCCAAAAAGGTTTTTACCAAGGACCCCAAATTCGGCATGTTATATTGGACCGGGGATCTCGGTTGTTTGTTGTTGAATGGTGAGATTGAGTTTATCGGGCGTCGGGACACGCAGGTAAAAATCCGTGGTTATCGCATTGAGTTGGGAGAGATAGAGACCCTTCTTTTAAGACACCCATCTATTAAAGAAGCGGTAGTGACTGCCAAAAAAGATGCGGCTGGCGAGTGGTTCCTGGTGGCGTATATAATCACCAGGGCAACTGCGGAATTTGAACCAACAGTTCAGCAACCGGTCACCGCGTGGCGTGAATATTTGGCCCAAGAATTGCCCGATTATATGATTCCTGCTTATTTTGTGCAAATGGAACGTTTCCCGTTAACTACCAGTAATAAAATAGATCGCAAGGCCCTGCCTGACCCTGAAATTGGAAATGTAAAGGATTATCTGCCCCCCACAAATGAAACTGAACGAAGATTAACGCAAATCTGGTCTGAAGTGCTTGCTGTAGCCGTGGACAAAATCGGTATTCAGACCAACTTTTTTGAATTGGGTGGTCATTCTTTAAAAGTCGCGGCTCTCACGTTCAGAATCCATAAAGAATTTAATGCCAAGGTGCCATTGGATGAAGTGTTTAAGAGGTCCACTATCAAAGAATTGGCACTATATATCCAGGCAGTGGAAAAAGAGCTCTATCTGGCTGTTGAACCCTGTGAGAAAAAACATTTCTATCCGTTATCATCCGCGCAAAAACGATTGTTCTTTCTCCAGATGATGGAAGAAACCGGCACCATGTATAATATGTCCCAGGTGCTGGAGTTGGCAGGGAATATGGCGCTGGAAAGGTTGCAAGCGACGTTTGCCAAGTTAATACAGAGGCATGAAAGTTTTAGAACATCATTTCTGATGGTCGCTGAAGAACCTGTGCAGCGTGTTTTTGATCACGTGACATTTGCGATAGAGTACCAGTATTTGTCCCCGGAAGACGCGGTTGAGGACATAATTAAAGCGTTCATCCGTCCTTTTGATTTATCCCAAGCCCCTCTTTTACGCGTGGCAGTGGTGCGCGTGGCAGAAAACAGCCATTTATTAATGGTGGATATGCATCACATTATCTCGGATGGCACGTCTATGGGGTTGTTGATTAAAGAGTTTATGGATTTGTATGAAGCACGGCACTTGCACGATATCGGACTTCATTACAAGGATTATGCGGTGTGGGAAACGCAGCGGAAAGCTGAAATCTTGAAACAGGAAGCCTATTGGTTGCAGGAATTTGCCGAGGAAATCCCCGTGTTGGAGTTACCGCTGGATTATATACGGCCACAGTTCCAGCAATTTGCTGGGAAGAGTTTGAGTTTTAATCTGGACAACTCGATCACTCGTGGCGCTAACGCGTTGGCGTTGCAGCGCGGTGCTACTTTGTACATGGTGTTATTGGCCGCGTACACTATCTTTTTAGCAAAAGTCAGTAACCAGGACGTTGTGGTTGTGGGAACACCTACAGCGGGTCGTCGTCATGCTGATTTGGAAGAAATCATCGGTATGTTTGTGAATACTCTGGTGTTAAAAAATGAACCAGTGGGCGAAAAAAGTATGGTTTCATTTCTGGATGAAGTCAAAGAAAAAACCTTAACTGTTTTTGCAAACCAGGATTACCAGTATGAAGAATTGGTAGAGAAAGTGATGAAATACCGGGATACCAGTCGCAACCCCTTGTTTGATACCATGTTTGTGTTGCAAAATATGGATGCGCCAACTATCGAAAACCCTGAATTGAAGTTGCGACCCTTTCGTTATCAGCGGAATATTGCCAAATTTGATTTAACCCTCCAGTGTGTGGAAATGAATGACAGCTTGTCGTGTGTTTTTGAATACAATACTGGACTCTTCAAGCAAGATACTATTCAACGATTCATTTATTATTTCCAGCAGGTGTTATCCTCGGTGCTGGAGAACCCCATTCAAAAAATAGCCGCCATCGAAATCATTTCCGCCTCAGAGAAAGAGCAGATCTTATTGAATTTTAACGCTACTGAAGCCGATTACCCCAAAGACAAAACTATTCATCAATTATTCAGCGAACAAGCCGCCCGTACCCCGGACAATATTGCCATTATCGGGCCCACAAGCACGGGGTGCCAATTAACGTATGCCGCCTTAAACACACAGTCCACTCAATTGGCAGGAATGTTAATAAAAAAGGGTGTTTTACCCGATACCATCGTCGCCATCATGGTCGCACGTTCTATTGAAATGATCATCGGTATCCTCGGCATATTAAAAGCCGGTGGTGCTTATCTACCCATCGACCCCGACTATCCCGAGGATCGTAAACAATTCATATTATCCGACAGCGCCGCCACTATCCTTCTCACCCATCACCTTATCCAAGACCTCACTCCCATACTTCCCATACTTCCCATAATTCCCATAACTCCCATACTTCCCATTCCTCCCATCACTCCCACCAATCTCGCCTACGTTATCTACACTTCCGGTTCTACCGGCACACCCAAGGGAGTTTTAATCGAGCATACCGCCGCCGTAAATGTATTATGGGCCATGCAAAGAGACTATCCTCTGTGCGCAGCAGATGCTTACCTGTTAAAAACATCCTATATCTTTGATGTATCTGTAAGCGAATGTTTTGGCTGGTATATGGCCGGGGGTAGGGGAGTCCTATTGGAAAAAGGCGCTGAGAAAGACCCCGACATCATCATGGCAACGATGGCGCGACACCATATCAGTCATATTAATTTTGTGCCCTCCATGTTTAATGTATTTATAGAACAACTGACGCAGCATAATAAGCGTTGCTTAGCCCCGCTGAAATATATCTTTTTGGCAGGTGAAGTCCTTTTACCCAGAGTGGTGGAGAAATTCAGTGCATTTAACAGCACTATCAAATTGGAAAATATCTATGGCCCTACTGAAGCTACTGTTTATTCCAGCCAGTATTCCTTAACCGCATGGCATGGGACAGGTCCGATTCCGATTGGCAAGCCATTGCCCAATGTGCAGCTTTATATTGTCGGGCAAAATGATTTATTGCAACCCATCGCTATTCCCGGTGAATTATGTATTGCAGGCACTGGTTTAGCAAGAGGTTATTTAAATCGTCCGACATTAACCCACCAGCAATTTTCCCCTAGTTTTCATCATGCCCATACCGCTAAAATTCTCTACAGAACCGGTGACCTTGCCCGATGGTTGCCTGACGGTAATATTGAGTTCCTCGGTCGTCTTGACCATCAGGTAAAAATCCGTGGGTTCCGTATTGAATTGGGTGAGATTGAAAACACATTATTCACCCACCCTAAAATTAAAGAAGTGTTCCTCATCGCTGGGAAAAGCGACAGTGGCGATTCATATCTTTGTGCTTACTTTGTGACCAAAGAACCTGTCGCGATTGAGTCATCAGAATTAAGAGAATATCTGGCCCTGCGCTTGCCCGATTACATGATTCCAGCTTATTTTGTGCCTCTGGAGCACATGCCCTTGACCGCTAATGGCAAGGTGAATCGCCGGGCGTTGCCAGAACCAGAAATACAAATGCAGGGTGGTTATACTGCACCCCGCACTCCGATTGAACTAAAACTAGTGGAAATTTGGTCCCTCTTGCTGGGACTAAAGAAAGAGATAATTGGTATCCACGATAATTTTTTTGAATTGGGCGGGCACTCCTTAAAAGCCACTACCATGATGTCGCGTATCCATAAAGCGCTCGATATCAAAATAGAGCTGGCACAACTCTTCAAAAACTCCACTATTGCCAGTTTGGCCAAGCTCATAGAAAAAACTGTGGCGACACGTTATACCCAAATTGAGCCCGTGGAAAAGAAGGAATACTATCCTGTATCCTCCGCTCAGAAACGGTTATATTTTCTCCAGATTTTAGACGAAACCAGCATCGGGTATAATATGCCCCAGGTCATAAAACTGGAGGGAACAATCCATAGGGAAAAACTGACTACTAGTTTTAATATGTTAATCCAGCGCCATGAAAGTTTCCGAACCGCTTTTTTTATGGTCGGTGAACATCCCGTACAGCGGGTTTATGATCATGTGCCCTTTGAAATTGGTCAGAGTGTGGCCCAGCTTTCTCAGATTTACCAGTTCATTCGTCCATTTGATTTGGCAGTAGCCCCGTTGTTGCGCGTGGAATGGGTTCAAGTGGCTGAAGCCGAATCTCTTTTAATCGTGGACATGCATCATATTATCGCTGATGGGATTTCCATGGGTGTATTGGTTAATGACTTCATGGCTATTTATGAAGCGCGCGAATTACCAGAACTCCGACTCCATTACAAGGATTATGCCCAATGGGAGAATAATCGGCACGCCGATCTCACCCAGCAGGAAGCTTACTGGTTGCACGAGTTTAAAGGGGAGGTTCCCGTGTTGGATTTGCCGCTTGATTATGTGCGACCCAAAGTGAAAGGTTTTGCCGGTAGTAATATCACTTTTTTCTTGGACAGTGCCAGTACAAGGGCATTAAATACTTTGGCGTTACAGCACGGGTCTACATTGTACATGATCTTGCTGACTGTTTACAGCCTCTTTTTAGCCAAAATTTGCAACCAGGAAACGGTTGTTGTGGGAACACCCACAGCCGGTCGCTCGCATGCCGATTTAGAACAGGTTATTGGCATGTTTGTTAATACGTTGGTGTTGAAGAATGAACCGGCTGGCAAAAAAAGTGTGTCTGCCTTCTTGAAAGAAGTCAGGGATAAAACATTAAATGGGTTTGCCAATCAGGACTATCAGTATGAAGAACTGGTGGAGAAAATAGTGCAGCACAGGGACACCAGTCGCAATCCCCTGTTTGACACCATGTTTGTCTTGCAGAATCTGGATGTTCCCAGTATCGAGAACTCCAGCTTGAGTTTAAAATCCCATCCTTTTGCGTCGCGCACTGCAAAATTTGATTTAACCTTGGTCTGTATTGAAAACGAGCAGCAGCTCGCTTGTGCTTTGGAATACAGCACGGCCCTTTTTAAACAAGAAACCATCCAGAAATTTTCCCAGTATTTCCAGGCCGTGATCTCCGCCGTGCTAAAGAACCCGACGCAAAAGATAGCAGACATCGAAATCATTTCTTGCCAGGAGAAAGAGCAGATATTATTTAATTTTAATAATACGGCTAGCGAATATCCCCAAGATAAGACCATTCACCAGTTATTCATGGAACAATCCGACCGTACTCCCTCACACATGGCCCTCATCGGTCCAAAAAACCAGGGCTGTCAATTAACCTACCAAGAATTAAATCAAAAATCCACTCAATTGGCCCATCAATTAATCGCACAAGGTGTTATACCCAACACCATTGTGGCCATCATGGTCGAGCGTTCCTTAGAAATGATCATCGGTATTCTCGGCATATTAAAATCCGGTGCCGCCTACCTGCCCATCGACCCCGATTACCCCACCGAGCGCAAACAATTCATGCTCACAGACAGTGCCGCCAGTATCCTTCTCACCCAACAATTCATCCAAGACCCCACTCCCATCACTCCCATCACTCCCATACTTCCCATACTTCCCATAATTCCCATACTTCCCATAATTCCCATCACTCCCATCACTCCCATTCCTCCCATCACTCCCACCACTCTCGCCTACCTCATTTACACTTCCGGTTCCACCGGTAAACCCAAAGGTGTGATGGTCGAGCATCGCAGTATCTTTAATACCATCACCTATCGCCAGCAGATGTATAAAATGGGTAGCACTGAGCGCGCCTTGCAATTGTTTTCTTTTGCTTTTGATGGCTTTCTCACCTCCTTTTTTACCCCCATTGTTTCTGGTACAACCGTCGTGTTATTGAGCGGCGAAGAAGTAAAAGATATCGCCTGTATCGCAGAAATAATCGCTACCTTTCATATCACCCATTTTATTTGTGTTCCCTCCCTGTTCCGCTGGTTATTGGAAACCACTACTGCCACGGAATTATCCTGCTTAAAAGTTGTCACTTTGGCCGGTGAACAAGTGTTACCTGATCTGGTGGAAAAAAGCAAGCAATTCCTTCCCTGGTTGGCACTTGTGAATGAGTACGGACCCACCGAAAGCAGTGTTTTAGCCACGATTCACCCCAATATCCAATCAGACCCCGTAATTTCTATCGGCACACCTATTGCCAACACCCGGGCGTATATTCTTGACCAAGACAATCATCTTGTTCCCATCGGTATACCCGGCCAATTGGTTTTATCTGGCCAGGGTCTTGCCCGTGGTTATTTAAACAACCCCGAACTCACCCACCATAAATTCTTCTCTCTGTCTATATCGTCCACATCGTCCACAAAATGCTACCAAACCGGCGATTTGGCCCGTTGGTTACCCGATGGTCGCATCCAATTTCTGGGCCGGATCGATCAGCAAGTAAAAATCCGTGGTTTCCGCATTGAACCCGGTGAAATCGAAGCCCTTTTACGCACCCATTCCCACATTAAAGATGTCGTGGTCGTTGTCACTGGAGAAGAACATGGCGACAAAACTCTGGCTGCCTATTTTGTCGCGGACAGTCCTGTCATCGGTGTTGCATTAAGAGAGTATTTATTAACCCGTGTGCCCGAATATATGATCCCCTCATTTTTTGTGCCCGTGGAAAAAATACCGCGTACTCTCTCTGGAAAAGTGGACCGCACTGCTTTACCCGCACTGGAAATAAAACTAATCGACGCGTATATTGCCCCACGAAATCCGATTGAAAAGAATTTAGCCGCACTTTGGAGTGAAATTTTGCATAAAAACCCCTTGCAGGAACCCATTGGCATCAATGATAATTTTTTCCAATTGGGTGGGCACTCTTTAAAAGCCACGTTCCTGGCTTCCCGGATACACAAGGCATTTAATGTGAAGGTACCTTTGGCCCAGATATTTAAAGACCCGACCATAAACGCTCTTTCCCAGTATATCATTGCTGCATCGGGCGAAAAGTACTCGCATATTTTACCCGTGGAGGAAAAGGAATATTATCCCCTCTCATCCGCGCAGAAACGGCTATTCTTTTTACAACTGATGGATAAAAAAGCCACTGTGTACAATATTTCTTCCATTTGGAGCCTTGCCGGTCGTATTGATAAATCCTGGCTTGAACAGTGTGTGAGCCAACTCATTTTTAGACACCAGAGTTTTCGCACTTCGTTTCATTTCATCAATGATGAACCCGTGCAACGGATACAAGATAGTGTCAGCTTTGAAATTGAAGATAATGTTCATGTTGATTTTATATTTGTGCGTCCTTTTGATTTAGCAAAAGCGCCGTTATTACGTATTCGTTTGGAAACATTAGCCGAAAACGAGCATCTCTTGCTTGTTGACATGCATCATATTATCGCCGATGGTCAATCCATGGAAATACTGATACAAGAGTTCGCCACCTTGTTTGCCAGTACGCCATTGCCTCCATTAACCCTGCAATACAAGGATTATGCCGCGTGGCAAAGCAGTGAAAAAGAGAGTCAACACCTGAAGCAGCAAGAACTATTTTGGTTGCACGAATTTGCCGGAGAAATTCCCCTGCTTGATTTGCCCACAAATTTTGTTCGACCCTCCGTGCAAAGTTTTGCCGGGGATAATATTCATTTTAAACTCACTCCATCCCTTGTTGCTTCATTAAAGGAAATCGTTGTCGAGGCTGGCGCCACCCTGTATATCGTGTTGTTGGCCTGTTATACTATATTTCTCGCCAAAATTAGCAACCAGGAAGATATCGTTGTGGGCACACCTATTGCTGGACGCAGGCATGTTGATCTGGAAAATATTATTGGTATGTTTGTTAATACCATGGCCATCAGGAATTACCCTGTCGCCCAGAAAAATTGTCTTGCTTTTATGCGTGAAGTCCGCGATAGGACCTTAAATGTCTTTGATAACCAGGAATATCAGTACGAGGACCTCGTCGAAAAAGTGACCACTGCACGCGCTCTCAGTCGCAACCCCCTCTTTGACACCATGTTCGTGTTGCAGAATTTAGACTCCCAGACAATAGCCACCCCAGGACTGCAATTTGTTCCCTGTGTCCAGGAAAACAAAACATCCAAATTTGATCTTTCATTAACTGCTGTTGAAGCCGGTGAAATAATCGCCTTCAAGTTCGAGTACAACAGCCAATTATTTACCCCGGACACCATCCAGCGGTTCAGTACTTATTTTATTAACACCCTTTCTGCCATCGTAGAAGATAAAAACAGGGCAATCGCCACCATAGAACTCATCCCCATAGCAGAAAAAAGCCAGCTATTATATGATTTCAACACCACCACTGCCGATTACCCCGCAGACAAAACCATCCCGCAATTATTCATGGCCCAAGCCGAACGAACCCCGGATAGTATCGCCCTTATTGGCCCCAATAACTCCGCGTGTCAATTAACTTACGCCGCATTAAATAAAAAATCCCATCAATTGGCCCAAGTATTGATAGAAAAAGGAATTATCCCAGATACCATTGTCGCCATCATGGTAGAACGTTCCTTAGAAATGATCATTGGCATTCTCGGCATATTAATATCAGGCGGCGCCTATCTCCCCATTGCCCCCGCCCTTCCCGAAGACAGAAAACAATTCATGCTCGCCGACAGCAACGCCCAACTCCTTCTCACCCACCCATTCATCCAAGATTCCACTCCCATCACTCCCATAATTCCCATACTTCCCATACTTCCCATACTTCCCATAATTCCCATACTTCCCATTACTCCCATAATTCCCACCAATCTCGCCTACATTCTCTACACTTCCGGTACCTCCGGCAAACCCAAGGGTGTGATGGTCACCCATCAGAATGTCGTTAACGTCGTATCCTGGTTTGGCAGCCATTATCTAGTGGACTCCCATACCCGTATTATTTTAATGTCCGATTACTCCTTTGATGCCAGTGTGAACCAGATATTCGCGCCATTGTTTTTAGGTGCCTCCCTGTATGTCCTGGAGAAAACAGCATTGACCGATATCCATGCACTCCGCTTAATCATCCGAAAGCAGCGGATCAATCTCATTAATTTTGTGCCTGCCCTGTTACGCGAGTTGTTGTGCCATAAAGCAAAATTACCCAGTTTGCACACTGTTATTTCCGGCGCAGAGAATCTCGATGAAAGCACAAAAAACAATATCCTGGAGCTGGGGTATCAGTTATACAATCAATATGGTCCCACCGAATGTACTATTGATGCATTGGTCTTAACCTGTTCCCAGGCTCCTGTTAGTTTAGGGAAACCCATCAGCAATGTCAAAATAAGGATTCTCGATAAATTCGCGCATATTGTCCCTATCGGGATATCAGGAGAACTCTTCATCTCTGGTCTGGGTGTAACCCGGGGGTATCTTAACAATCCTGAATTAACCGCCCAGAAATTTATAACCAGTCCAGACGGCACTGTTTTATTTAAAACCGGTGATCTCACCCGTTGGTGGCCCGACGGCAATGTTGAATTCCTCGGTCGCATAGATACCCAGGTCAAGATTCGTGGCTTCCGCATCGAACTCGAAGAAATCGAAAATCAATTGTTAACCCACCCTGAAATCAAAGAGGCCGTTCTTAGCGCCATTGACAATACCGGTAGCGACACCTATCTCTGTGCTTACATTGTTAAACAAGCAGAAAACGCCCCATTAGACACCGTATTATTAAGAGAATACCTATCCCAGCGCTTGCCTGATTATATGATCCCCTTTTCTTTTGTCCAACTCGCTCACATCCCCCGGACCGCCAATGGCAAGATAAACCGCGCCGCCTTGCCAAAACCCGATGTGTGCCTGACCCATGAGTATGTCGCACCCGCCGATAATATCCAGGAAAAACTCGCTGCCATATGGGCCGCGATACTTAAAAAAGAGCCGCATAAAATTGGCATCGAAGATAATTTCTTTGAACTTGGCGGCCATTCGTTACGTGCCACCATGATGTTATCTAAAGTTCACCAGGAGTTTGATGTGGAGGTCTCCCTTGAAGGATTTTTTAAGAACCCCCGCATAAGCCATATGTCCGCTTATATAAAAAATGCCCAGAAAAGCATATTTGAAAGCATCCAACCCGTTGAATTAAAAGAGTATTACCCCCAATCGTCCGCTCAAAAGCGTCTTTTCTTCCTCGGGCAATTGGAAAACATCGGTGCCACGTACAATATGCCCATGACACTCATCCTCGAAGAAAAAATAGATCAATTAAAATTTACCACCGCCTTAAAGGCATTGATTTCCCGTCACGAAACTCTGCGCACCTCTTTCTCTTTGATTGGCAACGACCCCATTCAACGCGTGCATGATACCGTTGATTTTAAAATCGAAGAGGTAACCACCGCGTTTAGGAGTATCGAAGAAATAGTAAGAGCATTTATCCGCCCCTTTGATTTGGCCCAGCCCCCTTTATTGCGCTTTGGGATCGGTCAATTACCCGACGATACCACATTGCTTCTTTTTGATATCCATCATATTATCAGCGATGGCACTTCCATGGGTCTATTATTAAACGATTTTGCCCGCTTGTTTGCCAGTCAAGAACTTCCCCCCCTACATGTTCAATACAAGGATTTTTCCATGTGGCAAAATAGTTTATTTAATGCCCGGAGGATTTCCGCCCAGAAGCAATATTGGCTTGATCTCTATGCCGATACCGCCGGAATCCCCAAACTTGGTCTACCCATTGATTATCCACGCCCACCTGTCTTTAACTTTGAGGGTGATATATTTAAATTTAAAATCAGTGGCGCACAAGCCGCCACCTTTAAACGCGTCTGTCTCGAACATAACGTCACCACCTTCATGTATCTCCTTGCCGTGTACAGCGTTCTCTTATTCAAATATACCGGCCAGGAAGATGTTATTATCGGGTGCGATATTGCCGGTCGTCCCCACGCTGACCTGCAAGCTATTATCGGCATGTTTGTCAATGAACTCGCCATGCGCAATCACCCCCAAGGTAGCACGCACTTTGATGAATTTCTAAATGAAGTGAAAAAAACCAGTATCCGCGCCTTTGAAAACCAGGATTATCAATTCGAAGAGCTCGTTGATAACCTTGATATCACCCGTGACGCCTCGCGAAACCCGCTCTTTGATGTCCAATTCGCCTGCCAGAACACAGAAACCAGCCAAACCCCCATGCAAGGCATTAAATTGGTGCCTTATGCCACTAAAAATCAAACCGCCAAATTTGATCTCGCCCTCGACGTCTTCGAAGGTGACCATGAACTTGGTTTTCGCTTTCAATATTGTACTAAACTATTTAAGAAAAGCACTATCCAAGCCATGTCCGGGCATTTTTTAAATATCCTTTCCCATGTTTTAGAAAAACCCCGCACCCGTTTACACCATATCACCATGATGGCAGAAAGCGAGAAGCACCAGATTCTTTTTGAATTCAACAATACCAAAAAAGAAGTTGTCCGCGACGCCTGTTTCACCGCTTTATTTGAACAACAGGTGGCCAAGACCCCGGATCGCATCGCTGTTTGTTATCAACATGAATCACTCTCTTATCACCAGCTAAATCAACATGCCAACCGTTTGGCCAATTACCTCCGTTATGAAAAAAATATCCGTCCCAATGATCTTATCGGTATATGGATGCACCGCTCCATTTATTTCCTCATCTCTATCCTCGGTATCATGAAAGCCGGGGCCGCGTATATTCCCATTGAGACCACATTGCCCGATGAACGCGTCAAAAAGATAATCGATAACGCCAAAATCGGTCTCGTCATCACCACCCAAAAATACGAGCAGCACGTCAACCGCCTCCAGTGGGAATGCCCCTCGTTTCATTCATTCCTGCTTCTTGATGGTGATAATTCTTATGTGATAGACACCGAGGAAGATATTAATCTCAAGAGCGCCGAAGAACTCTGGAATTATGTCAGTGAAACCTCCACCGACGATATCACCGAGGGTGGCTGGCTCACCAGTTATACCGGTGACCCCTTCACCAGAGAAGAAATGGAAGAATACACCGATAATACACTCAAAAAACTCACCCCTCTCCTGCACCAAGAGATGCGTGTCCTTGAGATTGGTTGCGCGTCCGGTTTAACCATGTATCCCATTGCCGCCAAGGTCCGCTTTTATTATGGCACCGATTTATCCCAGACCACCATCCAAAAGAATAAACAACGCGTCTTGGAAAATCATTACGATAATATCGCCCTCGCTTGTCTCCCTGCCCATGAAATCGATAGAATCACTGAAAAAGACTTTGATCTTGTCATTATCAACAGTGTTATTCAATCTTTCCAGGGGCATAATTACCTCCGCCATGTTTTACATAAGGTGGTCGCCCTGTTGGCCGATAACGCATTCCTCTACATTGGTGATGTCATGGACCAGGACTTAAAGCAAGACCTCATCCAGGAAATGGTCAATTTCAAACGTGCCAACAAAGGCAAAAACTACAAGACCAAGGTCGATTGGTCCCAGGAACTATTTATTTCCCGCGCTTTCCTTCAAGATATGTCCGTAACGATCCCCGCTATCCAAAAATGTGAATTTTCCCATAAAATATATACCATTCCCAACGAGCTCACCAAATTCAGATATGATGCCCTGCTAACCATTGCTAAAACCAGTGCCCAACCCTCCCAACCCCTTCAGAAGCATAAATATCAGGATGGTCTCAGTCAATTACAGTCCTTTCATAGCCACGGCGCACCCACACCCGCCACTCCCCATGATCTTGCCTATGTCATCTATACATCCGGGAGTACCGGGCAGCCCAAGGGCGTATTGATCCATCAACTCGGTATGATCAACCATTTATATGCTAAAATAAACGACCTTGCCATTACTTCCGAAGATAGTATTGCCCAGACCGCTTCCGCTGGTTTTGACATTTCCGTGTGGCAATTCCTGGCCGCCATACTTGTCGGCGGGACTACCTTTATTATTGATAAAGAGATTGTTCTTGAACCCGGTCAATTTCTCCATGTTCTCCAGCAACACCGCGTCACTATCTTGGAAACCGTGCCCTCTTTAATGGCTGTTTTTCTCGATGATGTCGCCACCACACCCCAACCTGAACTAACCCATTTAAAATGGATGATTCCCACCGGTGAACCCCTCACTCCCGCGCTCGTGCGCAAGTGGTACGCCCATTTTCCCCATATTAAACTCCTCAATGCCTATGGTCCCACCGAGGCTTCCGATGATATCACCCATTATATCGTCCATGAACTACCCGGTGAAACCCAACCCACCATCCCCATTGGTAAACCCCTGCAAAATTTACATATTTATATCTTGGATGCCAATTTGTCCCTGTGTCCAGTCCGTGTACGCGGAGAGATTTGTGTTGCCGGCCTCGGTGTTGGCAAAGGATACTGGCAGGACCCCGTAAAAACCGCGTATTCTTTTATTCCCAATCCATTTAGCGCGCAAATCAATGACCCCGATTATGCCACCCTCTATCGTACCGGTGATATCGGCTATTTCACCCCCGATGGTATTGTCGAGTGTCTTGGTAGAATCGACAACCAGGTCAAGATCAGGGGCAATCGTATAGAATTGGAAGAAATTGAGAACCGTTTGCTCAAACATCCCCAGATCAAGGAGGCGGTTGTGGTTGTCAAACAAAAAGAGGGTATGGAAAAAGCTCTTTATGCTTATATCGTCTGCACTGAAACCGAGAATCCAGACACCCTGCTCAATGTTGACCAGTTGCGTGATTATCTCGGTGCCAATCTACCCGATTACATGCTTCCCTCCCATTTTGTCAAGATAGACAAAATCCCCCTCACCCCCAATGGTAAGATGGACCGGAAAGCCATGGACCATATGGGCGAGGTTCTCAGTTCAAGTGCCGAATATGCCCCTCCCGAAACCGAATTGGAGAAAATGCTTGAAAGCATCTGGAAACAAACCTTAAAAGTTGATCGTGTCAGTATTCACGATGACTTTTTCGAGTTGGGTGGCAATTCATTAACCGCCATCGCCGTGACTTCCTCCATTAAAAAGGCCGGTTTGGAAGCCTCTTTAATAGATGTCATCACCAACCCCAATTTCAGCGTGCAAGCCGCTGCTATTGCTGCCAAAAACAAGCCTGCGCAACCCGACGAGGACCCGACCAGCAATGAAGAAATCCAATTACTCGGGCAATTGGAGTGCATTGAAAAATTAAATCATGGGCACAATAAAAGAAATATCTTTATCGTGCATCCCCAGCATGGGATGGTCAACCAGTATGTGCCCCTCGCTATTTTATTGCAGAAAGAATTTAATGTTTATGGTATCCAGGCCAGGGGTGTGAATCCCAGGACCCCTGTTTCATTAACTCCAGGGGAAATGATAAACGATTATCTCAAGCAAATTAAGGCCGTGCAAAAAAAGGGACCTTATATAATCGCCGGGCATTGTGTTGGGGCGTTTATCGGGTATGAGCTGGTCCGCAGATTGGAAAATTCGTGGCACAAGGTCGAAAAATTAATCTTTTTCGATCATTATGCCTTTATGAATGAGCGTCCGCTCAAAAGATACCGGTGGATGAAGTATATTCCTTTTGCCAAGCGGCAGTATCTTGCTCAGCTTGACGACATGTTTAAGTTAAAAAAGATACTACCTGCCAATATCCTGGTAGGAATATCTCCCGATGACCCCAACATTACCACCGAGGAAAAAAACGTGCGTAAAATAAACGTCTCATTTCATATCAATCGCTTGGGGTGTAGTGTCATGTCGCCGGGCATTATAAAAGCGCCTTTCTTGATGACCCAGGCCATCAATGGTATTTATCCCGACTTGACCGTTGAGGATTTTAAATGTATGACCCGGGGGCCAATCGAGGTGATTAAAACTCCCGGGGATCATGATTCTATTTTTGAATCGCCTTATGTTGAGGACTTGGCCAAGTTGATTTTGGCTCATGTATGAGTTAGTAGTGACCCCCAATTAATTTTCGTTTAATGGCATGATACTCATGTTGACCCCCATGAGTATCAGTCCTCATTCCTGCTTAAAACGTTATTTGGAAGGCGCGCAGTTTATATAATTTTGTGTCCATCCAGTAGTATTTGTCCTCACACTTCCTTTTTCCAGCGTACTATATCTCAATGTAGCGGAGCACTATGTCATTTTTGGGGTGTTATGTCTTGTTTTCATGGTGAACTGGGCTGTTTTAGTAGTAAAATAAGTCTTTTCCATCGAACAATCATTAAATGTTGTGGTACAATCATTAAATGTAGTGGTACACTCTTCACATGTCGCGGTACAATCATTAAATGTAGTGGTACACTCTTCACATGTTGTGGTGCAATCATTAAATGTCGGGGTACACTCTTCACATGTTGTGGTGCAATTATTAAATGTCGGGGTGCAATCTTCACTTTCACTACTAAAACGTGTCATAGCCATAGTGAAACGTGTCATAGCCATAGTGAAACGTGTCATAGCCATAGTGAAACGTGTCATAGCCATCCTAAAGTATCTACTTGCAGTGGTAAGAAGTCCAAAATCCCCTTTACTTTGTCTTATAAAAATTCTAAACTGTTTCCAAATCAACCCGGATTGCCTATTTTCAATGATTAAGTGGCTGGGTTCTTTATTAATGCGCCAAGGATGTCGCGTCTACTCCCTATATCTTGCTATTTCTTCTTTCTTGTGGTAAATTAACATCGTACAGATAAATGATATACAAGTATAATATAAAGATATGATATATAGATAAGGAGGTATCCCATGTATTTGGCACCGTTGAATTACGATAGATTCTTTCGCAAGGTTTTTTCCGAGAGTAAAATTGCCAAACGCTTCTTGGAAGACTTTTTGGATGTCGAAATCGAGGAGTTCCAGGACTTAAAAGGGAAACACCGCATCACCGATGATGCGGCAGCCGTTGAATTCGATTACCGTTGCAAGATCAATGGGTCTTACGTGATCATTGATATGCAACAATGGTATAAACAAGATATCATCAAGCGGTTTTACCTCTATCATGCCCTCAATACCGGGTTACAATTGGAAAGCCTTCCTCCCAAGAGTATCATTCTGGGCGAAATTGCCGAAAAACAGGATCAATTACGAAAGAAAATCAAGAACTATGACGCCTTGGAACCCGTGTTCACCTTGATCTGGATGGTGACCGATTCATTAATGTTTGATCGTGATTATATCTCTTATGTGATGGCTCCTGAATTGGTGCTGGATTTTATTAAAAATGACCGTTTATGGAAACAGGCAGAAATCATAAAATTGATTGAAGCACGGAATCAACTGTTGGAAATAATAAACAACGATGCCAAAGAGCTGGACTTCCTGCCCAAGAATCGTTTGATCTTCTTGTTCCAGAAAAATGTGGTCAAGAACCAGACCATTAAGAAATATGAACGCTGGTTTAAATTCGCCGAGAAAACACGGAATGTCGATAACAAAGAAGAAGATTTCCGTGAATACAAAGGCGATGATATATTTTGTGAAATGATGATGCGCTTGCGAAAAGATGATTTAACTGACGAGGATTTTCTCTATATAGACAAAGAACGTGATATCTGGAGCGAAGTCGAACTGATGGAACAAACGATATTTGTCAATGGCGAAAAGAGCGGCATTAAAAAAGGTCACAAGATTGGCAAAGAAGAAGGAAAAAAAGAAGGGATAAAAGAGGGAAAGATTGAGGGAAAAATGGAGAAGGCGAAAGAAATGGCCAAAATTTTGAAAGAGAGTGGTATAGCCTTAGAAATCATTGCCCAATCTTCCGGTCTTTCAATGGAAGTGATCGCGCAACTCTAAAGAGGCAAACAAGCGGCGTGGCCCTCCGTGGATTATAACCGCAAAGAAACTCTTGCCATTCGGATTACGTAGACGCGACATCCTTGTCGCATTAATAAGCGATGAAAAGATGAACGTGGATACGATTTCGGGCGAGTTTCTTAGAATAACCGGTGCTGCATCAAATAGTTTACATTCCTCATAGGTAGAGTAATGACATGGCCGCTATCTTGAAAGTAATTCAGACTCTAACGTTTCAATTCCTCATAGGTAGAGTAACGACTAAAAGCCCAATTTGATGAAATCGTAATGAAAACAGGGTTTCAATTCCTCATAGGTAGAGTAACGACGCCAAAATAGGCGGGCAAATCCTTGATTTTCTTGCGTTTCAATTCCTCATAGGTAGAGTAACGACAAGGGCGTGATGACCTATACCGAGAACGGGGAGACATGTTTCAATTCCTCATAGGTAGAGTAACGACCAGGGTGATTTCCCACTTTCACACCAGTAGAGTGTGTTTCAATTCCTCATAGGTAGAGTAACGACTTATAATGAATGGATAAAAAACACCGAGAATTTAATGTTTCAATTCCTCATAGGTAGAGTAACGACCTGCTGATATTTGCTGTCTTTTTTCATCTAATTCAAGTTTCAATTCCTCATAGGTAGAGTAACAACCACGTTCGACCTTGCTACCATCCGATTGTATCATCAGTTTCAATTCCTCATAGGTAGAGTAACGACGGCAAAAAGACAAAAGGGAATGGGCACACCTTCATAGTTTCAATTCCTCATAGGTAGAGTAACGACCAAGGGTAGAGGGGAATTATCAGTTCTCTAATATCATGTTTCAATTCCTCATAGGTAGAGTAACGACACCTTAAGAGTTTGGGGCGTCTCGCACGGGGTGATTGTTTCAATTCCTCATAGGTAGAGTAACGACTCTTTCCAAAATGGGATTAGTATGCTCCGTAATGTGTTTCAATTCCTCATAGGTAGAGTAACGACGCCTATACTATCACGATCTTTCATTATTTTATCGTTGTTTCAATTCCTCATAGGTAGAGTAACGACGAATTTCCCGTCGCACTAAACGGTATGCTACTGGTGTTTCAATTCCTCATAGGTAGAGTAACGACTACCGTCAAATCCGGGCCAGTAATTCAAAAAAAAGGGTTTCAATTCCTCATAGGTAGAGTAACGACGGGTGCTGGCAAGGTTGGCTTTTGCGCGGATAGAGGTTTCAATTCCTCATAGGTAGAGTAACGACATGGAAGGCTCTTCCGAGGAGCTATACAGGATGCCGGTGTTTCAATTCCTCATAGGTAGAGTAACGACGATTAACCAGGTCACCGGGCTAAAAGCATCTATGTAGTTTCAATTCCTCATAGGTAGAGTAACGACGATTAACCAGGTCACCGGGCTAAAAGCATCTATGTAGTTTCAATTCCTCATAGGTAGAGTAACGACGGAAGCCGCGTGGGATTCTGGCATTCCCATCACCATGTTTCAATTCCTCATAGGTAGAGTAACGACGCCCATTATCAGATAAATTCCATTGGCAGTACAGAGTTTCAATTCCTCATAGGTAGAGTAACGACTGCTTTGGAAGCTGCAACGCGACGGGCATGGATATCTTGTTTCAATTCCTCATAGGTAGAGTAACGACCGCTTTTGCTGACCAGATACATGATATTATTAAAAGGTTTCAATTCCTCATAGGTAGAGTAACGACCAAGCATTGCTAAACTTGTAAGACGCTCCGAAGCTTGTTTCAATTCCTCATAGGTAGAGTAACGACAGATCGAGGATTCAGGGTGACTGCAAGCGATCATGCGTTTCAATTCCTCATAGGTAGAGTAACGACAGCTTGATAAGCTGTTAAATATTGTCCACATCGGCTGTTTCAATTCCTCATAGGTAGAGTAACGACTAGAATATTTAAAGGCTCCTCAGCTTTGTTTGCTAGAGTTTCAATTCCTCATAGGTAGAGTAACGACGCGGCTTCAAGCAGGCTTTCCTGTGTGTTTTTGTCGTTTCAATTCCTCATAGGTAGAGTAACGACCTCGAAGCGAAAATCAGGCATGATCATTTCCTATAGTTTCAATTCCTCATAGGTAGAGTAACGACTATTTAGTTTTGCCAATCCGGGAATGGTAATTTTTTGTTTCAATTCCTCATAGGTAGAGTAACGACTTCTAAGCCTATCATCAAAATTACTCAAGTGGAATGTGTTTCAATTCCTCATAGGTAGAGTAACGACTGCAAATAAAAAAAATATTTGAAAAAACGGTAGATGTGTTTCAATTCCTCATAGGTAGAGTAACGACGATCTATTGCCGCAAATTCCCACCGGCTCAATCAATTGTTTCAATTCCTCATAGGTAGAGTAACGACAGGAGACGAAATTTGGAAAGCACACCCCAGAGAAAGTTTCAATTCCTCATAGGTAGAGTAACGACGTCCTACTTGATATAGAAACTTGCTACGAAACAAAGTTTCAATTCCTCATAGGTAGAGTAACGACTTAACAGAAACAAGGTCAAAGCTTTGGGCTTCCTTGTTTCAATTCCTCATAGGTAGAGTAACGACCAACAAATTCGAGAAAAAATAATAGAGATTACTCTTGCGTTTCAATTCCTCATAGGTAGAGTAACGACGTCGTGGGGATCAGCGGTTATCATTATTACAAGGTATGTTTCAATTCCTCATAGGTAGAGTAACGACGGGCGATATACAGCAGAGCAAGAACGCGCACACTTAGTTTCAATTCCTCATAGGTAGAGTAACGACATTTGCGTAGGGCGACCCTGGCAGACCTGGAAGTTTGTTTCAATTCCTCATAGGTAGAGTAACGACTAAATTTAGAGCTGATCAATATTCCCGATGCAAAAATGTTTCAATTCCTCATAGGTAGAGTAACGACGGATGACGAAAAAGAGGCAAGGGCAATTGAGTCTGAATGTTTCAATTCCTCATAGGTAGAGTAACGACCGAAATCCACGAAAGGTTTATTAATGCGCTTTCTTTGTTTCAATTCCTCATAGGTAGAGTAACGACAATAAAGAACGGCGATAAAGAGTTAAGTTTTGGGAGTTTCAATTCCTCATAGGTAGAGTAACGACGCGCTCTCCCGCGTTAGAAGAACCCTGCAGCTTCCACTGTTTCAATTCCTCATAGGTAGAGTAACGACTTACGTGTAGACGTTATTACACTACAACAAGAGAAGTTTCAATTCCTCATAGGTAGAGTAACGACCATAAAACACTTGTTTTAATGTTACTTGCTTCAATTGTTTCAATTCCTCATAGGTAGAGTAACGACAGTGTTGTTGGTGAAACCAAACAGAAAATAAGGACTGCGTTTCAATTCCTCATAGGTAGAGTAACGACCACAAAAAAGTATACTATGAAAGGGTTTCATTTTCAAGTCTATTGGATAATTTTTATGAATATAAATGGAAAAAACGATGTAAACCTTTTTCTCAGGCAGATTTAACTATTCTGTCGATCTCCCGGTTTTTTTACGTTATCCTAGATCGACAGGAAAAAATCAGAGGAATTTAATCTCGTCTTTTTTATCTTTTCCATACACCCGGCGTTCCATGTATTTCTGTGTTCGGAACGTATATATAATCACTGAATCCTCCAGTTCAAGATCGATCAACTCATTCAGTTCCATCACCAATGCTTCAAGATCACCGGGCTACAATCAAACCGGATTTAAGAAAAGACCCCCCACGAATTTCACGAATTTACACGAATTAAAAGGAAATAAAAGTTTTTTTTTTTGATAAATTCGTGAAAATTCGTGTAATTCGGGGCAAATCTTTTTCTTTGTTTCATCTATTGCCTATCGTATCCATCACAGGAACATAAATTCCCTGCCTCCTACTCCTTTTTTAAAATTTTCCTGGTCCAGTCCCATGTCTAAATCGTAATAGTCTTGCCACTTGGCGCAATAATAATACCCATACTGCATCTCTTGCTCTAAGACATTGCCTAATTTTTTTCCTTCCTTGGGCATGTAGCCATTAAACACATTCACCGCATAAGGCACCAGCTTCTTGCGGAACTCTTTGATCTTGATGGAATTCACAAAGGAAAATTCATTATCATACAGCGCGGTATATTCCCGCCAAAGACGTTTCCCTGCGTCATCAAAGGGAATAAAAAGGGAAATAGTATCCCCTTCGATTAAATGAACATGGCTGTCCACTTGTTTAAAATAGAGATTGACCATATCAGCGATATTGGATTCTGAATTCTTGATAAACTGGCTCTGATTGGCCGTTTTCAAGCGGGTTACGATTTTATTGTAGAATTCATTCACCATGCTGAAATCATTCAATTCAGGTTGGGCTTTGGAGTCGAAGAAATCTTTTTCAAATTCCTTGGTTACTATCGCTTTATTGTCGTCCCGGTATACCCATTTGTAATTTGCATCTGGGAACACAAATAACGTGGCCCTGGGCTTTTTATTCTCCCGGTTAACTCTGCCTGCCACCTGCATAATACTATCCAGTGGACCATAAGCCCGAAATCCAATATCAAAATCCAAATCCACACCTGCTTCCACCGATTGAGTCGCGACCAGGATTATTTTATTCGGTTCCTGGCCCGCTTTATCCCTGCAATAATCGATAATCTCTTGCCGTTTTCCATCCAGTATGGTGGAATTTAATAAAAAGAGGCGGTGTTCGGCAAACTCTTTGGCATACTTTTTGGATTTAGCTGCCTGTTTAATTTTATCGAACAGCGTATAACATCCTTTGACCGTGTTCACCACGATCAATATTTTCCCAAACCCTTTCCCCTTTTCCAAGAAAGCTTCTGCCATCTTGCTGCTATCATCCTCTTTTTCTGCCGCTTTAATGGATTTGTCCGCTGCAATGGACGTTCGTTTAAATACAGGATGGTTGAAAATTTCTTCAGTAAAGACGTCGTCCAACAGATAGGGCGGTTTGGAACCACAGAGCGTATGAATAGCGGGCAGGGTCGCACTCATCACAATAAAATAAGTATTGAGAAACTTCCCTATTCTATCCAGTATCACACTCATCTCGGTCCACACGGTATCTTTATACGCCTGGATTTCGTCGATAATCACCACGCTGTTGGCCAATTGGAAAAAATTATAATGGCTGTTCTTATCGTTCCTGAAAAAGAGATCGAAGAAACGGATATGACTGGAGAATAACACGGGATAATTAAACAACAAACCTGCTACATACCTGGAAAATAATGCAGTAGAAGTTTCCTCGTAGCCTTCTTCCTGTTCGGTGGGGTCTAAATAGCGGGAATCCAAGCGGGTCATATTTTCGTCGCCGATAAATTTACCCAGGCTAGTAAAAGATTGCTCAATCAGGTTAATGAAAGGAAAAACATAAAAGAGCTTTTTAATATCCGGGACTTTTTCCATGATCTTTAATGCCAGTCTGAGAGAGAGGTTGGTTTTGCCGCCGCCAGTAGGAACATTGAGGAAGAAGAGATGATCCTCGGTATTTTTTAAACGGTCTTCCAGCAGTTGTTCCGCTTTGACATTCAGCAAGGAACGCATTTGGTCCAGCGCTTCCTTTTTATGCGCGCTATTCTCTGCCACCGATTGGGCCAATTGGGACAAGGAAAGGTCTAACAATTGTGGACGCTGTTGATTGATGATGGGGTTAAAATTCTTCCCAGACATATAATCATTGTGAAACCGTGCCGATATCTCCGCGATTAAGGTGGGGGTTAAAACCTGACTTGCAAATTCAGTGTTCGTTTCATATTCCATGGTGGCCGCATAATCAGCGAAGATCAACAGGGAGTGAAACAGTTTTAATAGGATCACCATGGACAGAGAGTTCGTGCTCAGTTGTTTGATTAATCCTTTATTGTCCTTGTTTTTCCATTTTTGCCAGAAGGCGGGTTGGCCCATCACCTTCAGGATATCCGTATCCGCTTTTTCTTCCAGCCTGTTTAGCAATTCCGCAATCGTATCGGCGTTGAATCCATGGGCTATTGATTCGTTTAAGTCTTCTGTCAAGTCATTCAGTTTGCCGTGGTGTTTGTATATAGAATAGAGTACAATAAAGAGCAGGATAAATTCTTTGTTGTTCAGGAGTTTGGCTTTTTGGTGGCAGAGCAGTTTATACACCAGCAGGAAGTAGCCCTTATCGCTGTGGCTGGCTTTAATGGAAGAGTCCTTCAAGTGGTTCTGGAAAGCCGTGCTCAGTTTACCCAGGTCATGAAGCAGGATGAATTGCTTGAGGTAGTCGAGAACTTTTTGTGTATCCATCCCTGTATTTTCCCCAGCAATATCTGTCAATAGATTTTCAAAAATGGCAGTCAGACCATACGTCTGGATCATTCGGTCGCGGTATTTGGCGGTTAATTGGCAGTGACTGTAGAACAACTCTTTCGGTTTATCCTTCTCTTTGCTGCTATGAGCGTAAAGCTCCAGTTTTTTAATGACCTCAAAATCAAATAAATTGGACATGGATGGGTGTACCTCCGTTTTGGGGTGTTAAGGTGTAAAAGCCCTGGCTGTTGTTAATAATAAGCTGTTGCTGGGACAAGACAAACAAGTCCTTGAGATAAAAACCATTCTCATCAAAATCATAAGGTAAATACTCATATACCGTATGACCTTCATTAATGGTGGTATCAAAAGGATCAAAATCGTCGAAGGTGACTTCTTTAAAAGAAACAGTACTCTGCTTGGTATCTTCACCTTTCCTGATGAGCGAGGAAATAATGGCCGTTTTGGCAGTCATGGGTTTGGCCTCGTATTCTTGGAATTGATCGAAATAAGCAAAGAACTCGTTCTTTCCCAAATACAAAGGGTATTCCGATTCCCCTTTTTTCAGTCTGTCTTTTAAATGGTCCATTAAACCGGCATCTATTGATTGATTCTCCAACTGGTCAGCCAGTAGATAAACAGTATAGCGGATTTCCGGTTCGCCCACCAGGATTTGTTCCCTGATTTGCCAAGTGACACCTTTTCCCGATGAGTCCTTTGAGGCTAAACCAGAGGCATTATTAAAACCAGTGATCACTTTTTTTAATGGTTTGATATAATGAGGATTAATCGCCATTTTTAAAGATTTTAAGCGGTTATAATAATCTGGATTTTGGTTATCCTTGGCTGTGGCATAGCCGGGTAATCCGGCTATAGCACCGCAAATTCCCAAGAGCACGGGTTTGTGGATAAAGTTGTAACTGATATAGAGAAAATCGTTGGCATCGTTCTTCTTAAAGAAAGCAAATTCCCCTGAGAGGTCGAAAGAAAAGACTTTCATCGTCTCCCCCCGTCTTACAGGTTTTCCTTTTTCCAGTTTTTGTCTGTCGGATAAAGAACTTTCAGCAGGTGGTCATTGCAAAAGAGTTCTACCGATTCTGGTTGATACTGGGTTAGGGTATTGGCGACAGCAGTCAGGTCGATGTGGATAGTATCGGCTTTCTTTTCGATTTTCACGAGGTTTTTCAGAATAGGAATCTGGGCTTTGGAACTCTCTGGAAGTGTTACAAAGAGCGTCAGGAAGTTTTCCGATCCTATCTTTGAAGCGGTATTCAAATTGGTCACCGCGTATTTGAAAGCTTCTTTTAAGTCAGCGATATCTGTTTCAGTCACTGCCATTTTTTCTTGGATTTCCGGGGTGTTTTCATAGTGGTTCAGGATGTTTTGGGGATTGATCACAAAATCGAAGACATAATAGAATTCTTTGCCTTTATTCTCATTGCCGATAGTGGAGTTTTTATCCCCTGCCTCAGAGGCGTATGGTGATAAGATATCATTGGAGAAAATAATGTTTTCATCGAATTTGTTCACCCCATAGGTGATTTGAACCGGGCCTGACAATGCCATGTTCTTATTATCACCGGCTGTTTTGGATTTCATAGCAAAGGTGATCCCGAATAATTTGGTATCAATGCATTGAGAGAATACATCCAGTGGGGCGTCTTTTTTCAAGAGTTCTTTCATCACATTAAACCTGTCTTCAAGAGTAAGGGGTACATAGCCCTCTTTCTCATTCCTGAAGGTTTTCCATACGAAAACATGCTTCTGGTTTTCCACCCAATATTTTCGGATGGCATACTTCAACGCTTTATCCGTGGCATAAACCGTGCTTTTTTGATCCGGTAAGCGGCGCGGACTGCCGGTAAAATCAGCATTAAAATTACTATTCTCACTTTTAACAATCACCAAACCGTAACATCTCTTATTGAAGTTCTTTTTTTCGTCTGACATTTTTCTTCATCCTCCTATTTGTCCGATTTATAGAAAATATTGTCCACACTATTGAAGTATCCGGCATAAAACAGAGTTTTTAACTCTTTGGTAAAGGGTTCCTCCTTGTGGTCAAAGAGAAACGCCCACAGTGCTGAAAAGATGGTGTTGAATTTCTTATAGTCAAACGAAATGGAATGTTTATAATTATTAAACAGTTCCTCGATGCGGATACCCAGGGCCGCGAAATTCGCCACATTGATGAAAGGTTCCACCAATGAATGGGTACGACTATCGGATTTGGATTGACTTAACAGGTAATAGGTAATTTGCCCGGCATAATAGGCGAAACTTGCCTCGTCATTGATAGTTTGTGATTCTTGGATTTTTTTTATTGTGTCCATTAGGACCCCCTTAAATAGTTTATTTAATTCTAAATAGTGATCAAAGCCATCTATAACCTTTTTTTCGTTGAAAAACTTATCTTTACTAACCAGTTGTCGCAGATGCATCCGCAACACTTCAAGATATAAATCTTGCAAGACCCGATTGTCTAGTCCCGAGTACTTAGCCCGGTACACAAAATCGAAGATCAACTGCCTGTAGGAGTAGATGATATTATCCCGCATTCGATTGCCCGTATCCAACTTGTCGGCAAAATAATTTTTCCCCAAATTGTCAGAGAGGAAGTAATGGTCTATCATGGCTTCTACCTCGAAGATGGATTTGGCATTCATCTTAAAATGAAAACCCGTGATATAATCGAAAAAAAGGATTTGCTCCCCTCTCGCATACAATATCAGATAAAAATCCAGTTCCTCCACCGAAGTATCCCGATAGATTTCTGAGATTACCTCTTGAAACGAGAGCTTTTCAATTTTTTCCTGACCTTTAAAAAGATCAATCGTTCGTTGCCGCAGGTCTTTCTGGATGAAAAGAGGAAACAACGATATGTGCAAACGATTGAGAAAATACTCCTGAAATTTATAAATTTCCAAAGCACAGGTACCGCAGATTGAGATATTGATCTCTTTGAGACGATGAGAATGCCTTAAAAAAGGCTTACCACCATCCATGTTATTAAAACAGTCCGGTAAAAACGTATTCACGTCCTGACTGCCACACGCGCAACATTGTGATTTGTAATATTTATCAGGGTTATCAACCTTGAATATTTTTTTCTGGAGGTATTTATCATACCATTCTTTATAGATGTTCCTATCTTCATAGAATCGTTTGGGTAGTTTGAGTACTACCAGTATTGAACCAAAGGGTATCTTTGATTTTTTTGTTTTTTCATCGTAAAATGAAAAAATAGTTTTGACACCGTCAATATGGTCCCATAATTGTTCCAGATTCTTTACCTCCGACATTTTGCGAAGCATTTTCGTGAACATTATCTTTTCATCTTCATTAAGATCAACCGGGAACCCCAGCTCAATGACCTCTTCCCTGTAAGTCTTAGGGATTTTGATCATAAATCCTTCCCGAAGGTACAAAAGATCGCCATTGTATTTTTCATTATTTTGACCCTTTAATTCCCCTTTTTCAAATTTCCCATCAAAGATCAAAAGGTTATAGGAATTAGTACCTTCATTTGTCCCAATACTTTTACTACCCTTCGCGTCCGTGGCCAATTTTTGCGAATAAAGTCGTAGTGATCTTAAAATTTCCTGCCACGATTTTTCCTCTTCATCAATACCTCTAATATGGATACCTTGGATTTCAGTGGGCTTGATTTTGGCAATTTCTTTGCCATTCAAGAAATAAGATTCCTCTTCGATTCTCTCGAAAACAAAATAAATCTCTTCCGGTAGAATATCCGACAGGTCCTCCTTAACAGGTATAACCATAATAGGACGGTCAATCTTCTTTGAATCCTCGTATACCCGTTCATAGATGCCTGCCTCTTCCAGTTGCTTTGAAAACTCAACAATCTCCTTTATCAATCGACGCCTCCTTCTTCTCCATGCTGCTCACGTTTCTCATGGGGTTCATGCGGAACAATCTCCACCAGTCCACAACCATTGGTATTATGACTGCCAAACCCCGTAGAATACCCAAATTCCAAGAAACTCGGTTCACCCGTGATTTTAAAATAACCTTTCCAACCCTTAATTAATGTCCGCTTCGCCCCGACACCAAAATAAAAAATCTTTTCATTCTGATTGCCATGGAAAAGCGGCTTGATCGTGACATGATAGGGACACTCTTTTTTATACAACGCCTGCCACTTCCCACGCAAGTTTTCGTCCACCATCGTCGAGAACTCGGTTTCAAACGGGGTATAATAATGCGTCTTTTTCCGTTCGTCCGCTGTTCTGAACGTGGAATGAACCTCAATCGGAGTAATGGATTTGACTTTGATGCAGGGTTCAGTAATACGCACATCCTTGATAATATCCACCGAGGAAACCAACAAACGATTATTAAACGGAAACTCACTGCCTAGCCACACCCCGGGAGACTTTAAGATATTGGTGGCAAATTGTTCCAACACCCAATCCAAAGGCGACGCGATCAGGAAACTGACCTTATTGGGAAACCGAAAGTATTTTTCCCTGGCGAAAAACTCCGCCTTCTCCAAGAAAGGCGAGAACGTAAACAATTTAAACGTTTTCTCTTCCAATCGGAACCCCGTATTGTGCAACCATGTGGCTTCATCCACATTCAGGTATTTATAGATCAGGGCTTGGAAGTATTCATTAAAACCAATGGGTAATTTAACTGGCTTCTCCGCCAGTAACTCAATTCTTAATCGCACATTCCACCTTTAAACGCATATCAAGCTCCTTTTAAGGACTCTCATCCTGGTATCAAAACCGCTCTTAACTTTTTTTCCCAAGTGCAGTTTCACCCATCCTACCCCAGGCGATTACCAACACCCTTTAAAATGAAACTTTATTATATACCATTCAATATCCACGATGCAACTATTTTTTAAAAAAATTCGCCGGGATAAAATAAATATTTGAAAAAAATTTGTTTATGGCTTATAATAATCACGCGATAAGGAGAACACCATGAACGAAACAAAAAGTTCCGATCAGGAAAAGACAAAGTTACTCGAAACTGATGAAAATAGTAAATTTCAATCCGGACCAGAACCAGGATACTCCGAAACCCTTCTCAACCCCAACACCACGGAAATGGATTACCACAGTACACAAACAGTCAACCGAAACATAGTCAGCACAGATAAAACACAACTGGTTTTTAATAAAAACAATATCCAAAAAAGAGTACAAGACGAATTGGTGGACATACCCGACTACCTGCCAGAAGACCTGGAACCAGAATACCTCGCCAGTTTAATCAAAAGCACTGCCACCAATCGCTCGGATGTCGACAATGTCAAATTCAATCGCAATTTTTTACGCGACGCCCAACCCTTCCAAATCGAACGCCTCATGGAAGAATTAAAAAATATGCCCACTGAATTATTAACAGGCTTCCCCAGCCTCGATCAATTCATCCGTATCCCACTCCACAAACTAACCCTGATCGCTTCCCGCGCCGGGCATGGGAAAACTGTATTTCTACTCAATACGCTGCTAAATATGATCCATCGCTATGACACTAAACATTTCCTCTTCTATACCTACGGCGAACCACGACGAGAAATAGAGATTAAATTGATCAATATGTGCGGCGAAAAAACCTTCTCCAATCCAGTAGAAGGAATTACCTCCAACTTCGAACGCTGGAAATACGAGTTCAAACAACTGGACCCAGAAACCCTTAAACAGAAAGCAGAAACGGACCCGGAATTTATTGGCTTGAAAAATTTCCTGAAAAATTCCCCAAGACTCCACATCATGGATTGCAACTACAACATCCACGATTTATACGAGTCAATCAATTCGTTTCACCGCACGTTATCCGTGGGCGCAGTATTTATCGATTACCTCCAAGCTATCCGCCCCAACAAAGAACTGATGGCTCTGACCCGCAAACAACAAATGCAAGATATCTTGGAACAACTCCGTGAAATCGGCAAAGAGTTCGCCTTCCCCCTGATCATCGGCGCCCGCTTAAAAGCCCCAGAAACGTTAGATACGCCTGAATACGATAGCTTGTCAAGCACCTTTATTAAAGATATCGAAGACCCAGAACATGCTTCAGGATTAATTATTGGTTTGCAAAATTATGCGAAATCCTTATTCATTGGTTCTAATATCAACCATCAATTCAAATCCCGATTCTACAATCGTACCTTTGAAAAAGCAGAACTAATGCCACCAATCTTCAAAGATAAACACCCCAGTACAGTAATACTGGCCAAAGTACTGGCCAACCAAGGCCGCCCAGAACCCGAAGTAGAACTGGTCTTTAATAAATGGCTCATGAAAATCAGCGACCTCAAAGAAGAACACATTGCTAAATAAAATACAAGATTAGGTATTGATCTTGGATTCATTGTCAAATTAATGGGAGTTATGGGAGTTATGGGAGTTATGGGAAGTATGAGAATAATTTTTTTATCCCATATTTCCCATAACTCCCATACTTCCCATAATTCCCATACTTCCCACAACTCCCATCAAGTCTTTTTTCTAATTACCAATCGGGAGAAATAACAGTGACCCTTTGGGCAAGCCACTGAAGCTCTTGACTTTCTCGCCTGTCAGCACCCCTAAACCAGGAATATAATAAACTGTATCCGGCGAATTATGCGCGGCCCCAGCCAGCCCCCAGGGGGTTTTTCCTTTTACAGCTTCAATATTAAACGGCCCATTATACCCGATAATCATTTGCGAACCACTGGAAATCGCATCCCAATCGGCCATTAAATTCCCCGGTATGACCCGACCATCAGGCAAAAAATAAATGGTAGTGGATTTGTTATACGCGGACTGGGCAAAACTCCACGCCGTATACTCCGGGGTCAATAAAAGTACGGGGCCGATTTTTTTTTCGATATTTTGCGGTTGATTCAACAACACCCGCGTACCCACCGGGATACTGTCCCACCCGACCAATTGCCCTAACTGATCACCCCGTACCTGATTGCCTCCAGGCAAAACATACAGGGTAGTCGTATCATCATAATCTTCCCCGGCAATGTTCCACGCGGTATTATCTAAACTAATCACATTGGAAATGGCAATATCTTCGTCCGCTGAAGGGGTTTGTGCCGGATTCTGTGCCGACGAGGAGGTTTGTATGGGTTCTGTGATATCAATATCTGGAACAACGTCCCGTTTGGAAGCCGAACGAGAAGCACCCTTGTAAAACATAGCAAATATATGGGGGTCCTGCGCCAAACGTCCGGCCCGTACATCCGGGTCATAGGTCCACGCGTCCTTTAAACCGACTTTCTCGCGATCAAAATTAAGCGCACAGCGCTTACGCCCACGATGAAGACGCTTAAACCAGATATTGGGATTCCCATAAGATATCTGACTATGGGTCAACACATCCTTATCCGATATGTCATATACTTTCTGAAGCGTGGTCAACAATGATGACAGGGAATGGTATTGTTCGTCCGTAATGGTATCATAATGATACCCCACCAGTTCGATACCCACGGAACATGAGCTGAGGTCTTCAATACCATCCCACATGCTGAGCCCGGCATGATCGGCACGAAACACATGGGAGAGTATCCGGTAGACCTGACCGTTACGGGCAATAGCATAATGACTGTGTCCCCCCACGGTCCGATACCGCCCCACACTTTTACCCCGCGACAAACTATTGAGCGTACTACTCAGGCCAGCCTCAGAAGTATGAATAATAATATATCGTGTACTGGTGCGCGGCACCTGGATAAATTTTTTATTTAAATGTTTCCGATAATCAATGACTTTAAGCCGCTCTTTTTTGGCAGACAAGCTGGTCACGGATAAAAAAAGCAAAACCACCAGACCAGTGGTCAAGACGATCTTAAAATAATGACGAAACATCTGCCACTCCGATTGTAAGGGTGCAAAAGAAAATCCAGAGGTTTATATAGATACGGTTTAAATCTGCCATGAACATGAATGATACCAGATTATAGAGGAAAATTCAAATTTATATTTCACCGCCACTCAATCCATCTCCAAAAGCAGATTCTTTAATGCCACGACCCTGTCTCTTAATACCGATGCCCCCTTAAAATCCAATTGTCCTGCTTTCTCTTTCATCTTGCCGGTTAATTTCGCGATTTCTTTTTCCAGGCTTGCCCGGCTATTAAAATCAAGCTCAAGCGACTCGTCGCTTTTTTTGATCCAGTAATCGTCATCGTAAAAATCTTTGATCACCCTGGAGATAGCAAAAGGAGTGATATGATGTTCCTGGTTATATTTGATTTGATAACGCCGTCTGCGGTCCGACTCTTTAATCGCACGTTGAATAGAACCGGTCATTTCTTTCATATACAGGATCACCCGGCCATTGAGATTCCTGGAGGCGCGGCCAAAGGTTTGGATCATCGACGTTTCAGACCTGAGAAATCCTTCACGGTCAGCATCCAGTATAATCACGAGTGACACTTCGGGCAGGTCGAGTCCCTCGCGCAATAAATTAATCCCAATCAGTACGTCCACCTCGCCAGTGCGTAATTTTTTAATAATTTTAATGCGGTCCAAAGCTTTGATTTCCGAATGCATGTACGTGCAAGAAATTCCTTTCAGGGCCAAGAAGTCGGCGAGTTTTTCCGCCATTTTTTTGGTTAATGTCGTGACCAACACACGATTGTCCCGTGCCACTTCCTGGCGGATATCGCCAATCATATCTTCCACCGGTGAATCTGTATACCGTTTTTCAATAGTTGGGTCCAATAAACCAGTGGGTCTAACTAAAAGATCGGTCACCTGGTTCTGCGTATCACTGATCTCATAATCGGTGGGTGTGGCAGAAACATAAAGCAAGTATTGCCATTTCCGGTCCAGCTCCGCGAAATTCAAGGGGCGGTTCTCCAGGGCGGAGGGAAGACGGAAGCCGTAGTTAACCAGTGTTTCTTTGCGGGAACGGTCACCACGGTACATGCCCCGCAACTGCGGCACAGTAATATGGGATTCATCAATAATGGTCAGGAAATCGCCTTTGAAAAAATCCAACAACGTATAAGGCGCTTCCCCTTTTTGCCGTCCCGTTAAATAAAAGGAGTAGTTCTCAATGCCAGCGCAGTAGCCGTATTGGGTGAGCATCTCCATATCAAAAAGGGTTCGTTCCTTGATGCGTTCGGCATATTCCGGTTGGTCTTGCTGGAGAAAATACTCTATCCGTTGCGCCAACTCTTTTTTCACAGCGCTCACAATTTCCAGCATGCGCTCTTTTTTATAATGAAAGTAACTGACCGGAAAAATACTAAAGGTGCCATGCTGACCCAACACGGCGGCATCAATATTGTCAAACACTTCAATCGCTTCAATATGGTTCCCATCCAGGACAAAACGAACCGGGTTTTCCTCGCTGGTGGGGAAAATCTCAACCATATCACCGCGCACGCGAAAAGTGCCGCTTTCAATGAACCCATCGGTGCGGGTATACCCGAGACTAACAAAATCCTCCAGCAAGCGTTCCCTGGAAATCGTGCCGCGTAAGGAATAAGTAATTTTCTGGTTAAAAAAATCATCGGGTGAACCAATACTATAAATAGCGGAAACCGAAGCCACAATAATAGTGTGCTGGGATTCAAGCAGGTTACGGGCGGCATCAATGCGTAACCGTTCCAATTCAGCATTGATGGACACTTCTTTGGCAATGTACAAATGGCGTTGTGGGACATACGCCTCAGGTTGATAATAATCGTAATAACTGATAAAATAACCCACCCGACTGGCCGGGAAAAAGTTCTTAAATTCCTGGTACAATTGCGCGGCCAGTGTTTTATTAGGGGAGAGTACCAGGGCAGATTTATTTAAACGACCAATGATATTGGCCATGGTAAATGTTTTTCCCGAACCCGTGACCCCCAATAATACTTGGCGTGTGATATTATTTTCGAAGCGGGATACAATGCGGTCCACCACCCGTGCTTGCGGATCGGTTATTTTATAATTGGCGTGTAACTGGTACATTATTATTTCTTATTATTATATTCTTCTCATTAAATTCTTATCTTATTCCGCTACTGCCTTTCTTACTAGTCGCATGATTCCGATGGACATGTTTATCAATCATGGCATAAAATGCCTCCATAGAAATCGGTTTGGACAGATAGTCGTCCATGCCAGCTTCCAGGAACTTTTCGCGATCGCCTTTTAGCGCATGCGCGGTCAGCGCAATAATAGGTACGTGTTGGCAGTCCACGTTTTTTCTAATTATTTTCGTGGCAGCAATACCATCCATTACCGGCATTTGGACATCCATTAAAATAAGCCGATACCCTCTACCACCAATTTGACAAAGCGCAGCATCCTTTACCGCTTGCACCGCCTCTTCACCATTCTCAACAGCCGTGACCAACCAACCTTTCTTTTCCAGCAGCGCAGTTACTAATTTGCGGTTGATATCGTTGTCATCCGCCACTAAGATACGTTCCAGTTTAATTTTTACCGTGTCCGATTCATCGCTCAATTGGGTAATATCAATGGCAGGTAGCGTCTCCTCGTTTGAAAAGAATTGGGGTGGCTTGGGCGGTTGTTTTTCCAGCGGCAGGGTAAAATAAAAAGAACTACCTTGCCCCACTTGGCTTTTCACCTGGATATTACCACCCAATAGAACAACCAATCCCCGGCAAATAGTCAAACCCAAACCAGAACCACCAAATTTGCGAGTGATAGAACCATCCGCCTGGGTAAAACTGGAAAAAATAGTCTCCTGCTTCTCTGGGGGGATACCAATACCAGTATCAGTGACAGCGAATAAAAGCGTCACCATGGATTGCTCGATAGCGTTTTGATAATTAAAGGAGCGGGGGAAATCAACCGCTATCGTAATCGTTCCTGAATCGGTGAACCGGAGCGCATTATCCACAAGATTGACAAGCACTTGGCGCAAACGGGAACCATCCCCAATTAGTAACCGGGGCACCTGGGGATTGATAGTGCCGGTCAGTTCTATGCCTTTTTTAGCCGCATTAATAGAGAAGGTATCCACGACCTCGGTTACCAGAATTTCCAGATCAAAGGGGAACGAGTCGGGCAATAATTTTCCCGCCTCGATTTTGGATAGGTCCAGAATCGAATTAATAATCGCCATCAATGAATCGCCGGAGCGTTTCATCATTTCCATGTATTCTTTTTGAGCGGGCGGAAGGTCCGAGGTTAGCATCAATCCAATCATGCCTAAAATGCCGTTCATCGGCGTGCGTATCTCGTGGCTCATATTGGCCAAGAATTGGCTTTTGGCATTATTGGCTGCTTCCGCTTCTTCTTTGGCGCGGGTGAGTTGGCGGGTACGTTCGGCAATGATGCTTTCCTGGTTCTTGCGAATCGAATAGAGTTCCATCGCCGCCGTATTGTAATGAAGCGAGGTGGAGACCAATTCTTTAAACGCGGAAGTAGGAAAGAGCAATCCACTCTCCCCGGCGGCCAATTGCCGGGTAGCACCGTAAAATTCTTTTAAGAAAAAATGGATGGAATTTAAATACATGAATATAACAAAACCGATGGTAATCAAACTCATCACGATAAACAGGGAAATCTCTACCATCGACTTTTTCTCACCCAGAGTATACTGGGTGAGCACGACCATGGTTAATAAAATCAGGAATAAACTGAAAACAAGGTTCTGTTTATAACTGGAAACATGTCTGCTTGCAAAAGTAATACGGCGGGCATATAATATTTCCTGGGCTTTTTTACGGATCGGACCAACCCAATAGTCGGCCAAAACAAACCCGAAATAACTGTTCACAATAGCAGCCAGCGTACCACCCACAAAAATAATAAAGGCATGATCTAAAGAGGCATAGTACCACAGATTCAACACGACCACGGAACCTACGACGCTATAAGAACAATAGATAAGAACCTTGGCATTGTTGGCGGGAATTTTTAACAGGATTTCCAGCACTTCAACCAATCTATCTTGATCCAGTAGGCCAATAGCTTTACCAGAGGGATCGTGGCGTAACAAACGGTTAATCAGGCGATATTGTTTACTAAAGCCGGGAAACCCCAATGGATTGAACAGCCCGGAGTGGATATAATAAACCACGGTGGTAATCAACACGGTCACTATCAAGTGTATGGTAAACGTATGTAATTCACCGGGTAAAAAGTGAATATTACCGCTGATAAAAAAATAACCGTATACCACGGCAAACCACGATCCAATAACGGAAAATACCGCTATAGCAAAAGCAAAAGATATCTTAAAGGCAATAAAATTAAATATCTGGTGGACAGTGTGGCTGAGAAAAAAACGATTATGACTCTTTTGAGTGTTCACTATTCACAGCTTCTGATGTTTGGCGTTAATACATTCTTTCACCAAATTCGGGGGTGTCATACCAGTCAAGGCCGCGTTCACGTTATTGATGGTTAATTGGGCCATAGCCATCCGGGCTTTATATGTGGCGCTGCCCAGATGGGGTGCCAGGACCACGTTGGTCAATGTCTTTAATGTTTCAGTGACCCGGGGTTCTTGTTCATAAACATCCAGGCCTGCGCTAAACAGGGGATTGTGGGCCAGTTTTTCCGCCAGATAACTCTCATCTACCAGATCACCACGCGCCACATTTAAAAAAATGGCATCTTTCTTCATCAAATCCAGTACCTCTTTATTAAAGAGGTGGTGCGTTTCAGTAGTAGCAGGGATATGGAGGGAGATCACATCGGCAGTTTTCACCAGTTGGTCAAAGGGGAGATAAGTCAAATCGTATTGGTTTTCCAGTTGGTTTTTTCTGGACCTGGAGTAATAAAGAATATTCATGCCGAAACTTTTAGCCCGTAGCGCTGTGGCAAGACCGATGCGTCCCAATCCAATAATACCCAGTGAACACCCCCGCAGTTCTTTCCCCAGTAAGAGATTGGCGCCCCAGCCAGTAAATTTTCCGGCACGGGTTAATGTATCACCTGCCACCACGTGACGGGCAACAGCCAGTAAAAGAGCCATGGTAAAATCAGCGGTAGCATCAGTTAATACGTCCGGCGTATGAGTGACCAGAATACCTTTTGTTAGAGCATGGGCCACATCAATATTGTTGTAGCCCACCGCATAATTGGCGATCACCTTGAGATTCTGGCCCAGGTCAATGAGAGACCGGTCTACTTTGTCTGACAGAAAAGAAATCAGTGCCTCGGCGTCTGGGTGTTGTGCCAGTATTGCCGCCGTGGTTTTGCCAGAACCTTCTACGATTACCAGATCATAGACTTCCTGTAATTGTTGTATCGCTTCTTCCTGGTAACGCTGGGTTAGGATTACCTTATGCTTCAATGCTTCACCTCGGGATTGTCTTATTTAATACTTGAATATATAATATTTCTGAATAAAGATCAATACTTATCCTATATTCACCGTTAAATTCTTGAAAACAGGGTGTGGTAATGTGGGAATTATGGGAGTTATGGGAAGTATGGGAATATTGCTGTTTATCCCATAATTCCCATAACTCCCATAATTCCCATACTTCCCATTAACTTGATGGTAAATCCAGGATGTTTACAGGGCTTGAATTATTTCTATCACACAGGAATCGCTTCCAAGATCGCCTCATAGGCGTTGATGAACTCTTTTTGAAGAAGTTTTATATCCATAAACAACTCTATACCTGTTTCTTGAAGCAAGTCTGTCGTGACTACCACCGCGCTAAAGGGTTTTTCCAGGTAAACTCGTAAAGGGAATAGTTCCATTTCCACGAAATCCAGGCCACGGCGATGTTGTTCTCTCAGCCATTCTGCTGTTTCTCTTTGGATAATATCCACTGTAACCCCCCGCGCTTTCTTGAAATTCCTTGTTTCCAGAGGTTTTAATGGATAGGATGTTTGATCGGCAAAATGATCCAGAATCTCTGTAGAATGGATTTCGGCAACCGTTAAAGGCATTGGGATATTGATGGTTGGATTTAAACTGCCCGCTGTGCCCAGAAAAAAAATCTCTTTGTCTCTCACATTGGCAATAAATTCCAGCAACGTCAGCAAGTGCGGGTAACCTAGAAACCCCACTACTACCGCGTAGTTTTTATAAAGTAAAAACTCGCTGGACATCATGTTCATGCACCTTATTGCCTGGGTTTTAAGCTGTTGATAATACTTTTTATCCCAGAATTGTGGAATCAAAATTAAAGAATCGGGTAAATCAAGACGATTGGGTTGGAAGAGTGTGTTTTTCATATTGTAATCTAGTGAAAAATTTGGATAGTTGCAAAAAAAACTTGGGCGATAGAGGATTTGAACCTCTGACTTCTACCGTGTGAAGGTAACACTCTAGCCGCTGAGTTAATCGCCCATCACTGACATGAAGTAGTATTATAAATCGAAATTCATTTTGAGTCAAGCATTTTTGCATAACTTCCGCATTTTTTGAATTTATATTGACAGCGGGTTCAAAAAATGGTATTGTTAACACTTAAGTACCTATGGTGCGCTTGTAGCTCAGAGGATAGAGCTCAGGATTCCTAATCCTGGTGCCGCAGGTTCGAGTCCTGCCAGGCGCACGTTCCCTTTCCCCTTAATAAATCTTTTCTTCCTCTCTTGACTTCCTCTTGGCTTTCCATGATAATAGTCGCATGGAAACAGGTTCTAGTTTCTGATGATGTATCGATTTTAATGTGTTGGCGAGCGTTTTTAAATTTATCTTCCAAGGAGACACCATCATGGCGTTTAATGCAGCAAAAAGAAGCGACACAAGTGAATATGGCGACTACTCTGAACCCACAGCAGTAACCCGATCTTTTTTCAGTAAAACCATGCGCATCGAGGGGGAAATCATTTCCGATGAAGACCTGACCATCGAGGGCAAAGTGAACGGCCAATTAAAAATCAGTAAAACCTTGACCATTGGGAAAGAAGGTTTTGTGTACGGGGAGATCACAGCAGCGTTGGTTCGCATCGGTGGGGAGGTGGAAGGTATTGTACACGCTTCAGAAAAGCTGGAGATTTCCGCCGGGGGAAAGTTCAACGGCCATATTAAAGCGGAAAAAATTGTTGTCTCAGAAGGGGCCCAATTAAAAGGTACGATTAATCTGGAAGAAAATACCATCAGCCACGCTAAAAAAAAATCACCACAAAACGAATCTCCCGAAACCTCAAAAATGCCAGTGACTCTGGCTGTTAACGCCGTGATTGATCCCTCCGATACCACGGAACTACCGGCGGCGATTGTGGCAACTAAGGATGACGTGAAAGCAGATACCAGTGACTGATATCCGTTTCCGGGTTAATGGTGTTTCCAAGTATTACAGACGCAAGAATCAATGGGGAAAAAAGGTTCTGTTTCCAGTATTAAACCAACTTACTTTAGACCTGTATAATCATAAAATAAATGTCTTAACCGGGGCTTCGGGGTGTGGGAAAACCACTCTGGCAAAACTGCTGATGCGCTTGGAAAGAGTGGATCAAGGGGAAATATGGTATTTGCATAAGCCACTTCACGATAACCCGGAACGGGAATTCAGGCGCAAGAACCAGATGATGTTCCAATGGCCCTTTCTTTCTGTTAATCCCTGTTTCACCATTAAAAAAATCATCATAGAACCATTGCAGATCAATAAAAAACACCTGCCCCAAACAGATCAAATCAGTGTAGCAGAGACATTGTCTAATGTGCTGGAGTTGGTAGAGTTACCACTCCGTTATCTGCATAAATACCCGGGGCAATTGTCCGGGGGTGAGTTGCAACGGGTAGTATTGGCACGTGTTTTGGTATTAAACCCGGAATTTATCATCTTGGACGAACCCTTTTCCGCCTTGGATGAATTGGCTGCCCACCGTCTGGGTGCTTTGTTCAAGCAGATATTCCAGCATATGAACATGGGAGTTTTATGGATCACCCATTCCCTCCAACAAGTAGAAACGCTGGCCGATCATGTTATAACACTGGATTCCGGGAAATGCAGTGGGGAAAGATGAATTGTTACTTGAAAATTGTTAATGGTTAATTACTCTCGCACTGCCAACTATTATCATCCACACACAGTAGTATACCTCTATAACTTGTGGGCAGACCACAGTAGTAGCTCCAATAGCCCACACAGTCACCTGCATCACAATAAGAGTGAAACACTATCCACCCTGTGTTATCTAACCCTATGCTTGCACAATCACTGGACATAAATTGCATGCATTCATACGAAAGGTGCGGGTGACAAGATGTATCCGGCAAGGAACGCATTTGTTGTGCGAAATACCCAACCATTAAAATCAGGATTGCTCCCACGATAGAATAAAAGGTTCTTCGATTCATTTTTTATTATCCTCCTTAAATATGATCGGGTTCCCATTATCACCCGAGAACCCGTAAAACAGGTTGTTTCTTTTGGTCAAAATGACGAGATTTTTTTGAGAATAGGAAAGAATTTTAACCAGTTTTCCCCCTACTGTACTGAACTTATACAAATTCATCTTATCCATGTTACCACAAAGGTAAAAGTAGCGATCATCATCCTTGTCTATGAAAAATGATCTAAACATGGAGATATAACCCGAACGTCCATACTTATCTTTTTTTGCTCTCTCAATTTCTCCCAGTGCTAAATCGCGCATCCGTTCCATTTCGGATTGGATGAATATCTTCATTTGGAGTACCAATTTATCTTCTTTAAAGATATAGAGAGTTGAGGGGTTGGCTAGAAATATGAGCAATTGATTGTCTCGGGTGACATCATAGTAGTTGAAACTCAGGCCGGATTGTGCAAAAATTTTCCTCGCCAACTGTTTGGGGGCCCTACTGTCCAAACCGGGACGATAAATTGGAAAATTATCATTGAGACTGTCATCGAGATAGGTACGGACAAGCTTCATATTATTATTTATATCAAGCTCATCAATGATCCGGCCCATGCCATTCATGGCGAATAGGTGGCCCCGGCTATCCACCACGGGACTAAAGGCCAATCGGCCACTTTTATCAAGTCTAATATCCTTAAGATGTTTCCCTTCCGCCGGGGAGAAAACAATGACCTTGTTATTGAGGGGGTCACTGACATAAATTTTGGAATCAGGGGCATAGTATATCTTATAGAACCCCATCTCCATTCCCATTCCAGCCGCGGTCTCCCCTGGTCCACGTCCGCCCCTCATAAAGCTGGTGAGGTATCTAAAATTCTTATCGAATTTTGCCACAGATTTAAGCATACCGTCATAGACAAAAAAATTTCCCGAGCCATCTACGGTTAATGATATCGGGCGGGCCAGCAAAATGTCATCATCGTAACTGGAATTAATTTCTTTGACCTTCACCAGTTGACTGCATTCAACCCCCACTTCTGAATGGGTCGCAGGCGGAAGTCTTTCCAGTTTCTGGCCCAAGGCGATACCGGTGGCCAAAAGAAAAAGAAGCGGTATAAAAAAAACCTTTTTTACACAACAGTGAAACCTAAGCTTCATTGTGTTCTCCTTAACTTGTTTTGAGGATATCTTTGATGGTGCTGACCAGACTTTGAAAATCCTCCTCATCCAAATCGCCGATTTTAACAGTAATGACTTTTTTACCCTGGAGTAGAATAGTCTGCGAGAGTCTGGTCCTTAACCGCATATTGTTTCTAAATTGTTCCACATCCACAGGTTGATATACTTTAAAATTCAATTGCCCCGCGTCGCTGATATTACTGGAATTTTGTGCATTGGCAGGAATGATAGCGATTACTGTAATCTTATCCCCAAAATAATTCGTCAAAACCTTCCACGCCCCCAGCGCTTTGGAACAGGAACTGCATGGGGTCTGAAAAATACATAGCATGGTCAGCTTATTCTTGGGGGATGAAAAAATCGTCTCATTGAAGGGTTCGTTTTTCACACTGATGAGGTCAAGCTTGGTTATGGATTCACCTGGATTCAGAGAAATAGCATTGGCTCGTAGGTTCTTGATGGTAATTATTTGGGATCCAATAATACCGATTAAGGCAAGTACAACAACCGCCATAATGATCTCCAGTATAGTTGTTTTGTTCATAGAGTTAGAGATAGCACAGTGAAAACGAAAAGTCAAGAGGTCATGAAACTAATTTTAAAAATATTATTGAAGAATTGACCGCATGTGGACACCATGTTTTCCATCCTAGTGGTTATCCCACCTCCGAGCGGATCACAGGGGAAATTTTTCCAGTTTTTGGCCCAGAAGAATAAAATACACGTCTACCGCCCCCATCCATTCAGCAGAGACATTACACGCCACCTCTCTATCACCTATTTTTAAAATAGTTGGAAAAAAAAAATAAAAAGTGTATAATCTAAGATCGGAGGGCTCTTGAAATGATAGATGAAGCCAATGCATTTAAAAAAGGAATCCTGCTTATGACCGAAACCATCGGCTATAAATCCCTTTCCAATAAACTCGGTAGCAAAAAAACCAAATACTTCAACGACCGCCTGGCCGAACAAATCCAAACCCTGTGCCTCACTCACAACGCTGAAACCTTTAAACTCTCCGGGAGCAGCGCGATTATTTTCTTTGCAAAAGAAGACTCCTTTTTAAATTTTATCACCGAACTACGGGAACTGGCCCGCTCCAGAGTGCTGGATATGGCCGAATTCCCCGCCGATATCCGCATGTGGGCCCATTGCGGGCAGTTTTCATCTGATTTTATAAATAAACAAATGGCCGACTTTAACAACACCAAAAGCATAGATATTTTCCGCCTGGATAAATACGCGGACAAATATGACGCGGTGATTAGCGGCGATATGTCCCCCTCATTCAAGAAACTCCTGCTGCAAAAAAATATCGATGCACTAAAACAAGGAAAAGAAAAATTAAAAGGCTTTGACAAAGAATACACCCTATATAAAATGGTTTTCCCGGAAAACGACACTGACGCCACCGAACTCCTCGCACCCAAAATGGTCGAACTGGAAAAAAATTCACGGGAAATCCCCATCTTCGGCAACCTGTACCCACCCATGACCATGGGAAAAAACTTCATTCACCTGGATATCAAACGGGGCCTTGAGGACTTAACTTTCCAAAGTTTCAAGATGCTCCCGACCTCCTATATGCTCGAAGAGAACGCCTTTAGTATCGACTTACGCAAAAACACCTTCTATAAAGCCTGGAAAGAATACTTCGAACCCCTGGATATCCGGGGCCTATATAAAAATTATCGCTGGGCTATTATCCTGGGTTCGCCCGGCTCGGGGAAAACTACCCTGTTAAAATACTTTACCTTCCGAGAATTCAAACATAACCGGGAAATGAAAAAAAATGACGAGTTGCGACTGGTATTGTACCTCCAATGCCGCCATATGATCAGCTTTGATCTGTGGCACTGCTTCAGATACGGCGATAAAGAAAAGGAAATGCAACCCGTCGGCCAGCTAGAACGCCCCTTTAATGTGGAAACAGTGTTGAATTACCTGACCTTTTGCTTCCTGTATAAAAACGGTTGCCAAGATTTCGACGAAACCCATTTAAAAACTGCGGAACGATTGGTTCAAAAAGCATACTGCCGGGGAAAACTGAGCATTATGTTAGATGCACTGGACGAAACACGCGGCGAATCCTCCAGAATTTCAGAGGAAAAAAAAGAAAAAATAGTGGAGTGTCTCAAGCTACTGTTCGAGGAAACCAAAGAAGAAACCCGCAAATATAACCGCTTCTACCTCACGTCGCGCTACTCCGAACAGGACAGCTATTTCAACGGGAAAAACGCCACCATATTCCAACCCCATTTCGAAATACGCCCCATGGACATGGAACAACTGCGGGACATGGCCAAAACCTTTTATGGGGAGACGTCCACCCTGTACCAGGAATTTGATCAGGTCGCTTGGCGCGACGTGATCAGCGGGAAAATCGGCGGCACACCCCTGATCGCCTCCATCGCCCTGGCCAACTTCCAAAAATCCGGCCAATTCGATACCAAATACAACATGTACAACACCATGATCACCCTGATCTTGGAACGGGCCCTAAAAAAAAGCGACACCCATAATAATACCACCCTCGTCTATGACGCACTGAGCCTGCTCTCTTTTAATACTATTGATATTAGCAAAGTTCTCGATCAAGACGATATTACCGGAATTTTCCAACTCGTTTTTACACACACACAGGACCACGCCGAGTTGGAAAAAGAAGCCTGGGATAAACTGCAATTATTAGTAAAGGACGGCTTGCTAATTTCCGTGGCTCCCGATCAATATGTCTTCAGCCACTCCACTATCATGGAGTTCCTGGCCGCCCGTTTTATAGTGGAAAAACTCCTAAACCCGAACTATATGGACCCACACCTGACATTTTTGGAATTTGAAAAGAATCTAAAGGAACGGGACCTCTCCTTCTACCAATCCATTATTCTTCCCCTGGCCGTGGGCAGTGGCATTAAAACCGGTGCGTGGCTGTTGCTCTTTCTCAAGCATAGAATCCAATGTGTGGAACACGAAAGGAACCGACCGCTATTTTTCCGCTTGGCCCTGAAATCATTGGCCGAGTTCGAATGTATCGCCAACTGCCATGAGCTCCAGACCTCCCCGGCAGAACCCCTCCTGGCAGTCGACCCACAGTTTGAATTAGCAAGAGAAAATAGTCGCCACGCCGCGGAATGGATATACCAATCCTTGGCCCGCCTGCTTCTCTCCTCGGATAAAAACCTTTTAAAAAGAGGGATCGAAGCCTATAAAAATATTTCCAGGTTGTGCCAACCCGTGTTACTGCAACACTATCTGGATTATCACACCTTTACTGACACGGATTCGGAAACCCTGGCACTGCGCGAACAGTTGTTAGACCATATTATCAGGGAAGAGTTAAAAGAAATCTGGCGCATTAACCATCTGCACCATTGTGATTGCCAAGTTCAGGGCACCGGTGAAGAAGCAAGCAAAACCATGGATATGATTGACACCGATGCAACACTGCTGACCCTGAACACCCACCATTACCACCCGGAGGATAAGAATTTCAACTATTATCACCGCTATACCGGGAAGCTATTACGCGGCTTTTTAGGTAGCCCCAATTTACGCCACAGTGCCCATGTCAATTGCGTGACCATTATGACCAGTATGACTAATATGACCCATTCCCCGGATAGTTTTTTTATTCTTTCCGGTTCCTCCGATCATACCATAAAATGCTGGCAACTGACCACTGGCAAAGAAATACATACCTTTACCGGCCATACCAATTTGGTCACCAGCCTCGCCCTTGCCCCCAATGCGCGGTTCTTGTTTTCCGGTTCTTTTGATAACACCATTAAATGCTGGGATGTCTTAACCGCCCAGGAAGTGCGTACTTTCAAAGGACACCTGAGTGTCGTCACCAGCGTAACCCTCAGCCCCAACGGACAATACCTGCTCTCCGGGTCCTGGGATAAAACAGTAAAATGCTGGGAACTAGAAACCGGCCAGGAAGTCCGTACCTTTAAAGGACACAGTAAAGGTGTTACCGCTGTGGCGATCTCACCAGATGGGCGTTTTATGTTCTCCGGTTCCGAGGATAATACTGTCAAATGTTGGAATATGGACACCGGTCAAGAGATACGCACCTTGCAAGGACATAACTGGAAAGTCACCTGCATCGCCCTCACCCCCAACGGGCAGTACCTGCTCTCCGGTTCCATGGATGACACGGTCATATGCTGGGATGCCGCATCCGGGGAAAAAATGCACCTATTTAAAGGACATCACAGAACCATCACCAGCCTGACCATCACCGTTGATGCCCGTTTTCTGTTCACCGGTTCCCTGGATCACACGGTTAAATGCTGGGACCTGAAAACAGGCCATGAAATCCGCACTTTCAAAGGTTTTGACAGTGCGGTCACCGGTGTGGCTGTCACCCCGGATGCCCGCTTTATTGTTTCCAGTTCCGAGGACCGCACCGTGAAGTGCTGGGAATTGGATACTGGCAAAGAAGTGCATATCCACGGTTTCAAAGGGCATAAAGGTGGCGTGTCCTGTCTCACGCCCAGCTTGGACGGAAAATTTCTGTTCTCTGGGTCCTGGGATAAAACAATCAAAGGCTGGGAGCTGACTACAGGCAAGGAGACCATTACCTTTAAAGGTCACAGTCGCAATGTGTCCGGTGTGGCACTCACCCCCGATTCCCGCTACCTGTTCTCCGGGTCCTTTGATCACCGCGTGAAATGTTGGGAAACAGCCACCGGTAAAGAAGTGCGTACCTTTATTGGTCACAGTGGTCCGGTCACCAGTATTTTACTCACCCCCGATACCCGTTTCCTGCTTTCCGGGTCCTATGATCACATGATCAAGTGCTGGGATTTGAACACTGGCAAAGAGGTGCGTATTTTTAAGGGGCATGAAGGCGGGATCACGGCTATCGCCCAAACTGCCGATGGTAAACACCTGCTTTCTGGGTCCTACGATAACACTATCCGCTACTGGGAGTTTAATACCGGAAAACTGCTGGGCACATTCAGCGGCCACGATGGGGGAGTGACCACAGTCACCTTCACCCCCGATGGCAAATTCTTTTTTTCCGGTGCCGAGGATCGCTCCATCAAATACTGGGAACTGGCCCCGGGTACCATGGGACTGGTGCGCACCCTGGTTGGTCACAACAGGGAAGTGACCAGTGTGGCTGTTTGTGCCCATGGGAGGTATCTTGTTTCCAGTTCAAACGATCACGACATCAAAATCTGGAACATAGAAAGCGGTGAGTGTATCAAAACCATTCCCCTGCCCTGGATTATTCAGGAGATCAAAGAGCTACCCACCCAACCCGGCATTTTTGCCACTGCCAACGACAACCGCACCATCACCCTGTTTGATTTGAACAAGGCCGTCCAAAAGTAGATAATTTAAATGTAAGCGCTTACGTTTATTTCGGGAGATACTGGGTTTTACACCAGGAAAGCTATTATTCGATCTTCGCCATGAACTCAAGCAAAAAAGGGAATATGATCGTGAGCGAAAAGCCAAATCTCGGCAGTTACGGAAAACCTTACACCAAAACCAGTGATTGTTGTGCTCATTTGTAAATAAATTCCCCGATTTTCTGGAAATTTTGCCCTCCAGCCTGATTCTCAAGTGAATTAGGGTCAGTGATGACTGAATTAGAGACAAAAAAGTGCAAATAGGGTCAACGATGACCGATTTTCATGTAAATTTTTCCTCA
>CAZCVI010000005.1:0-96731 GCA_964502145.1 uncultured Clostridia bacterium
TCCCATCATTCCCATCATTCCCATTCTTCCCATTAAGTTGGCGGTGAATCCAGGTTGATTTCAAAGCCATTCTTATTTTGGTGTTTCTGGCTAGGACGAAAAATGGATTTTGTGATTGACTCGAAAGAGACGCTATAAAAGAAAATGAGAGAAATAAAGAAGTAAAGCACCGGCCCCAGTTTTTTCACGTGCAGAATTAAAATAATCATTGCGCTTACATATCATTTATGATAAGATAATGCTATGAAATGGGAGCAATTTTACAATGATTTGAAAGACCAGCCATTTATCGAATCCCAATACCTGCATCTATTATACAGCAATAAGAATGAAGTGGAACTGCAACTCTCCCGCTGGTTAAAACAGCAAAAAATCCACCGTCTCAAACGGGGGTATTATATTCTGGATGAAAAGTATCGGCAGACAAAAATCTCCGAGCCTGCCATTGCTGCGGTGTTAAAATCTCCGTCTTATATCAGTGTGGAAAAAGCCCTGGAGATGTATCATTTGATTCCCGATGTGGTGTACACGTTTACTTCCGTCACCACCAAGCGTCGTCCCGCTGAGTTTATCACTGCCATTGGGCGGTTTAAATATCTGTGCCTGAAAAAAGAGTATTTTTGGGGGTATCGGGCGCTTGGGGAACGTGAGGGGTATATTGCGGAACCTGAGAAAGCCCTGCTTGATTTGTTTTATCTGGAGCAAAAGAAAATTGACGAATCTTTCCTTCACTCTCTAAGATTGCAAAACACCGAGCAACTGGACCGCGAAAAACTGGTGGCCTATGCTCGTAAAATGGGTGTTCCTTTCGTCATCAAGGCGGTTGATTTATTGTTGGCCATGTTGACCGAGGATTTTTAAACAAGAGGACAAAGATGAAAGAAGAATTATTGACCCTACTGTCCGGGAAAGAGGGCTATAACTTAAAAGTGAACACCTTGAGAGAATATCTGCAAGCTTTTATGCTGAGAATTCTGTTTAAGAACAATTTTTTTCAACACACCGCTTTTTTAGGCGGGACGTGTTTGCGGTTTATTCATGCTATCAAACGATTTTCTGAAGACCTTGATTTCTCGCTGCTGGATGCATCTGGATTTGATTATCATAAAATAGTCCAAACATTATCCAAGGAGTTAGCAGATGCTGGGTATCAGGTTTTGGTAAAGACAAAGAGTAATAGTATTTATTCATCGCTGTTTAAATTTTCAGATCTTCTTAATGAAGCTGGAATCTCCAACCGTCGGGGCGAGAATATTTCCATCAAAATTGATCTGGACACTCATCCACCTGCCGAAGCTAAAACGGAAAAACATATTATCAACCGATATTTTATGGTCGGGGTAACCAGTTACGACTTAAGTACTCTTTTAGCCGGTAAGATTAATGCATTGCTCACGCGAAATTATGCCAAGGGGCGTGATTATTACGATTTGTTTTGGTATCTCACCACCCACAAAAAATTGGAACCCAATTTCCCGTTTTTAAAGAATGCGTTGGCCCAGTTTAATTGGCAGGGTAATATGAGAGAGAGCAGGGATTGGAAAATAGCCGTGTTTGAAACGTTGCAAGGTGTTGATTGGGAGAAAATCCAAAAAGAGATGGAACTATTGATTGAAGACCGCGAAAGCTTGGCTTTGTTTACCAGGGAAAACATAATCATGTTGCTCAATTTATAAGGGTCCATTATAATTTTATATATGGCATTCTTTCTGGCCTGGCACCTATTCCCCTTTTTTCCAAAAGCAGAAAAAGCAGACCACAGATTACACAGATTAAAATGATTACCCAGATTAAAAACGGACTTTTTTCAAATAACCCTATCTTTTAATTTGTGTTAATCATTTTAATCTGTGTAATCTGTGGTCTATCTTTTTTTTGTGTTATAATAGTATTCTTTAAAACAGCACCTGGAGGGCTGAACCCATGGCAAAGAAGCCGGACATTATCAAGGAATTGGAAAAAACAATCGGGAAGAAGTTAAAGCAGATGCCTCTTGAGGAGATTTGGCTTTCCAGTGGCAATGGTTATGCCGTGGATGACAAGGGTTTTGTAATCGGTTTGAATTTAGATGATTGCAGCATAACGGGCCTGTTATTTCTAACCCAGTTCACCCGGTTGACCCAGTTGAGTTTATATAATAATAAGATTTCCGATGTCTCGCCCCTCCAGGGGTTAACCGCTTTAACTTATTTATTCTTATCGTCCAACCGACTGACCGATGTCTCGCCCCTCCAGGGGTTAACCGCTTTAACTTATTTAGATTTAGATTCCAACCAACTGACCGATGTCTCGCCCCTCCAGGGGTTAACCGCTTTAACAGAGTTGTACTTAAGCTCCAACCAACTGACCGATGTCTCGCCCCTCCAGGGGTTAAAGAAATTAACTGAGTTGCGTTTAAATTCCAACCAACTGACCGATGTCTCGCCCCTCCAGGGATTAAAGAAATTAAAAAATCTTTTTTTAAAGGATAACAAAATATTCCAATTGCCGGAAGCCATTTTTCAGCTCGGCTTGGAAGTGATTTGGAAGAACAAATATTCACTTAAAGATGGCATTCACCCATACGGTAATCCTTTGGAAACTCCACCCATAGAAATAGTAAAGCAAGGCTTGGCAGCCCTTCAGAATTATTTTAAAGAACTAACCGAATCCGTCCCCCTCCTCCAATGCAAACTCCTCATCGTGGGCCACGGCGAAGTAGGCAAAACCACCCTCATGAAAAAATTGATAGACCCCAATCATATTGTAGAACCCGGCCAAGAACCCACCACCCACGGCATCCACATCGAACCCTGGCAGATCACCGTTCCTTTTCCAAACCCTTCAAACCAAACCCAAACAGAGACCGTAAAACTTCATTTCTGGGATTTTGGCGGCCAAGCCATTTACCACTCCACCCACCAATTTTTCCTCACCAAACGCTCCCTCTACCTCTTTGTCTGGGAAGTACGCAAAGAAGAAGAGACCCTTAGTTTTGATTACTGGCTCAATATCCTCAAACTCCTCAGCGACCAAAGCCCCGTGATTATTGTCATGAATAAGGCAGACCACCGACGCAAATCCATTGATGAAGACAGCTTTCAGGCCAAATTCCCCTTTATCAAAGACTTTTTTCAAATCAGTTGCCTCACTGCCGAAGGCTTGCCCGCTTTAACCCAAGCCATCCGCCAAAACCTCGCCACCATGCCCCATCTGCAAGATAAACTCCCCCTGGTCTGGACCCAAATACACCACCACCTGCTTAATGAAAAAGATAAAAACAAAAAAGACTATATTTCCCAATCAGAGTATTTAACCATCTGCCAAAAATATGGCTTGAATGAGGAACGCGCCTTCTATCTCAGCAGCTATCTCCATGACCTGGGCGCCATTCTTCACTTCCAGTCGGATCCCTTTTTGGCAGAAACCGTCATCCTTAACCCAGAATGGGCTACAGAAGCCGTATATACCTTAATTGATACCCCCGAAGTGCAACAGAACTGCGGTCGTTTTGAGTTTAGTCAACTCAGACAATTCTGGAATCCAGAAAAGTTTCCCCCAGACAAACACCTCCATCTCACCCGATTAATGGAGAAATTTGAACTCTGTTTTAATTTTGCAGGAACCACCACCCACTTTGTGCCAGAACTCCTCCCGCCGCTAAAAAGCGACGTCAACCTTGTCGCGTTTCAAGAAACCAAGGCCTTGCGGTTTTTGTATCGCTATGATTTTATGCCAGAAGGCATAGTCAACCGATTGATGGCCCGGCTCTTTTATTTGATTCACGATAGACAGTTCTGGAAAAACGGGGTTATTTTTATCTTTGAGGAATCCAGTGCCCGGGTGCAGGCAGAACCACTGCACAAGCGTGTGGTTATCACCATTATTGGCCACAGCAAGCAGGAACTTCTCGCCATCCTGCGCAGCCACCTGGAACACATTCACGAAAGCCTCAATATGAAAAAAGAGGAGCAATATAATGAAATGGTGCCCTGTACCTGTACCGAGTGTAGTGCCAGCACAGAGCCCTTTTTTCATGCGTATGGGGATTTTCAAAAGGCTCGCGCCAAAAACAAGAGCCAATTGCAATGCAAGAAAAGTTTTGAAGATATCCCTATCCAATCCCTCTTGACCCAGGTCCAGCTACCGCAGCCCCATGCGGATTTACTGGAAACCATGATTACCACGGCCTCCCGTTTGCAAGGCCGTACCATGACCATTAAAACAGATGAAGACAGCCGCAACAGTTATATAGCCGATATCCTTGATGCCAGGGGCTTTAAAGTCAAAGATCAAACCCGCTGGGGCCGTTCCAGTGCAGGCAAACGGGATGGCGAGGTGGATATCAAACTGGAATCCCAAGACGGCAGAGCCCTGGCTATCATTGAAGCCTTTATCCTTAAGGGAATCCATCACCAAGTGATAGCCGAGCATTTGCAGAAATTTTTTGGGTATGATGTGAATGGGTTAGGGCAGGGTTTTGTTTTAATTTATGTGGAGCATAGCGATTTTGCCGCGTTATGGCAGCAGTATTTGTTGCATGTCGAGCGGGAGGTTCCTTTTGGTTCCAATTCCCTGCAAGGCCCGCTCTTGCCGCATGATACCTCCATGGCCCACATCAAAGTAGCCAGAGCCCAACATCTGGTGCAAAACCAACCCGTCTCTATTTATCATATTTTTATTAATATGACCCGGTCATAGGTGAGCGAATTGAATTAGGGATCGGCGGGAAGGCCACTAAGAACTGGATAAATTCCATCAAAAACAAGGGAAACCACTAATCTACACTAATCTACACTAATCTAAAAAAGAATAAGGAAGGGAGTTTTTAAAAAAAAAGATCAGTGTAGATTAGTGAGGATTAGTGGTTTTTTTATAAGCTGTAGCCAGTTCTTAGCGGCATTGGCGCCTGTCACCAATTTTCAAAATTTTCGTCGGCTATTGACAAACTGTACACCATGTATTATATTTAAATTGTAAAAACATGGTGTAACTTAAATGGCATTGGAAGCAAATATTGTTTATCTTGACGAGGAGTTGAAAAGTAACCGGGAACGCTTGGAACTGATGGCAAAATTCCTCAAGGAGAATCCGTCGGTTTCGATTTATAAGAGGGAGATTCGCGGCAACCTTTATTATTACAAAAAATATTGGCAGGATGGAAAATCAATATCGGAATTTCTGTGTCGGGATGAGAGCGGTTATGAAGAACGGTTAAAGGAGATCGAGATATTAAACGAGAAACGGCGGACCATTAAAATACAGTTTAAAAAACTCCAACAAGTGACCTTGGCCTTAGAAAAACAATTAAGGATCGCCCGCCGGGCGTATGAAAATGTTTGAATTTGAAAAGGAGTTTTTATCCATATTGTCAGGATTCAATAAAAGCAATGCCCTGAGCCATCTTGTTTTGATTGGAAGCTGGGTGTTACCGGTCTACCGTGAGAATTATGATATTGGAAATTTTCAATTTACCACCAGTGATGTTGATTTTTCCATAGCCCGGCCCCATGATCCTTCGAAAACATCGCAACCATCGCTTCATATAACCTTGACCCAATTGGGTTATGTCCCCCATTTTAGTATGACGGATAGAGCAGAGAAATACATCCCAGCCCTGGAATCACTAGGAAACAGTTTAAGTATTGAATTCTTGTGTGAGCCTGGTCGTCATACAGATGGGCCGTATAGAATAAAGGGTTTGGATGTAGTCACCACACCACTGGTTTATCAGAGAATATTGCTCCAAAATACAGAGGTACTCAATTATAAAGGGATTTCCGTTACTGTTCCCAAACCGGCACTTTGGGCAATTCATAAAATAGCCATCTCGCAATTGAGAAAAGGTGAGCATGCAAAGTTAAAAATGATAAAGGATTTGGCTGGTGCTCGTGTGGTGGTAAATTTTATTGGGGAGCCTGAAATCCTCTTGATTTCATCTCAGTTAAAAGGAAAGTTTCAGCGCTTGTTCCAAAAAGGATGGAATAGTTTTACCAACACGAATTTGGTTTAATATATCGGAATTTCTGGCTTGGCACCGATTCCTTTTATTCATTTTAATCGCCCGTCAAGAAGTGCTTCCTCGATTTTCACCCATGGTCAGGTTATGGTTCATGCCATTGGTGGGAAGTTTTTTATCCTGATAATCCCATCTTTTCTATCGTCTTTACTGCATCTTTGATAAGTAGCATGGATTGCAAAGGGTCAACAGGCGAGCTTTCGAATCCGAATCCTTTATAAAACTTTTGTACAAGTTCGTCTTTAGCATGGACAAGAATGGCGCGAATACCCGCGTATTGAGACGCCTGAATCGTCCGTAGGATTGCATCTTTTAATAATCCCTTGCCGATCTTCATACCTTGATAGTTTATATCGACCCCTAACCTAGCAAGAATCATTACTGGAATTGGATGCCCCGCCAAACCTTTTTTTATACGTATCGGTGCTTCCGCATGTTCTACCGAACCTACCGCAAGGCTATAGAATCCAACGACCCTATCCTCAAGGCAGGCGACATATGTCCTTGCCGCATTGGCTTGTTGGTTTTGCCACGCGAAACGTTTCAACCATGAATTTAATAATGGATGACCACAGTCAAAATTCTCGACAATGTGATTTTTTGTCAGAACCGCAGGTGGCGTAATAATCATTGCCAGGGTGCTCGCTCCTGCATCAAGTTTTGCAAACCCACATTCACTTTAGCGGGACGATCCAGTGCTTCTTGGAACTTCTGGAAATCTTTTTCTTCCAATAAAAACAACCGTTGACTCAACAGTGCATCTTCGGCGGCCGCACAGGCACTATCCAAAACGAAGTCGTTCACACTTTTATTTAAAGCGGTCGCGGCACCATGAAGCAAAACCTGCTGTTGCCAAGTGACCCGAAAACCCAACCGGGATGTTCTGACTATTGTTCTTTCTGAATTACCTAACGTGCCCATGAGTGATTCTCCATATTACTGTAATATTCTTAATATATCATACACACAATTTAAATGTTTGTCAAATAATAGAAAAAAGTTTCCCATCCGCTTAAGAATCGGTTCAGGCGGGCCCCCCTTTTTTATGTGTCTCTTTCATTCGTGCAAATTCGTGAAATTCGTGGGGAAGTCTTTTTCAGCTTTCCGTTCTCCTTTTTTCCTTTTCCTAACTTCCTAGCCTCCTAACTTCCTAATTTCCTTCTTTTAAGGTATAATAGTATTCTTTAAAACAGCACCTGGAGGGCTGAACCCATGGCAAACGATCTGGACATTATCAAGGAATTGGAAAAAACAATCGGGAAGAATTTAAAGCAGATACCTCTTGAGAAGATTTGGGGTAACAATGGTTATGCTGTGGATGACACGGGTTTTGTCATCGGTTTGAATTTAGATGATTGCAGCATAACGGACCTGTTATTTCTAACCCAGTTCACCCGGTTGACCATTTTGAGTTTAGTTAATAATAAGATTTCCGATGTCTCGCCCCTCCAGTGGTTAACCGCTTTAACAATATTAGACTTATCTTCCAACCAACTGACCGATGTCTCGCCCCTCCAGGGGTTAACCGCTTTAACTGAGTTGTGGTTAGGCGCCAACCAACTGACCGATGTCTCGCCCCTCCAGGGGTTAACCGCTTTAGAATTTTTGCTTTTGGACGATAACCCGCTTGAAATACCCCCCATCGAAGTAGCAAATCAAGGCACCGACGCCATTCTGAATTATTTTAAAGAACTTACCGAATCCGTTCGCCTCCTGCAATGCAAACTCCTCATCGTCGGCCACGGCGAAGTAGGCAAAACCACCCTCATGAAAAAATTGCTGGACAACGATTTCCAAGTAGACGTGGGCAAAGAAGAAACCACCCACGGCATCCACATCGAACCCTGGAAACTGGATGTGCCCTTCAAAGAAGCAAACACAAAAACCACCACCGAAACGGTACAACTCCATTTCTGGGACTTTGGCGGTCAAGATATCTACCATGCCACCCACCAATTTTTCCTCACCAAACGTTCCCTCTACCTTTTTGTCTGGGAAGCCCGCAAGGAAGATGAAATCCAATCTTTCGATTACTGGCTCAATATTCTCAAACTGCTCAGCGACCAAAGCCCGGTGATTATTGTCATGAACAAAGCCGACTTGCGCACCAAAGCCATTGATGAAGCCAGCTTTAAAGCCAAATTCCCCAACATTCAAACTTACCATCACATTAGCTGCGTCACCGGAAGCGGCATCAAAGAATTAACCGGGGAAATCCGCCGCAACTTATCCGCCATGCCCCACCTGCGGGACAAACTACCCCGCGTCTGGGTAAAAATCCGCGACCGCCTCAGCGCAGAAAAAGAAAAAAGGAATTATATCTCTCTATCGGATTATTTTGCCATCTGCCAGGAGTTCGGTTTAAATCAGGAACGCGCCCAGTTTCTCAGCGAGTACTTGCACAACCTCGGCGTTATTCTTCATTACCACCACGACCCCTTACTGCAAGACACCGTGATCCTCAAACCCGAATGGGCCACAGAAGCGGTTTATACTCTCATTGATACCCCCGCCATTCAAGAGAATCAGGGCAGTTTCCGCTTCGTTGATTTAGAAACCTATTGGGATTCCAAAATATACCCACGGGACAAACACCCGCAATTGGTGCGTTTGATGGAAAAATTTGAACTCTGTTTTAATTTCAGCGGCACCCATCTTTATTTTGTCCCGGAAATGCTAGTGCCATTAACAACCCCGCCGGATTTATCGCCATATCAGCAGCCCGGCACATTGTCTTTCCAGTACCACTACGAATTTATGCCCGAAGGCATTGTCAGTCGATTAATGGCCCGTATGTTCTACTTGATCGATGATAAACACTTTTGGAAAAACGGCATGTCCTTAAAATTTGAAAAGACCACGGCCCTCATCATCGGCGAACCTTTGAACCGCCGCATCACCATCACCATCAATGGTTCCAGTCAACGGGAACTGCTGGGGATTATTCGCAGTCATTGCGATCATATTCATAGCACCCTGAACATGGTCAACAACACCCACTATTACGAGAGGATTCCGTGCCTTTGTTCGGTATGCCGGAATTCCCCCAAACCCTACCTCTATAAATTTCAATCCCTCCAACTGGCCGAGGAGAAAAACATCCAGGCCATGACGTGCCCAGAAAATATGGAAGTGGCATCGGTCAAGGAAATGTTAGTCGGCTTAGAGTTCCCCAAACCCAAACAAGATTTAATCCATACTCTGATCACCATTACCTCGCAATTGCAGGGCATCGCAGGCACTATCCAGGTGGATGAAGACAGCCGCAACGGTTTTATCACGTTGTTATTAAACATCCAGGGTTATCCGGCCAAAGATCAAACCCGCTGGGGACGCTCTGGCTCTGGGAAATCCATGGGTGAGATAGACATTAAGATCGAAAATACCCACGGCGAAGCCGTGGCCATTATCGAAGCACTAAAACTGGGTGGCCTGAATCGCACGGAGATTAACACGCATATCCAGAAAGTGTTTACTTATGATGCCAATGGTGTGGCGCACAATTTTATAATTGCCTATGTGGAAACCACGGATTTTGGGAAGTTATGGCAATCCTATCTGGCCTATTTACCGCAAATCCAATATCCATATGACCTCCAGGGACCCGTGCAAGAGGAGAAAACCCCCTTTGCGGCCATCCGTTTGGCCCGCACCCGTTTTAATCGCGATGGCCGGGAGACCATTCTGTATCATCTTTTTGTCGACATGAAACCAAAAAAACAAATGTAGTGCAAGCTTCCTGCTGCTTTATTTTCCCTCTTTTTATCAGCAATTCTCCATATTAATTTTGAAGGGAATTCAAATAGAATATCATCCCTCTAAAATTAATATGGAGAATGGCTGTCTTTTTATTATGAGAGTTGCAATTGACCGTGGTTTTATAGTATAATTCTGTTGAGATGAGCGATTGAAAAAGACCCGTTCAACTTAAATTTAACCCAGGTAAACATAGCCAAGTTCTGGTAAAATTCATTCGACAAAGGAAATAAAAAGGAGCACATTCCATTTTTACTTATTAATCATTCATACATGGGTTGACGGTTCTTTACTACGACCTCGCCATTCTTAAGCACCGTATGCACGGGATTGATTCCTAAATGATAGGCTAAATAACTGTAATCGGGGATGTCCATCAATAATAAATCCATCTTTTTCCCCACGGCAATCGAACCCACAGAGTTGTGACGGTCAATAGCATAGGCGGCATTGATGGTAATCGCATTAATACCTTCTTCAATCGTTAAGCCCATCTTGAAAATACCGAGATGAAAAATAAATAACTGCGACGAAACCATGGAACTACCAGGATTAAAATCACTCCCCAACGCCACTATGCCATTCCTCTCAATCACGGGCCTGATAGGCGCATACTTGTCCATCTTCAGAAAGAACGAAACACCGGGCAAAAATACACAGGCGGTATTAGAAGCAGAAATACATTCAATCTCCTCCTCGGTCATAGCGATCAAATGCTCGGCTGAAACGGCCTGTTTCTCCACGGCTAATAACACGGCATTGTTGGAACTGAACTCATCGGCATGCATCTTGATCTTAAAACCAAAAGATTCAATCCGATCCAAATAATACTGGGCATCCTCATAAGAAAAGACGCCATTCTCACAAAATATATCAACAAACTCGGCTAAATTCCTCTCTTTTACCTGCGGCACTACTTGCTCAATCAGGTAATCTAAAAACTCCCGGTTCCGCCCTTTATACTCCTCGGGAATTTCATGCGCCCCCATAAAGGTGGGAACAATAGTGATGGGATGAAACGAGTTCAAGGCTTTTAATGCTTCCAGTTGCTTTAATTCCGTGTCCAAATCCAACCCATAGCCACTCTTGGCTTCAATAGTCGTGGTTCCAGAAACAAGAATATGATCCAAACGGGTTTCACACAATTTAATCAGCTCATTGGCGGAGATTTCGCGGGTCTTACGGACAGTTCCCTTGATTCCCCCACCCTTGGCGGCAATTTCCTGGTAACTGACACCCTGCAATTTGAGGCGAAACTCTTCCTGCCGGGTACCAGCAAAAGGAAGATGGGTGTGCGGGTCCACAAAACCCGGAAAAACAACATACCCTGACCCATCAATCACTAACGCTTCCTCGCTTAATATACAATTATTATTAAAATCCTCTTCATGACCAATAAAAGCAATATCCTCACCCACAGCCCCCAGCCAGACTTGATGGGATACCCGGATATTGTTTAACTCATTGCCCCGGACAACACAATCATTGGCGGGGTTGACCAGTTCCCTGATATTTTTAATTAAGACATCGATTTCTAACATGGTTTTATGGCCTTTTTTCCATGGGCGATCTGGACCTCTGGAAAGAGGGGACATCCAGAAAATCATCGGCACTTTCGGGGTTTGGCATCATGCTGGGAATACTGGCTTCATTGATATAACCGGTAATATTGGTGGGCTGCGAAGCATTATTGGCAGGACGACCGAGATAATAACCGGGATGATCGTTCTGATGTTGACGGGTGAAATCTTCTTTGGGCCAGTTTTCCTGCTTGGGAGGATTGGCCAGAGGATTCTGCGGGGTGACCATCCGCTGCAATGGCCGGGTGTCGGTTTTGAACTTGGCGCCAGGGTTCTCTTTAAAACCGGTAGCAATAACAGTAACGCGTAACATATCCCCAATACTGTCATCATCGACTATACCAAATTTAATCCGCGCATCGGGCGATGCATTACCCTTGATAATTTCGGCAATGGTCCCGATCTCTTTCAAACTCAAACTGGAAGAAGCGGTAATATTATATAGTATGCCAGTGGCCCCATGAATAGAGATATTGTCCAACAACGGCGAGGTCAAGGCTTTTCTGGCGGCTTCTTCAGCACGGGTTTCACCGCGCGCTTCCCCGGTTCCCATTAATGTACGCCCTTTCTCTGACATACAGGCTTTGACATCGGCAAAATCAACGTTCTGATACCCGGCATTACTGATGATATCGGATATCCCCTTGACTGCTTTCAATAAAATTTCATCCACCTTTTTATAGGCATCTTTATAAGAAATATTGGCATCCTCGATTTCAAAAAGCTTTTGGTTGGGAATCACTAACATGGCATCAACACTATCCATTAAACTTTTGATACCGCCATCAGCGACTTTCATGCGGTGATTGCCTTCAAACTCAAAAGGCTTGGTCACCACGGCCACGGTCAGAATCCCCATGGAAGAGGAGTGGTTGGCAATGACCTGGGAAGCACCGGTTCCAGTACCTCCACCCATACCGGCAGTGATAAAAACCATATTGGCGCCTTCCAACATCTCGATGATGGCATCGGTGTTTTCCAATGCGGCCTGCATGCCCAATTCGGCATTGGAACCCACACCCAAACCCTTGGTGATCTTCTCACCGATCTGAAGGGTAAAAGCGGGTTCTTTGATATTGGATAAATCCTGGATGTCAGTATTGATGGCTACAAATTCAACACCTTTCAAACCTTCTTCAATCATTCGGTTGATAGCGTTTCCACCCCCACCACCGACTCCAATGACTTTTAAAACAGCGCCTTTTTTCTGATCTTTGGCATAAGTAATCTTGATATCTTCTCTCATTTAAAAATCACCTCCAATCCGGAAAAACCGGGAATTTGTTTTTAAAAACCCACATATTCTTTAAATTTCTGGAAAAACCCGGTGGGCTGTTCCCTGATCACACCCCGATCTTTCATATCCATCAGGCCATATTTAATGAGGCCAACAGAAGTGGCGTATTCGGGGGTATCGACACGGTCAATCAAGCCACCAACACCGAGTGGCTTACCAATACGAACGGGAGCGGAAAAGATGTCATCGGCTATCTCCAATAAACCACCGAGATAAGCGGAACCGCCGGTGATGACGATACCTGAATTAATCTTATTCTCAAATCCCTCTTCATCTATCTTTCGTTTTACCATTTCAAATATTTCCTCGGCCCGTGGTTTGAGTATGTCCTGGAGCAAAGAAACAGAGATCAAACGCATTTTTTTACCGCCGACACTGGGGATTTCAATATTTTGATCCTTGAGACTGGGATCGGTTCCGCACCCGTATTTCCGTTTGATTTTTTCCGCTTTATCAATGGGGGTACGGGTCCCGATCGCCAGATCATTGGTAAAGTTATAACCGCCCACGCCAATGGTGGAACAATATATCAGCGCGCCTTTTTCATATACTGCAATATCGGTGGTGCCGCAACCAATATCAATCACGGCCACACCCAATTCTTTTTCATCCGGCGTTAATACAGCTTCGGCAGTGGCGATATGGGACAACACCATCTCGATCACATTGATTTTTGCTTTTTTCAAACAGGTCAGCAGATTCTTGGTTGATGCGCGTGATGCGGTGACAATCAGGATATACACATCAAGATTACTACCGATCATACCGATGGGATTCTTGATTTCGTCCTGGTTATCCACGACGAATTCCTGGCGCAAGATGTGGATAATATCGCGGTCATTGGGAAGCATGATACTGCTCCCATGGGTAACGGCGCGATTCACATCTTCATCGGTAATTTCCCTGTTTTTACCGGTGATATTAATACTGCCTTTGGCGCGAATAGATTGGATATGACTGCCAGCAATATTTACATAGGCGGATTCGACTTCCACCCCGGCGGTTAACTCCGCCTCTTGTACCGATTTTTGAATATCATCCACCGTGGCTTTCATATCCACGATAACGCCTTTGCGAATACCGTTGGAATCAGCATTGCCATAACCAATGACTTCTAATTCTTCCCGGTCGCCATCGGTTTTACACTGACCGATGATGGTGGTGATTTTTTTGGTACCGATATCTATACCTACCAGATAATTGTTTTTCATTTTAATTATTCACCTCCGTCTCATATTCAAAGTAAAAACGGTCCTCGAATCTAAGATCGACACATTTAATGTCATACATTTTTAAGGTGGGATTCTGCTTTAATTTCATATAATAATTGATTTTAGAAGCAAAATTTCCCTCGCCAGGATAAAATATTTCTTTCTGCCCTTTCAATTTGAGGGTAACTCCATACGGACTTTGCAGGGAAATAAAATCAATCGCATCTTTGATCCGGCTTAACTCGGGCAAATAGGGCGCAATTGTTTCCAACTGGTTGCGCTTAATGTCACGTATCTCAATCAAATCTTTTCTATTGGTATGGCTGGTATTCACGATAACTCCTTCCATATCAATTATATTATATTTTCCGTTAATAGCAACCTGAAATACTGGTTTTCGCAATAAAAACTTAATTTCTATGGTGGAAGGAAGCTTACGACTCAAATAGACATCTTTGATTTCTTTGATGACCAACAATTTTTCGCGGAGCTCACTGAAACTGAGGGTTAAAATATTACCGTGATAGCGACTCAATATGTTGTCTACTTGGGGGGCGTCAAAAGTGGGTTTATTGACGAACTGGTAATCTTTGACATTCAATTTTTCCCAGGTTAAGATAAACGCACCGATTTGATAGGCAACAAACGCAGAACTGAGCAAGACAGAAAAAATAACTAGCAGGTGAAACCCTTTAATCTGAATGGACCTGATGCGTTTTTCATCGTAGAGAGATTTGTTATTATGCCGCCGAAACACATCGGTTTCGCCTCTGATCGCAGCTTTGGCCATCTGGTTCATTTGATTTTCTCCTCCATTTGTTTGGCAAAATCATGGGCTGTCCGGGTCAAGTTCCCGGCAGATAAAAAGACAACGGCATCACCGGGCTGGAATTCTTGGGCCAGATGGCTGAGTATGCCTGCAAATGAGTCGATGTACCTGACATTTTTGAAACCGGATTGTTGAATCTTTTGGGCTAAAATACTGCTGTCCACATTTTCAATTTTGGTTTGGTTAGCAGTATAAAGGGGAGCAATAATCAATTGGTCGACACCGACAAAAGCCTGGGGGAACTGGTCCATCAACATTTCTAACCGGGTGTAACGGTGGGGCTGAAACACGGCAAAAATATGCTTGAAATTACCGCTTCTAAAAATGTCGATAGTGGCTTTGATCTCAGTGGGATGGTGGGCATAATCATCGACGACCAGGAAGTCCTTGTTATAAAAAAGGATCTGAAAACGCCGTTCTGGAAGATAAAACCGTTTTAAGCCCTCTTTAATAGTCTCAATATCAATTCCGATTTCCATGGCGGCTGCTATAGCAGCCAAGGCATTGAGCACATTGTGACGCCCACCGGCATTTAATTCGACGCGTCCTTCGTTCTTGTTGGCCACGATGAGGTCAAAAGTAGAACCAAAAACGGAATTTTCCATGTTCTCGACACGGAAATCGGTGTTTTGGTCAATGCTATAGGTTAATACGCGTTTGTTAAAACCAGCCAAAATCTGATGAATCTCGGGACATTCATAATTGACAATGATGGAACCATAAAAAGGAACCTTGTTACCAAATTGCTTGAAGGCGTTCCTTAAATTTTCCATGTTTTTATAATAGTCCAGATGGTCATTTTCGATATTGGTGATAATGGCGTGACTGGGGTAAAGGAGCAGGAAACTGCCATCGGATTCGTCGGCTTCAACGACAATGTAATCGGATTTGCCGAGTTTGGCACCGCTTTCCGCGATTTTTAACTTGCCACCCACCACATAGGTGGGGTCTTTTTTGGCCTGGGTAAGAATAGTAGCGATCATAGAGGTAGTCGATGTTTTGCCATGAGTACCAGCAACGGCAATCGAATATTTCACGCGCATCAATTCGGCCAGCATTTCGGCACGGGGAATAACGGGAATTTTCTGTAATAAGGCTTCCTTGACCTCTTCGTTCTCCTTGGTGACGGCACTGGAGTAAACCAGGGTTTCAATACCGGCGACATTTTCCCGGGCATGTCCCAGGAAAACGGTAATGCCCATTGTTTTGAGACGTTTGGTGGTTTCGCTTTCACCGATATCCGAGCCGGAGACGGTAAATCCCATATTGTGCAACACCTCGGCGATACCAGACATACCGGAACCACCGATACCAACGAAATGTATTTTTTTTACGCGACTAAATTTTATCATTTAAAAACACCGTTTTCCTTTGTCTTGAGACATTTAATATAATTCCCACGATGATGAGACTGGTGATCAACGAGGTGCCGCCATTCGAGATAAACGGCAGGGGGATACCTTTGGTGGGAAAGATTCCAATGGTAACGGAAATATTAATCATGGCCTGGATGACCATCATAAAGGTGAGTCCCGTAACCAGTAAATACGTATGGCGACTGCCAGATATTTTGGCAACATTAAAACCGCGGATCATAAAAATAACAAACAGCGCGATCACGGCGAAAGCTCCCACCAACCCGACTTCCTCGCCAATCACGGCATAGATAAAATCGGAATAGGCATAGGGGAGAAAAAAGAGTTTCTGGGTGGAATTGCCCAACCCTTTCCCAAATATGCCACCAGAACCAACGGCATAAACGGATTGCAAGGCTTGGAAATTATAGGAATCCATATACGCTTCAGGGCTTAAAAAGGCCAAGATACGATTCATTTTATCGGGATTCATTTTGATGATCACGATAAAAGTGGGGATCAAGAAGAGAAAGGTATAGAGAAAATAGCGCATTTTCATCCCGGCCATAAAGAGCATCATCATGGTGACCAGCAAGATCAGCATAAAATTACCGAGGTCGGGTTCTTTCAGGATCAATAATTCGATGATAAAAAATGGAATCAACAGTAATAACAGTTTGCGGATGTCATTGATATCGAATTTATCGCGGCTAAAAATATACGCGAGATACAATACAATGGCAACTTTCGCGAATTCGGATGGTTGCAAGGAGAATCCGGCAAAACGAATCCAGCGGTAACTGTTATTCACCTGCCCGACGACAAAAACACCGATCAAACCAGCGATAGTTAACCCCAATAGGGCAATCACGGCATGTTTGTTCAGGTAAATGGGAAATTTAAAGGAGGCAATGATGGCCGCGATAATAACACCCAACATCAACCATAATCCCTGCTTTTTTAAAAAATAAAAGCTGTCCCCGTATTTTTCTTTGGCCAGTATCATGGTGGAACTGTACACCATGATCAGCCCAAATAATACAAGCAGGGCGGTCACAATGATGAGCATTTTATCGATCTTGTAATCTTTAACCATTTTCAATTTTCCTTTTGAGTTTGGCAACCTCTTCTTTGAAGACTTCACCGCGATGTTCAAAATTATTAAACATATCAAAACTGGCGCATGCAGGTGCCAACAAAACGACACCGCCGGTATTTTCCAGTAGTTTTAACCCCTGTGCCACGGCGTCGGAAAAATCGGTCACATTGATCAATTTATCCGCGACGTTTTTTAATTGACGGCGAATGGTATCACTTGCCTGTCCTACCAGTAACACGTGTTGTACTCGTTTGCGAATGGGGTCTTCCAGGGCTGTAAAATCGCCGCCCTTGTCCTTGCCACCCAGGATCAAAACCATGGCTTCATCAATCCCGGTAATGGATTTTAAAGTGGCGTCGACATTGGTGGCCTTGGAATCGTTGATAAATTCAACGTTGTGAATTTTCCCGGCAGATTCCATGCGGTGGGTGAGCCCGATGAAACTGGCGATCCCGGCTTCGATATCTGCGGGCAGAACACCGGCCAACCGGACGGCAATCACGGCAGCCAAGATATTCTCAAGGTTATGCATGCCCCGTAATGGGTTTCGCGCCAGGGAAATCTTTTCGGGGGGACCTGCGGGCGCGAGTTGCAAGAAAATGTGTCCCCCTGCAATCCAGGCGGCGCAAGCGGGTTTATCTTCATGCAGGGAAAACCATAGGGTTCTGGCCCTGCCGTAGCGCTCCTTGTTTTTATCCTGCTGCAAAACGGGATCATCGGCATTTAAGATGAGATAATCTTCTTCAACCTGATTGCGCACGACATTTAATTTGGCGGCAAAATACTCCTCGGTGTTTGCATAGCGGTCCAGATGATCTGGGGTAATGTTGAGGATCAGTGCGATATCGGGTCTGAAATGGATGATCTCCTCCAACTGGAAACTGGATAATTCGACGACAACGATGGAATCCCCGGAAATACCCGCTACCTGCGAGATAATGGGAGTACCAATATTCCCGGTTAAAAAACTATCCTTCCCCGCAGTTTTCAAAATATGATGGATCAAACTAACGGTAGTCGATTTCCCGTTGGTTCCAGTTACAGCGATAATCTTAGCTTCAAAAAAGGCAAATGCCAGTTCGATCTCGGAGACGATTTTAATTTTTCTTGCTCTGAGCGGGGCGAAACGGGGCGCTCTGCCATTGATACCGGGACTGACTATGATTAAATCGGCATCTTCCAATTGCTGGAACTGATCCTGTCCCACCAGGAAGGTGACTCCTTGTGCTTCATACTTTTTTTGGCTTTCTAGATCGGTGATCGGGGTGTCGTTATAGATGTAGAGGTTTTTATTGCTATTTTGTTCTATAAAAAAATCCAGCACGGCTTTGCCGCTTTTTCCGAACCCCATCACCACTGCTTTTTGTTTACTCATGTTTGAACTCCTCGATGGCTTTTTCCAATTGAATCCCCCGTGACGCTTTAAACAACAACACGCCATCTTCTACTGCGATTTCCTTGAGGTATTTTCCTGCAGCTAACGCGGTGTCGCAGTGGTGGATTCGTTCAGCGGGCACTCCATTGGCCAAGGCGCCCGCGGCAATGTGTTCCGCCCGTTTACCCACGGTAATCAAGCGGTGGAACTGTAACCCGGCATAAAAATGCCCGACCTCGCGGTGAAACTGTTCTTCCTCCGCTCCCAATTCCAGCATATCGCCTACAATGGCAATTTTTTTCCCGGTGTACTCGCGCTCCACCCATTCCAAGGTGCGTTTCAATGCTTCGGGATTGGAGTTGTACGTCTCATCAATAATAGTAAACCGATCATAGGTATAAATAGTACCACGTCCCGATAACGGGGTGATTTCGCGGAGTGCTTTTTGGATTTCAAAATTTTTCATACCCAGATGTTGGCACACGATAATGGCCACAAAGAGGTTTTCAAGTTGGGTTCCATTGATCAGGGAGGTGGTAAATTCTGTTTCAAGGCCGTAAAAGTCGATCTTCAGCACAGTTTCTTTTTTCTCCCGGCGAATCTCCTTTAAAAAGATATGGGCATGGGGATTCTGGGAGTCGCGACTGAAGAATATTTTTCTGCCCTTGGGACAATCGGTGGCAAACAATCGGTTCATAAGGGGCAATGAATCGGCATTGATAAAGGCGGTATCATCGGAATCGAGATGGTTCAGTATTTCTGACTTGGCCAGCGCGGCATTGTCTACGGTCTTGAGAAATTCCATGTGTACGGGAAACACGTTTAGTATCACGGCCACATCGGGTCTGAGAATATCGGCCAACACATTTATTTCGCCAATACCGGGGTAACTCATAGCCAGTTCGAACACAGCGGCTTCTTCGGCGCCACTCATATTAAGAATGGAAAAGGTCATGCCGATCCAGTTATTCCAGTTCTTATAAGACCGGTACGCGGGGTATTTAAAAGATAATATCTGATAGATAAATTCCTTGGTGGTTGTTTTCCCGGCACTGCCAGTGACACCGATATATTTGATATGGTTAAAACGCTCCCTGACATAGCGGGCCAGTTGTTGGGCGGCGGCCAAGGGGTCTGCTACCCGGATAAGCGGAATATTCAGGTCCGTGGCATCATAATCACGGGACACCACGGCACCCGCGCCGGGTTCGTTCTCCATCTGCCGGACAAACCGATGTCCGTCACTCTCTGGCGTTTTAAAGGCGAAAAAGAGGGTATTGGCCTGATTGATCAGGCGTGTGTCGAAATGGAAGTGGTGAAAAACACAGTCTTCCCTGGCATTCTCAACTGTCCCTTTGATGGCACTGGCAATTTCATGTAAGCGTAACTCAGGCATTTTTATTTTTCTCCAGGGCATTTATCATTTCTGCGGCCACTTCATAATCATCAAAATGAATGGTTTTGTCCTTGAATATCTGGTAATCCTCGTGTCCTTTGCCAGCTATTACGACCAGATCGCCCTTTCCAGCCATATTAATGGCTTTTTTTATGGCTTCTTGGCGATCAATTTCCACGATATAGCGGCTGAAATCGGGTGCGAATCCGGTTTTGATATCGTTCACGATATCCATGGGATTCTCGGCTCTGGGATTGTCGCTGGTCACCACCAGGAAATCGGCAAAATCAGCAGCGGCTTTGCCCATGCGCGGACGTTTGGTTTTATCCCGGGACCCACCAGCCCCAAATACGAGGATAATGCGATTGGCAACAACTTCTCGGAGTGATTTAAGCATGCTTTCCAAGGCATTGTCAGTATGGGCATAATCAACCATGACGGAAAATTCGCGGTTGTATACGAGGTCCAATCTTCCCTTTACTGGCTTAAAACTGGCCAACCCGGCTTTGATCTTCTCAAAAGAAATACCTTTAATCACTGCCGAGCAAATGGCAGCCAAAATGTTGGATAGATTGACACGCCCGACCAAACTGCATTTGATATCAATACTATCTTTGGGCGTTTTAATCGAGGCCTGGATACCTTCCAAGGTAAATTTGTACTTTAAGGGGCGCACATCGGCATCTTCGGAGAATCCATAGGTGAGGTACTTGCAATCCAATTGTTCCAGAATACTCGGAGCTACTGCATCATCAACATTGATGATAGCCCAATCGTCCACGCCCAGCTCTCTGAATAATGCCATTTTGGCATCAAAGTAATCATCCATGGTATGGTGGAAATCAAGATGATCACCGGAAAAGGTGGTGAAAATGCCCTGGGCAAAATGGATATCGTGAACCCGGTGCAGTGTCAGAGACACGGAGGACACTTCCATGACCAGATTTTTACAGCCTTTTTGATGGGCACGGGAAAGAAACGCAAATATGTCAATCGCTTCGGGCGTGGTCAGGGTGGTCTTTTCTAACAGTCCGTCAAAGAACATGCCCAGGGTCCCGATTTTGGCGGTTTCGGATTCTTGGCAGTAGATGGCGTGGATGAGGGACATGATGGTGGTTTTGCCGTTGGTGCCAGTGATTCCCACGGAGTAAATGGCATCGGCGATATTATTATAAAAAGCAGCGGCCATTTTGCTGAGCACTATGCGCGCATCCTTGACCAGAACCCAGGAAACAGCGATTGGCATTTCTGGCAGGGTTTCATCGGGTTCACTTTCAAAAACAATGACGGTCGCGCCATTGGCAATAGCATCACCCAGATAATTCAAACCGTTCTCCTTGTATCCCCGTAAGGCGATAAAGCAGTAACCGGGCCGTATACTCCGGGAATCCATATGAATACCGGAAACCTGAACATGCAAATCTCCACTGCTGGAGATCACATCGACATTTTTTAATAACTCATTTAAATAGGTCATAGTCTTATCTCATTCCTCTTATCCATTTCAGGAAATATTTTTAAATAGATTAACAGTTTTTCAGCGATAGACTTAAACAACGGGGCTGCTACATCACCACCGTAATATTGTCCCTTGGGCTCATCCACGACCACGAATATGGTGACCTTAGGATTCTTGGCAGGAAAAAAGCCACCAAAAGACGATATATATAGTCTGGGATTGGTGTCGTCCTTGTTCCCCCGGCGAATTATTTTGGTGGTTCCTGTTTTACCCGCGATTTCGATACCGGGTATCTGGGTATTTTTCCCTGTGCCCCGGCTCACGACTTCGGTCATGATCGATACCATGCGTTGCACAGTAGAGGGAGACATGATTTTTTTCTTCTGCGGTTTTTTTAAAAAAGCACCGTCGATCTCTTTCACAATCGTGGGTTGTATCAGGTAACCACCGGAAGCCAGGACATTAAAGGCGCGGATCATTTGTATGGGGGTGACTGCCAGTTCATAACCATGGGCCAGAAACTCCAACGAAACTCCGGACCAGGAGGATAATGGGTGTACGATACCGGACTCTTCACCGGGCAAGCGAATACCGACTTTGCTGCCAAACCCGAAATTCTGTATGCCATCATACCAGGTCTGCTTGCCCAACATCTCGCTGATCCTGGCGGCCCCGATATTACTGGAATGGATGATAATATCTTCAAAGCTCAAACTGGCATACGGATGTACATCGGAGATAGTTACATTCCTAAAATGGTAGGACCCGTTAAAACAATCAAATTGCTGTTGCGGGGAACAAATATTCTTCTCCAACGCGGTGGATGCCAATATTACCTTGAAGGTGGAACCGGGATGATAAAGAAACGAGATGGCATTGTTTTTGGTTAATTTTAACGGCACATCGGAAACATAGCCGGGATTATAATTGGGGTAACAGGCCATGGCCAGTATGGACCCATCCTGGGAATTCATGACAATGACGGCCCCGCTTTTGGCCTGGAAAGCAGTGACTGTCTTTTCCAGTTCTTGTTCGACAAAAAATTGGATGGAAGAATCAATGGTGAGGTAAATGTCTTTTCCTGGTTCTGGTGTTTGGACATACTGTAAATTGAACACTTTGCGTCGGGCATCTTGTACCACTTTGGCTATGCCGCCTTTGCCGCTGACAACGGAGTTGAGTGTATATTCGACGCCGTAGAGTCCCTGTTCATCTATGCCTACTCCGCCCAGGATATGCGCGGCAATGGTATTTTGTGGATATACGCGCATGTATTCCTCGACAAAATCCAGATCGGAATTAGCACTATCAGCATCTTTTATCTTTTTTAACATGGAATACTCGGTGTCGGCTAATTTCCGTTTGAGCCAGATAAATTTATCTCCTTTGCCGATACGGAAACGAATAGCGCGGTTCTCGTTCTCGGTTAACTGAAGTCCATTTTTGAGGATGGTGTTAAACAAGCGGAAAGAATCGGTTTTGTCCTTGCAATTAAGAAAGGCGGATTGTGCTTTTACCGATATCGCCAGAACATCACCGTGACGGTCATAAATAGTCCCCCGTTTGGAATGTAGTTCAATCGTGCGGTTACTTTGCGAACGGACTTTGCCAATATTTTTCCCGTAATCAAAAACCTGGATCTTGACCAGCACAACAGCGATTGTCAGTACCCATGCGGAAAAAGCGATAAACAAATAGAACCCCCTCTTGCGCTCGCTCTGGTTTATCTCCATGCTTTCCTCATCATCCTACTCATCCTCATATTTATTTTTCCTCGTACACTGTAATAAATTGATCTGGCGTGGGGTATTGATATCCCAGCTTTTCAGTCACCATCTGTTCGACGCGTTTCAAATTTAAAAGCCCGGCTTTTTCGGACCTTAATTTGTCGATATCCTCCTTCAGCTTTTTCTCCTGTAATGCCAGTTCCTGCAACTCGTAGCCAAAATCGACATTTTTCAGGTTTAGGCTCATATAAGTAAAGAGCAGTAAAAAACCAATGACAGTAACCAGCACCAGTACACCGTTGGTACTTCCTTTGGAGTTGTGTGCATTGAGGGTATCGGTATCTTTTTGGTTTAGGTGTTTGAAATTCACTTCGTTTGTTTGGGTGTCCATAGTCATATTCATTGTGCTATTCATAATACTTCTCCGGCCCGCAATTTCACCGATCGTGACGGCAAGTTTTCCGTGACCTCGGTAGCGGACGGGACCATGGGAAAAGGTTTAATAATGCGGATTTTGTTTTCTTTTTGGAGGGTATTAAAGGCTCTCTTGACAATGCGGTCCTCCACGGAATGAAAAGAGAGAAAAACAATCCGTCCGCCCGCAGGTAAATATGCGGCTGCTTTATTTATAAATTCATCAATATGGTCCAACTCTTTGTTAACGGCTATCCGTAGGGCTTGGAAGATATTAGCCGCCGGATGGGTTTTGCCCCGCTTGGGTCGCCAGTGATATAATTTCTCCACGATCTGGGTTAATTGCCCGGTGGTTTCAATCACGCCGAACAAGCGGCCCTCGATGATTTTTTTAGCCAATTCAGCGGCGCGGGGAATCTCGCCATAGGTCTCGAACAGCTCTTGCAACTGTTTCTCGCTGTACTGGTTGATCACATCGTACGCGGTTAATTCCCCGCGCAGGTCCTTGCGCATATCCAGGCGGGCGTCAAGGCTATGGGAAAAACCACGCGTGCTGTCTTTTAACTGGTAAATAGATATGCCGGGGTCTACCAATAGCCCAGATATCTCCTTGTGGGACAAATCCAAGCACTCAAAAAGCTGGGTAAAATTTACCCGGTGAATCTCGACGCGCTCGCCAAACTCTGCCAATAGGCTCTTGGCTTGTGCGATACTGCGATCATCGACATCGAGGCCAATCACACGGGCACTTGCAAAGGTCTGCAATATATGATGGGTATGTCCCCCCATACCCAACGTGCAATCGATAAACCATTGTTTACCAGTCTCTGAAAAGATGTCTGTGACCTCTTTATACATCACTGGATAGTGCTGCTGCTTCATTAATTAACCTCGATACTATTTGCAATTTCTCATCGCTAAATTGGTCGTTGAACGTTTTTTTCTTAAACAACTCTTCATTCCACACAAGCATATGGTCGATTTTACCAAATATCCGCAAATCACAACCATTCAAACCGCATTCTTTGCGCAATTCCGGCGGGATCAATATCCGTCCACGCGCATCCATTTCACTTTCATTGCCCCAATAACTGGTTCGACTGATAAATTCTTCAATCTCAGGGGATCTGACCTTTATTTTCTCAATACTCTGTTCGATACTTTCCCAAACGGGTAACGGGTAGAGATAGACACGATCACCATTCAGAGAAGTCATGTAAATATTGCTGCCATACTGTTCTTGAAGGGTAGAGAGATAGTGGGCAGGGATCTTGATCCGACCCCTGTCGTCCACTCTAATCACAAAACTTCCTCTAAATCGCTTAACTATCCCATTTTGTCCCATTTTCACCCACAACAATAATATAATAGGTCTATATGCAATGTCAACAGGAAAATGCAAAAAAAAAAAAAATATTTTTTAATGGTAATCTGGGGTGGTAATCAAGGAAAAAAAAAGAAAATGAAAGAAAAATTGCAAAATACCTTGACACACCAGATATAGTGTTTTAGAATTAGTAGGGTCACTAAATAGACGAGAAAAAAGAATAATAAAATGAGAATAATTAAAGGAGTATAATAAATGGAAGGATTTACAGAGAATGCAATCAAGATTTTAAAGGCCCGTTATTTTAAAAAAAACGGGAAGGGTGAGGTGATTGAGAGTAAGCCATCGGATATTTTTCGGCGGGTGGCGAAGTTTATTGCTGGCGCGGAAAAAACAGCGGCAGAGCAGAAGCACTGGGAAGAGCAATTTTTTAAGGTGATGATCCAAAGGGATTTTATGCCCAATTCGCCAACATTAACGGGAGCGGGACGGGGTTTATGTTTGTCCGCTTGTTTTGTGTTGCCAGTGCAAGATTCATTGGAAGAAATTTTTGATACGGTCAAGCATGCGGCATTGGTACATAAGGAAGGCGGCGGCACGGGTTTTGATTTTTCCCGGATACGGCCGCAGGGAAGTTTTGTAAAAAAGACGCAGGGTATTGCATCTGGACCGATTTCTTTTTTAAAAGTGATTGATGCGGGGACTGAGGCGGTTAAACAAGGGGGTACGCGACGGGGCGCCAATATGGGGGTATTGCGCGTGGACCATCCCGATATCAAGGATTTTATCAGGATGAAATTGGATGGGACTTCGGCGCAGAATTTTAATATCTCGGTGGCAGTGACCCATAAATTCATCGAGGCGTTGATGAATGAGAGTACCTATGAAATGGTCAATCCGATGAATGGGGAAGTAGTGGGGAAGATGGACGCCAAGGAAATTTTCGAGATGATCGTGGATTCTGCCTGGCGTAATGGTGATCCGGGCTTAATTTTAATCGACAATGTCAATGATAAGAACCCGACACGGGAACAGGGCCTGATTCGTGCGACCAATCCTTGCGGGGAACAACCACTGCATGATTTTGAATCATGTAACCTGGGTTCGATTAATGTGTTCAACTTCTACAAGGAGAGTGAAAAGGATCTTTTTGATTGGGAACGATTTAAAGAGGTGATTCACCTGTCGGTCCGGTTTCTGGATGATGTGATCAATGTTAATCAGTATCCTTTAAAACAATTGGATGACATGGCCAAATCCAATCGCCGGATCGGGTTGGGAATCATGGGGTTCGCGGATTTATTGATCAAGATGAAGATCAATTACAGCACGCCGGAAGCGCGGGAAGTAGGGCGCAAACTGGTTAAATTCCTCAAGGATGAGGCGACCAAAGCCTCGGAGAATCTGGCGGAGGAAAAGGGCAGTTTTCCCAACATAACCAAGTCAATCTATAAGGGCAAGAAGATGCGTAACGCCACGGTGTTGACCATTGCACCTACGGGCACGATTTCCCGGATCGCGGGCTGTTCTTCCAGTATTGAGCCGATTTTTGCTTTTGAGACGATCTCCAAGATCATTGATTCTGAAATCAGGGACCTGCATTTTCTGTACGAGGAGTGGATGAAGGCCAATCCCAATGGAGTATTGCCGGGGTATTTTGTCATGGCTTCTGAAATCGATCCGGAAGATCATATTAAGATGCAGGCGGTGTTCCAAGAATTTGTGGACAGCGCGGTTTCTAAAACCATTAATTTCCCCAATGAGGCCACGCGGGAGGATATTGCCCGGGCTTATCGGATGGCGTTTGAAATGGGCGTGAAAGGGATCACGGTCTACCGCGACGGGTGCCGTGCGCTACAGGTATTAAACAAGGTGACAGTCGATACTCCGCACCCCCAAGATCGGCCAGAAGCACTGCCCTCGACTACGCATAAAATCTCCACTGGGCTGGGGAGACTATATATCACGATCACGCATTTTAATGGGAAACCGTTCGAGGTGTTTTGTTCGATAGGGAAGAGTGGGTACTCCACGATGGCGGATGCTGAAGCGATTGGGCGTTTAATTTCGCTGGCGTTGCGCAGTGGTATTTCAGCCGAAGAGATTGTCAGCCAGTTAAAAGGAATCGGTGGTTCGGAACCGACTTTTCACAATGGCTCGTTGATCCAATCGATTCCTGATGCGATTGCCCAGGTCTTAGAACACCATATCGGCGAAGTGCAGGTGAACAAGGCGGATTTAAATAATGTGACGTGCCCGATTTGCAAAGCGACTATGCCGGATGAGAAGTGCCCGATCTGTCCTGCTTGTGGCTGGACGCGTTGCACGTGAGCGCTTAAAAATATCGCAGTTTGGAAGCGACCCGGCCAACGGCGCCACGCACGCTGGGAATTCCTAGGGGCAAACCGTGTGTTTGCCCTGAATGTGTGGCGGGGTCGCTTCCAAGTTGTTCATCGAAAAGTGTATGCCTTTATTTTTTTTCGCGGTTTATTAATGCGACATGATGTCGCGGTTACAATAACTCCCACAAAACATGTTGTGTTACCCCACATTTTCTTCAGTTTTGGTGAAAATAGTCGCAAAATTTTGGAGATTCCGCCATCCAGGACTGAAACTTGGAACTAGAGATTGAACGTTCACCTTATTTTGTAGAACCGCCACCATATTTTGCTCTCCGTTCACCTTCCAACCCCGGCGGTTCACCATATTTTACTCAACCGTCACCCTTTTAGGCGGCCGTTCACCTTCCAAACCTCTCCGTTCAGCATTTTTTGTAGAATTGAGATTCTCCAAACCCGGAAGTTGCATCATTTTTATGCTTCGCTGAATCTTAAATCCCAAAGTTTCTATGGAGTAATAACTCCTCGCGGGAGCATTTCCTACTTTTCTATTTTTTTACCCGGTGGTTGGATGTTTACGAATACTTTTTGAGAAATTTTTTACAGATACTATAATCTGCCAGCTTATTTTCGGGTACTGGTTGTCCTTGTTTTTGCATGTTTTCCACTTCGCCGACGATTTTTTGGGAATAGGCCATTGCGATTTGGAATTCCTTGGGGTTATCTTTCGGGGTTCTTTTGATGGGGGTGGGTTCTGCTTCTGGGAGTTGTTCGGGGTCGATATCCGCTCTTTCCAGGACCCGTAATGCCAGGAGATAATCCAATTCCGCCTTTTTGGTGACTTCAATACCCTGCGCTTTGAGTTTGTCGATAGCATGCACTATGGCGAGGGATTGTTTGACTACATCCAGACCGGTGGTTTTTGGGGGGGAGCTTGTCCCTTGATCTTTGCCCTGCTCAAATGCTTTGGTTAATTTATCAAATGCTGCCATTGTTTTTACTCACTATGAACAAAAACGCTATATTATTTACCGTGCGGGTAATTGTTTTATTGCCGTGCGGAGTTCCAGTACTTCTTTGGGGCATTCTGGCCAATCATGGCGCCAACACACGACAACATCACCTAAACATTCCCCATGGTTTTGACGCTTGAAATCGGAGCTTTTATATTCGAAGTGGATGTTTACCTGTTCCCAGAGGTTATTGGGACGATCAACACAGCGCTCGCCAATACAATCGGGGTATCCCGGTTGCAAGGAATTGATGTAGTATCCGAGTTCCTGATGTATAGTGGCGAATAAGTAGATCACGCCCATTTTGTTCACCGGGCCATTTCGTAAACCGCGGAAGAAAAAATGATTTTCGATAAATTCTTCGTGCGCGGGGGTTTCTAAAGATTCTATGGGGGCTTCAGCCGTAGAAAAAAGCGGTTCGGTCATCAGTCGCAGGGATTCGCTGATCTCTTTGTGTGGAGTGGTGGTCTTAAGCACAGGCGTTTCTATTGGTTGCGCGAATAATTCCTCGGGATCAGTGAATGGGGGGTTGGGAAAAGCATCCATAAACTGCTGATACGATGATGGCTGGGGTGGGAATTTTTTTTGAGCCAATAAATAGGCCTCGCTAATACTTTTCCACCGTTCTAAATAATGGCGCAGATAGTATTTGCCGCGGGTATCAATCAGGGCGGGCGTGGGAATTTCGCCGGTTTCATTGTTCAAGCGGATTAAATCGGTAAGCAGTTCGTCCTCATTTTCAGGAACGGCTTTAATCACAGTATCCGACCCCACTATTGCGCCCAGTCCGGCTTCAGTGAGCGCCAATTTCCAGGTTCCCAGATAGTATCTTACCGTGGACATTGGGATCATGGAATTTAATTCAAAATCTCCCTGATCAAGGCTCTGCGTTCCTTTTGTAGCGGCGATACGTCTTATCTCGGCAATAATTTGTTCTCTGGTATACATGTCTCAACTTCCATTTGAAAACGGCACGTTACGTTCTTGGTTCTTGTATAATATATAACATATAATACATAAATAATCCTTAATCCAAGGCCACATTTCTGAAATCGTTGTGGACGATATGGACAAAAAAATGTTTTTGCTCCACATCGTCCATATCGTCCATTAAGTCCATATCGTCCATGTTTTTTCACGCATCTGATGGTAAATCCAGGTAACATAGAAAAAAAAATCTATAGGGTTAAACGGGTTCTGAACTGGGAGGGATTAACGGTAAAGTCACCACAAAGATGCATCCTTTGTCTGGTTCGCTTTCCACGGTAATAGAGCCCTCGTGGAGCGAGACAAGGTCGCGAGTAATAGCCAGACCCAGGCCGGTGGATATTTCCCCGCCAGTAGGTTTGTTACTGAGCTGTTGGAATTTATTGAATACGCGTTCCATTTCATTTATTTGTAGTCCTGGACCTTCATCCTGCACTTTTAAGGTCGCCCAATTGCCTGCTTGTGATCGGTTCAGAGTCACCCAGATATTTTTTCCGGGGGGAGAAAATTTGATAGCATTGCTGATCAGATGATTGGCCACTTGGCGCAACAGCATTTCATCGCCATCAATGACACAATCCTCGGCAGGAGCATACAGCAGTTTCTGGTTTTTTTTCAAGGAATCGGGTTGAAAACTTTTGACCGAGGCCGCGACAATTGTGCCCAGGTCAACCTGGTTTTTGTGCAATACCAGTTTGCCGCTTTCGATATCCGTGATTTCAAGGAGTCCGGCAATTAATTTGATCATGCGGTCTGCGGAGCGATTAACGATTTTTAGTTTTTCCGTGGCAAAACGATCCCCGCTCAATCTCATTTTTAACAGGTCTGAATAGCCGATGATCACTTGCAAGGGGTCTTTCAGGTCATGGGCGGCGATTTGCAGCAGTTGGTTTTTTAATTCATTGGCTTTTTTTAATTCCGCATTGGCCATCCAGTAGGCGCGACTATTATTATAGCTATTTTCACGGACTTTGTCGAAGACGAAAATAGCGATGATGGCGACAGCTACAGCCACGAGCAGGTTGTACAAACCATAGGTCTCGACAGATTGCACGAATTTCATATGATGCCCTGTGCCCACGATCTCGAATATTAGTAGCGATGAAAGTAGCATCAACAGTGCATGAATCCGTTGAATAGGTAATAATGCCATGGTGACAACCACGATGGAGAACCCCCCCATATACACGGGGTCTGCGGCTACCAATCCGAGAATCAACCCTGTCGCCAAAGCGAGATACCATTCGATCATAAGTATCAAAATATAGCCATTTTTTCGGCCCCATTTGGTGCAAAGCAAACCGAGACAAATGAGACCATCCAGGGTAAACCCCCACCGCAGGGCAATGATAATCGGGGCATGCCCATAGAGGTCTATGTCCAGGGGGATATAAATGGGCCACGAGACGCATGCCAAAAGGACTATGGGAAGCGCACTGGTGTTGCACCACCTGTTTAATTCTTCATTAAAGGTCGCGGGTGGCGCGGCTTTTCTTTCGCTATCGGAAATTTTTTTCCAGTTAAACAGGCTGAACAATTTTTTAAGACTTATCAATTGCATTTATCCATATGCTTCAATTTTTTTCTCGTCATTCATTATTTTATTATTTTACTGTTTTATTATTTTACTATGTTATTGAAAGAAAGAAAATCATCTGACCATTTTTTTTAGCAGAATAATTTTTAATTTGTCGTGTCACAGAGGCTTCGGTTTCGTGGTTTATCATTTTATTGTTTTATCATTTTATCGTTTTATGGTCTGGTGGCGTTCGGTGCCGACAGAAATATAACGAATCGGAACACCGGTGTACTCGCTGACAAATTCGATGTATTGGCGGGCTTCTATGGGTAAGTCATCGTAAGCTGTGAACGCCTGAGTTGATGTTTTCCAACCGGCAAATGGTTTTAGTACTGGTTTCACCTGCTCCAGGTAATCTATTGATGGATCGAAGATCGCGCTTTTATTACCGTTGAGTTCGTAGGCGGTAACGACATGGATAGTATCAAATGCATCAAGTACATCCAGTTTGGTAAAGAATATTTCATCGACACCGTTGATCATCAGGGTATACTTTAAAGCGACCAGATCGAGCCAGCCCACGCGGCGAGGTCTTCCGGTGGTAGCACCGTATTCATTGCCCTGGGCTCTGAGGAATTCAGCTTCTTGGCCGGACATTTCAGAGGGAAAAGGACCGCCACCGACTCGCGTAGTATAGGCTTTGGATATCCCGGTGATACGACCCAGTGCTTTATGGGATAAACCAGTGCCTGTGCAAATCCCTCCCACAGTGGGGTTAGAAGAGGTCACAAAAGGATACGTCCCAAAGTTAATATCAAGCAACACGCCCTGGGCACCCTCGAATAAGATACGTTTACCCTGGTCAAAATAGCGGTTCAGGGAGTAGATCGTGTTTTTGACAAAGGGTTTTAGTTGTTTGCCCGCCTCAATATACTGGTCGATATAACTGTTTATGTCAACGGGTGTTCCATCATAGGCTTCGATCAGTTTGTTGTAATAATCATTGAGCGGTTTGGTTTTTTTATAGAATTGATCCTTGTCGAGCATATCGCGCACAAAAACAGCGCGTCTACCAGTCAGGTCTTCATAAGCTGGACCGATACCGCGGCGGGTCGTGCCGATTTTAATGTACCGGGAGTTCTCGAATATGATGTCCAGGTTTTCGTGAACCGGTAAAATCAGGGGTGCGAATTCGCTTAATTCCAATTTCTCCAGTTTAATGCCCTTGCTGCGGACGTGATTGATCTCTTCCAGTAATTGGTGGGGATTGACTACCACACCGTTCCCGATAACCGAGACGGTATGATCGGAAAAAATCCCGGAAGGAAGTAAGTGGAGTACAATTTTTTGTCCATTTTGGTAGATGGTATGGCCGGCGTTATGGCCGCCTTGGTAGCGCACTACCACGTCAAAATCGCGGGCAAGGTAATCTATGGCTTTACCTTTGCCTTCATCGCCCCATTGGAGGCCCAAAACTGCTAAATTCATTCAACTGTCTCCTTTTGCTTTCGGTTTTTATTAAGCCCAATTCTTATTCGATTCTTATTCGCTTCTTAATATCAATTATAACCTAAAATGTTTGAAAAGCAAAGCTAAAAAATTCAAAAGCAAAAACTCCCGGTCACCTGTTCTGGTGTGAGCAAAAAAAAGAACGGTATTTTCATTTTTTTTCTTGACATTTGGGGGGGTAAACCAGTATGATTATAAGAGAAGGTGATATATATGGCACGAAATGTATTCATAGAAACGAATGTAGTGTGTCCGGTATGTAAGAATCCAATAATAATGAAATATCCCAATCCCAAGTTATATGCGGCGGCGCAACGGGATGCCGATCGTCGAGTGACAGCGTATACGTGGTCGCAGGGCATTGAGACAGATGTCGTACCCCATTATTATGCGGTGCTTCAATGTCCTCAATGTTGTTTTGCCGATTTTAAAGAGGAACTTGAGAATCCAGTTAATAGTGCCAAGGATCGCTGCGTCTACCAAGCACGGAACAATCTTGATTTAAAAAGGGTGTTATTATTGAAAAAACTCCGTCGTATCGTCCCCGAAGGCTCTTTTACGTTGGATGCGGCGATTGCTATTCATCTGGCGGCTATTTATAATATGTTATTGCCCGAGGTGGAAGAGAACATCGACCACAACAAACTGGGGCGTTTGTATTTGCGACTCTCCTGGTTGTACCGCGAACAACGGGGGGAACCAGAACCATCACAAGACGAAGGGAGCGAAAAAAATAACTCGCCGGTATTGGCACAACTGTTCGAAACGGTTGAGAGTCTTCAGCATGGCATGAACGAGTTGATGGAAGATTTAAATACTGCCAAACGGTTAATCCGGGAACGCTCCTCTGAAATGGGCATGCCTCAAGAGGGTGATAAAAATCCATATTGGCAGATGGTAGCTTCGGTGCATGCTAAGATGAACGAGTTGCAGACCTTGTTGGAAATGTTCCAGCAATCGGTGCTTACTGATAAAAAAGGGAAATTCGCGACCTTGGTTACTTCCGTTACAGACACTCCCAATCAATCCGGGCAGATTTTTAATACGATTGCGGCCCAGTGGCCCGAAATGCCCCGGAATGAAGAGACATGTATCAAACGGGCGGTTACTGCCTTTGATTTTAGTTACAAACATGAGGACAGCGACCTCAGTGCCGAGCAAAGTCTGGCAGTAGTCAACCTGATTGTCAAATTGCTGCTCAAAATTGATGATCTGGATGGCGCCTTGAATTATGCCTCGCAAATATTCAAGAGTGGCTTTCGCGATAAACAAGAATTGCAACGGCGCTTGAGCCAGGCAAAACAAGATAATAAACTGAGTGCGGTGGATGAAAAAAATATCCAGAGAAAAATAGGTACGATTAACAATACTCTGGCCCATGCTGGCGAGACACGGCGTATGATTATCGAATTAATTTATGAAAAACGAAAAGATAAGATACTGCCTATCCTCAGGGAAAATAGCGAGAAATCTTCCTTGGAACAGCAACAAGCGCTACTTAATGCTGGTTTCACCGATGATCTGATTCCTTTCTTAACAGAGAAGGGATTGATCAAACAGGTAGAAACGAAAAAAGGATGGTTCGGAAAAAAAACTTAACTTAAACCTAATTTGAAGGAGGAATGAATACGTATGAGTAAAATTGAATTTCCCGGTATGTTGGAACGCTTTTTTAGTTATGTGGCTATAGACACACAGTCCAGTGAGGAGTCAACCAGTTTCCCTTCCACGAAGAAACAGTTGGATTTGTTGAAGCAGTTGAAACTGGAATTGGACCAATTGGGTTTGATGGATGTGACTATTGACGAGTGGGGGTATGTGTTGGGAACCTTAAAAACCAATCGCCCGGCAACCAGTAAGCCAATACCTACGATTGCCTTGATTGCCCATGCGGATACGTCGCCAGATGTAAGCGGGGCCAATGTGAAGCCGCAGGTTCATAAAAATTATGATGGTAATGACATTGTGTTGTCTGCGGAGAGTGGGGTAGTGATCCGGGTGGCGGAGAATCCTTATATAAAAGAGAAAAAAGGGTATACTCTGATTACTTCTGATGGCAATACGCTGTTAGGCGCAGATAATAAAGCCGGTATTACTGAGATCATGTGTGCAATAAAATACTTGCAGGAAAATCCCAGTGTCCCGCGTCCCAATATCCGTGTTCTTTTCACTCCCGATGAAGAGGTAGGCCGGGGTACGGAACATATCACGGTAGATGCGATTAAAGCCGATTATGGCTACACTATTGACGGTGAGAAATTGGGCGAAATCGAAGACGAGACCTTTTGTGCGGATACCGTGGTGATTACAGTTACTGGCGTGAATGTGCATCCCGGTTATGCCAAGGATAAACTGGTGAATGCCATTAAAATCGCGGCGGATATTGTTGATCGGTTCCCCAAGCACCGGTTATCCCCGGAAACCACGGAAAAACGCGAGGGTTATATTCATCCCCACCATTTTTCAGGTGGTAGCGAGGAAGTGGTGATCAAGATATTGATCCGTGACTTTGAAGAAAAGGGTCTCCAGGAAAAAGAGGACTTTATCAAATCCATCATTGAGACAGTGGCTATTAATTATCCCAAGGCCAAGATTGATTTTACAGTGTTAGAGTCGTACCGGAACATGAAACTGGTATTGGATAAATATCCCGAGGTAACGGACAAAGCAGTAAAGGCGGTTGAGATGTCCGGGGTGAAGCCGGAGAAAAATATTATCCGTGGTGGTACAGATGGGGCGCGTTTAAGTTTTATGGGGTTGCCTACGCCCAACATTTTTACTGGTGGTTCTAATTTCCATTCTCGGCAAGAGTGGGTTACCTTGGAAGATATGCAAAAAGCGTCCGAGGTGATTGTTAATCTGATGACCTTGTGGGCCGAATAAGTTAAAAAAAAGACTGGCCCACGAATTACACGAATTGTCACGAATTAAAGGGAATTAAAAAAAATAAAGAAAACGTTTCTGGTTAATTCGTGATAATTCGTGTAATTCGTGGGCAGGTCTTTTTTTTTTATAAACGAACTGACTATGAGTATTTGATGACGCTAACCGGGCAATTATCTGCCGCGTCTTTAATTTCGTCCTCGTATTCCGCGAAGTTGACACCTTTTTTTACGGTGGCGGTTTCTGGCATCTCAAACACTTCTGCTGAAGTTGCTTCGCACACACCGCATGAGATGCATCCTTCTTCTATCCACACTTTTGTAATGGCCATTTTTTGTAATACCTCCCAATATTATTTTCTAATTCTTGATATCTGTTACCCACACAAAATACTATACTATAGAGATTTTGTCAAGTTTGAAAAACAGTCAGAAATATGGAGATAATACCGATGTGTTTGGAAGAAACAAAGCTTTCAAGAAACTCGCCCGAAATTAAATCCACGTTCATGTTTTCGCCGCTTATTAACGCGACAAGGATGTCGCGTCTACGTAGACGCGCCATCCTGGCGCGTTAATAAGCGGCGAAAATAAATAATGCGTTTATTTGGCTTGTCCCCATTTCCGCTTGACAAAACGTGCGCCATGTTTTAAGATTAAAGCATGAATGAAAAAACCGATAATCTATATAACAAGCCCTATTTAAAGCCGCGCCGTATATTCGAGAAATCAGGATTCGTCGATCCTGAGATGTCTTATTATGTTCCTTTAGACAACGTGGTGAACTCCGATAATCAAGATATTAAAACCATGGTGGACCGGGGCCGGTATTTTTCTATTTTTGCGCCACGGCAGAGTGGCAAAACAACTTTTCTTGAACGAATGAGAGCGCAATTGCACCAAGATAAGACGTATATTGCCATCATATTAAGTTTCTTAAAATTTAATGAACTAGGCAAGACCGAGTTTTATTCATCGGTGGAAGTGAAATTGTATGGTCAATTGCTCACCAGACTAGAAGAAGTGGAATGTGAAAAAACCGCCACGGTGAGGCAATTTTTAGACAGTTTCCATCTATCCAATCATATTTCCTTCAGTCAATTATTCGAAAAATTAAATCAGATCATCCAATTTAAAAAGACCGTGATTTTTATTGATGAATTTGATGGTATTCCTTCAAGTGAATTGGGAAATTTTTTGCATTCATTAAGAGATTTATATCAGGAATATAAGGCAGTCAAGAGAAAAGCCCTTTATTCCGTCGGCTTGATTGGCATTCGTAATATCACCAAACTGGTAGTGGGGGGTGTATCGCCCTTTAATATCGCGGACCATGTGGAACTACCCCCCTTTTCCTTAAAGAATATTCAAGACCTTTACGCCCAATACACCACGGAATCCAATCAACCCTTCACCCAAGCCGCTATTAAAAAAGTGTACGAAGAAACCGCCGGCCAAACTTGGTTGGTTAATCGGTTGGGAACGATACTGACTACCAATATTAAACCCTCCACCACCGAGGCTATTGATGAAACGGATGTAGAGAACGCGATTCAACTGCTGCTTTATGAAGAAAACGATCATTTCGACAACCTTTACGAGAAAGCCAAACTGTACAAGGAAACCTTTGTTGAGATTGTGTTTGACCATGTCAAATACAGGGTAAACAATAAAGATCAAAGCTGGCTGGAACAATACGGGCTAATCAAGAGAAAAGACAACAGGGCGGTGGTGGCCAACTCTATTTACAGAAGAAGATTTACCGAGACCTTTTTTGATGAGATGGATATCACTGAAAATTTGCAAACACTTCGGAATGGACTTTTGGAAGATCGTCTGGATATGGAAATGATTCTCTTGGATTTTGCAAATTATATTGCCCAGATTGGTGTCCGGGCATTCTATCAAGAGAATAAACCCTATGAGAAAGTGGGGCAATTCTTGTTGACCGCTTGGCTTTATCCTTTTATTTCACATCACGCTGGAGAACTCCGCTATGAAGTTCACAGTGGGTTGGGCCGAATGGACGTTTTCTTGAACTATAAAGGAAAGAAATACATCATTGAGACCAAAGTCAATCATTATATCGATATTTCCGTGGTGTTAAAAGAAGGCATACACCAGGTCACAGATATGTATTTGGCTACCGAAAATGTCACCGAGGGATATCTGGTGATCTTCGATCCCCGTACTCCTGTGGGAACTTCCCTTACTCCCGAGTATCACCAAGCGGGAGACAAAAAGGTGACTATCATCATCATCGGCATTGGTAAAGCCAATTAACCCAACCACTGTAAATTTTCCCCTGCTTTGTCCAACCATTTTTTTATCCTATCCTTCATAATGCCTCCGGCGGCCAAGAACCCTTTCGAGAAAGGGTTCCTGGACCTCCCAAAGCTTTTACTATAAAGCTTTTACTATTTTAAAGGACTCAACTATTTGTTTCTTATTTCGCAGGCTTACAATGGTGACCTAGGAAAAGAAGACGCAGTCTTCACTCATATATCTCGTAGCGGGTGTTGTTCATCACGAAATGAACGTTTTTACCCAAAGCGAGAAATTGACCGGAGAGGGGTTCTTTTTTTAAGAGGGTGAAATACTCGGTACTGGCAAATTGGATGCGTTGAGTCGATTGATTACGTTGTTTTTGGTTCTGGATGTGAGAATCAACCCAGAATTTGCCCGTGTTATATATGGCACGACCCTGGATGTTCTTTAATTGGGTAGTGACATTGCGGGTGTTTCCGCTCTGGTCTGTGTAATTCATCCGTGCATTGCCGGGCCGGGTCTGGGCATAGTTGGTAGCCACATTTAATTGCTGTACATCTTTACTGGCTTGAACACTACCAGCACCGGATTTGGATTTCATCTCGCTGTACTCGGCTTCCGATTTGCGAAACGAGTGATCCTGAACAATCGGGGCCAAGGTCTGATCTTCATCTCTGAGAACATTACGACGTATGCCATCGCGCTCATCCTCGACAATAAGATAACTGGTATAAGGGGTAATAATTCCAAAAGTCCTGGCCAATTGGGTGACTTCTTCTACGAGTTCATGACTCTCACCATGCAAACGGATTTGATCCAACAAATACCCAACCCGACGGGCCGCCCATAAAGACGGAATGAACTCGGTTTTATCCTTCTCGGAACTATTGGCCGATTTAAATCCGCGGGGGGCGACGAAGGTAAACTGTTTCTCTTTATCCCGAACTCTGCCAGTTAATGTAATCTTGGCATCACCTTCACCTTTATACCGGCCCAAAAGAGTAATGGCCGAACCTTTGAACAGATCAGGCAATTCTCTGGGCAAGGTCTTAGACACGCGGATATCGGGCCCAAAATCCAACTTTAAATCGGTCAAGATTGGCGATTGCACATTGGCATAAAAATTGGAAACTTTTACTTCTATATCTTCTTCAGGTGTGATATACGTCCGATAAGCCCGCGTGAACTCGGTAATCTTATCCAGCAAATGGGTGTTGATCTCATTGCCTATCCCAAAAGTAAAAATGCGGGTGCCTGCATGATTGAGACCAGTGATTTTTTTTACGAGAGTATTCTCATCGGTTTCGCCAATAGTGGGTTTGCCATCAGTTAAAAAGATGATCATATAGGGTCGTCCGGGGCGTTTTTCCATTTTTAAAGCCATACTTAATGCCTCATCAATGTTGGTGCCACCAATCGCTTTGAGTTCTTCGATAAATTCACGCGCGTGTTGCAGGTTCTTTTCATTCACTGTTTCCAGATGGTTAAAAAGCGCTTCTGCCTCGGTGGAAAAACGGATGATCTCGAAACGGTCGCCTTTATTGAGATTCTCCACGCAGAATAACAGGGCTTTTTTTGCCTGTTTCATATTCTTGCCAGCCATACTACCCGAAACATCCAATACAAAGGTAATATCTTGCTCGGTGATCTCCTCATCACCACGGGTGTAACCGGGACTGAGACTCAAAAAGAAATATCCATCCTCATCGCGTTCCTTTTTATAGGATAATAATGAAAACCCCAATTTTTCATTGTCTGTGCTGTAATACAATTTAAAATCACTGTCTGGCTGGGTATTTTTCTCCTCATAACCCACAATGGCCCGCGTTTTTGTCTTGTGGATGATCTCGGCATTATGGGTGGGGCAGTAGATATTTTTAATCTGTTCATCGGCTTGAATCTCGACATGGATAGCCACATCATGGAGCGGTTTGGCTGAAAATTTCTCGGTGTTGAGGGGATAAAGATATTCCACGGTGTTGTTCTCTTTGAGCAATAATTGACTGTAGGATATTTTGACGCGTTTTTCAGCACGGGGTTCAATGGGAAAAATGCGGGCTTTAAAAAGCCCCTGACCGACATATTCGAGAAGCGCCGGGTCACGTAAACTGCGCACGATGTTTTCGTAGATTTCCCGTGCTTTGTGGGCATCAAGTAGTTCCGCTTCTACTTCTTTGCCGTTGATATCCATGCTGAACTTTTTAATAACAGCATTAGCGGGAATCGGAAAGATGTAATACCCTTCCAATTGCCGCTGGGTGGGATTAAAAAATACTTGGTCCACGGAAGTGATGGCGACTTGCCCGTCGATTTTGACATTCACATGGTGATAACGAACTTCCAATGGAAAGGGAGTGAAATCAGGGGGCATAGGACGGGGTAAGGGAATGGGACGGGGCCGGGGGGGTGGGAATATGCGTTGGTGGGGATCATTCACTACGATCATACCATCACTATATAAAGTGGATGGTAAGACTGCGGCAAATAGAATGGCCAACAGGATAACTAAATTGAGCTGTATGCGAATACTTTTTTGGTAATTCATTTTACTTTCCTCCAGGCTTTTTTTTGAGGGGTCCTGAATTCACCATCGACATTTTTAGGGTACTGGGGGGTGATGGGATGATGGGAATTATGGGAATTATGGGAAGTATGGGAAGTATGGGAGTTATGGGAAGTATGGGAGAAATTGAGAGCGGATGGTGAATTCTGGGGGGTTATTTTTCTTCGAATTTGTAGTTTTTCTTTTTGGCTTGTTCTTTAATGGCATTAATTACGGCTGCGTCCAGGGTTGTTTTTTCTGCCGAGGTTTTTTGTTTGGCCGCGATGTATTGATCTCTTTTTTGGCGCAGTGTATTGATTTTATCTTGGAGTGCGGCGCGTTCTTTCGTTTTCTTTTCAATGTAATCTTTGCGTTCTTTCGTCGACATCTTTTTCATTTCTTCGGGCAAGGTTGCTTCGTCTAATTCTTCTACCTTAACTTTTCCTTCTTTTTCTGCATCCACGATATCCCAGCCTGAATTGGAGTATTGTTTGGATGCTTTAGCCACGGAACGTTGCACCATCGCACCACTGCCAGCGATAGATGAAGCATTGGTATCTTGCGCTTCTTGGCGGGTTTTACTCAGGGCACCCTTGGTGCCGTAAGCGACATAGGTCTCATTTAATTTTTTGCCCAGTGCCATGATCTCGGCATCTTGCGGGGCCGCGATGTCAACAACGACCTGGTTGTGATCAATATTAATGTACTTGCCATCGGCCAGATCAGCACCGTCTTTCCAGTTGGTGTCAATGCCCTCTTGGAAACTACCGCAAAAAATAGTATTGACGATAATACCCTTGGAAATAGCCTCTTTACAAGATTTTTTGTATTCCACTGCTCCCTGGGTAAAGGGTTCATTGCCAGCGATAAAGATAACTTTTAAATGATCGTTGCTTTTGGCCCATTGGAGACTCTGGGTCGCTCTTTCAATGACCTGACCACAATATTCGCTGCCGCCATTGGTGGTTAATTTGAATAACTCCTCTGAAATCTTATCAAGATCGGTAGAGAGAGGTACAATCATGCGTAAATAACCTTCGGAAGCAGGGATGCTGTCTTTGCCATATTCATATAAGGCCACTTCTACTTGCGGACTGGCCCCCTTTTTCTTGGCCAGGGCCATTTCATTGACGATTTTCCACAATTGACTTTTTGCTTGTTCGATTAATCCTTCCATGCTGCCGCTGGTATCCAATAATATGGCGATTTGTACAAGTTCTTTTGCTGCGGCTGGTTTTTGCGTATTCTCTTGGGCTGTGGCTGGGGCCAAAAAAATCAGTATCCCGCATAGGATAACCATCACCACCCACGCGCTTTTTTTCGTAAATGACCTTACTTTTGACTGTCTCATAACGTACCTCCTTGTGATTGCTTTTTAGCCCGGTTATTATTTCATCGGACAATTTTTTTGTCGGACACCCCGTGAAAAATTTCCCCTGCCGCTTTTTTTAATTTAACTACAAAAACATCGACCCCATCAGCGGTAATCTTTTATATCATGCCGGTCTGAAGGAAAATCGGATACACTGTAACCTTGTTTTCTGGGTGAATATAAGGGGTTTGGAACTTTTTCTGACTGGTTTCGTCGATGCTTTCCACAAAGGAAACCATAAAAATTTCGTGTAGTCCGAGTTGTTGGCCATACAGGGCGGTTTGTTCCAGAGAGAAGCGGTGATATAGTGGCCGCCTTCCTTCCAATTCTCGCCCACCAACTGGGTGACTGCCCGATTTATTAATTCTGTTCTGGGGGCGTAATAATGAATATCGGTATCCACTGGACCATATGAACTAAATCGTCTCATAACCAACTCCTTGTTTTTATTCTCGGCTATAGCTATTTTAGCAAAAGTCAATGGATAATGCAAACCGATACGCAAAAAAGCAGCAATTCCGTCTCTATTGAGGATAAATTTATTAAAACTTATCCACGGCAATCTTCTACAATAAACTTTGAGAGTCGAGGGACGTTGCTTTGCTTTTTTACTTTTTTTCTGGCACAAGAAAGCTGGGACGCCAACATGGCCTGGATTCACCGCCAACTTAAAAAAATATCTTTAACCACGAAGAACGCGAAGAACACGAAGGTCTTGTTTTTTTCAAATATCATTTTTTTCTTCTTCTTCATGTCCTTCGCGCCCTTCGTGGTTTAATAGATTTGGCGGTGAATCCCGGTTCTTACATGCTGTTGAAATTAAATATCGAACCTGTTATAATTAAAACTGTTTTTTTATTTCATCCGTAAATACTATATTGGCTGAACAGTTGGAGTAAAGGAAGACTATATGGAGACATTTTTTGGTAAATATCGGGTAATCCGGGAAATCGGCAGAGGCGCCATGGGTAATGTTTATCTCGCCTTTGATACCGTGCTGGAAAGAGAGGTGGCTGTAAAAACTATTTCTTCCACCATCCGGGAGGAGCATTTAAAAGAGCGGTTTATCCGCGAAGCCCGTGCTGCTGGGAAGTTGTGCCACCGCAATATTGTTACCATCTATGATTTTGGTGTCGAAGAGGACCGCCTTTATATTGTAATGGAATATCTGGAAGGCAAGGATCTCTATCAGTTGATCGCCGAACGAACCCAGTTAGATATTATCGAGAGATTGGAAATTATACGGCAGATTTGTCTCGGTTTGGATTTTGCCCATCAGAACGGTGTGTTTCACCGCGATATCAAACCCGCCAATATCCGTATCTTGAAAGACGGCAGTGTTAAGATTGTGGATTTCGGATTGGCCATGATGCAATCTTCCAGTTTGACCCAGTCCGGTGCCTTTCTGGGAACTCCCAGTTATGTCGCTCCCGAACGTCTTCAGGGTGAAAGCGGCGACAGCATGTCCGACCAATTTTCCGTCGGTATTATCCTCTATGAATTTCTGACCCATCAGCGGGCTTTCGAGGGCGATTCTATTTCTACTATTATTTATAATGTACTGCATTCCGAACCCCGTAGCTTGGACCCTAAATTTATAGTCCGCTTCCCTCATTTGCAAACCGTTATTCAAAAAGCGATAGCCAAAAAACCCACGCAACGTTACCCCTCTTTGAAAGAGATGGCCGAGGATTTGCAACGGTTAATTGACCGGATGAAACTCCAAAAATTTTTTAGGACCGAATCTCTGGCTCTGACCGACCAGCGCATGGATAATACTGTTATTATAGAAGACACCCAGGTGGAAGAACCAAGTACCACCTTTCTTAAAAGAAAAAAAAATGTATCATCTGCCATCATCGTGATATCTATCATCTGTATTCTTGTATTGATTCGGTTGTTGTGGCTGTTTCTTTCCCCTTCCGCTCCCACTGAACCCGATCCCGTATCTGCGTCTACTGCCAACCTTATTCTTGATGTTAAACCTTATGCCGTGGTGCAAAAACTGGTCCGAACTGGAAGCGGCGAATCTATCCCCCTGGATGTTGGGGTTGAGACTACTACTACGCCGCTACGACTCCGCTTGGTTCCCGGGCAATACCGCATTTATTATTCCCACCCCCGTTGGCAGGGGAAAATACGCGAAAAGGAAGTGATTGTTACTGCTGGCCAAACCCTCCGCGTGATCGATCAAATTGATGAAGGTTTTATGGAAGAGGCAGTCAAGCATTTTACCCAGCCCTTACCCATCAAATAAAAAGACTTAGGAGTACCATAGATGATTAAACAGATAAAGATAATGTGTTTACTGCTACTGATAGCCACCATTTTTTTGTCCGGGCAGGAGCAAGGGGTCAATGATCGAGGATTATTTGAGACCAATTTCAGCGGTGTGATTGGTTCCGGTGCGCGGGCACTGGGTATGGGTGGTGCTTTTATTGCTATTGCCGATGATGCCACTGCTGCTACCTGGAACCCCGGTGGTCTGGGACAATTGGAAACCCCGGAATTCTCTTTGGGAATGCGCTTCCAGGAATATCGCAAAGTATCTCCAGCCAGTGGTGGCGATTTGAACTTTACCGGGGCCATGGATATGAACACGCAATTCACTGATATTGACTTTATCGCTTTTACTTATCCCATACGTTTCGGTAATTTTAAAATTGTGCCCCAGGTCATTTACCAACGCGGGATCAGCTTTAATTTTAATAATAATATGAACCCGGTGGGGTATTATGGTAATTACTGGGACGCTGCTAATCACGGCTGGATGCACGAGTACGGCACTTTAACCGAAACACAGAAGGTTAAAGGGGGGCTGGATTTTTATTCTTTTAGTATCGGTTCCTCTCTTTTTAAACGTCTTAATGTTGGCGTATCCGTTAATTTCTGGACCAAGGGATACTATGCCAATCATACCGGGGAAATATCTGGTGTCCAATTTCCTTTTGAGCAGCCATCGGCTGAAGTGCATTTAAACTCGATTGAGAAAGAAAAATTGGACATGGACGTTCGCGGTGTGAATTTTACTCTGGGTGTATTGGTGGATGTGTCAGAACAATTAAAAATAGGGGCCGTTTATAAAAATGCGTTTAATGCCACTATAAAATATTCTTTAAAACGAGAAACCAATTTATTTATAGATGGTGCCAATATTTGGAGTGAGCTGGTTAAAAAGGACGGTGATGCTTCTTTGACATGGCCTGAAACCGTCGGTTTTGGTATCTCATTTCGTCCCAGCGATCCTTTAACCTTATCTGCGGATTTCACCCGTACCAGTTGGAATAATTCCGTTATTGCCGGGTTTCCTTATTATGTTTCAGGAACAACAGCCAATGCAGGGCAGTGGAAGGCCGAGGATGTTTTTTTTCCCACACTGATTCCCAAGCAGATAAACACTTTTAAGCAGTTGGAAACTAGGCAACTTCGTCTGGGTATGGAATATGTATTAATTGGCAGTAAAACCTTGATTCCCCTGCGTCTTGGTTTATTTACCGATTCCCAATATTATCCAGATACTTCAGGAAGGCCAATCACTTTCTTCGGTTTAACCGGTGGTCTGGGAATGAAATGGAAAGGGTTGAGTACTGATCTGGCCGTAATTTATGAGATCGGTAGTTTCTTGAAAGCCACTGCGGATTACTCGGAAACCCGTATCTCTGAATTGCGGGTCTATTTATCCACCAGTTATAGTTTCTAATCATGAATCATAACGTGGGCAAAATGAGAACAAAATTCCCAATCAAAACTATGCTGTTATTGGTGGTGTTGGTTTTTTCCCTGGGTCTTTTTGCGGATACTTGGTACAACAATTATGAAAAGGCTCTTAAGGCCATTGAGAAGAATAATTGGTCCGCTGCTATCCAGTATCTACATGCCGCTTTGCAAGAGAAAGATACCCCCAAATTGAATGCCAAAACCGTGGGCCTCCGGTTCGTGGATTATTTGCCTTATTATTACTTGGGTCTCGCTTATTATCGTAGCGGACAGTTTAGCGATGCTGCGGTTGCCTTTGAACAATCCTTGAATTACAATGTTGTCCAGAAAAAAAGCGAATTATTCAATCAATTGGAGCAAATGTTTGGCGAATGTCGGGCCAAATTAGACGTGCGCCAGAAGGAATCCAAGGAATCTAAAGCGATTGATGCTGTTCAGTCCCCAGTGATCCTCAAACCGTTATCGCCGCCCCAGGAAAACACTTCAACCACAGTGCGCACCCCATCGCCCGAGTCCAAACCACCCCTGATTCCCGAAGTTTCCGGTGTTAATGCCGTGGATTCATTGTTAATGGATGGGGCGAAACTTTACAAGGTAGGGGAGTTGGTGGCAGCCAGGGAAAAATTCTCTGCTGTGCTCCAGTTGGAGGCCCATCATCCTGATGCGCTCAAGTGGCTCAAAACAATTGCCATTGCCATGGGCGTTAAGGATTTGAATCAGGGCATTCGTTGTTATTTTGCCAGTGATCGCAGTGCGTGTGAACGAAATTTAAGGCAGGTGATCGACGTATTCATAAAAGAAGCCGATCCCAAAAGTCTCGTAGTGGCTTACCAGTTCCTGGCTGTCGTGCTTATTGAGAAGCATTTACTGGAAGATGACCCCGGCGAAAAATGGCTCCAAGAAGCCAGGTTATATATCGAAAAAATCAAGGCCATTCAACCGAATTTCCACTTGGAAGACACTTATTTCTCCCCCAAGGTAGTGAAGATTTTTTCAGGGAAGCAATAATATTGGAACTCGTTTTATTTACTTGACATCGCGGTACGGATTTTATAAAATATAGTCATGGAAGAAAATATGAAAGAGCAAAACGTGGTGTTAACCGCTATCCAGAAAGGATATAATTTAGCGGAAGATTATTTTGAATTGAAGGTTGAAAGGGCCCTTACTACCAAAAATATAATCACGGTCTTGGGATTGGAGCAGTTAACCGGTAGCAGACTATACGATTTTTATGTGGAAACCGATTTGGTGCGGGATGCAGATACAATTTCCTCGTTGGAGCAATTACTGAAAGATCCCCTTACTCCCTATACCAAGAGGATTTTTTCCGGTTTTTCTGGGTCTGGCAAAACCACTGAATTAACCAAGCTTTATTTTCAAATGCAGAAGGATTTTAATGTGATGATTTTTTCAGCTTGGCACAGGCTTCGAATGCATGATATCACCATCGAATCTATGCTCTTTGAAATAATCGAAGATACCCTCAATTATTTATATACAAATGATCTGGTGGATGAGACCGATGAATTATTAAAAGATATTATTGAGAATATTACCCAATGGTGTTTTGAGACCCGCATCATTCAAGAAAGGGAAAACGTACAGTACGAGTCGCGTGGGGCTGGTATTGATTTTTTAAAAGGGATCTTTTTCTATGCCAAAACCGAGAGAAGGCTTTCTGGCCTTGAAAAAATTGAATCCTACCGGATTACCGAACGAAAACTCAATGATCTAATTTTTGAATGTAACAAAATCTTCGACTACCTCAAGGAGAAAACAGGAAAGCGGACCCTGATTATCATCGATGATCTTGAAAAGACGCCCTTTCCCGCAGCACGGGATTTTTACATGAAGAATTCTGCCTTTATCCAGGATTTAAGGTGTAAAATGGTTTTGACTATACCCGTGGAATTGGTCTTTCATGCCGATTTTTCCATAATTCAAAATGTTTTTGGCGAATCTGAAGTCTTGCCCATGATCAAGATAAAGGATAAAAATGGCAGGGTATGTAAACCCGGTATTGAATGCTTAACCACTATTCTCGAACGTAGAATGGACCTCTCTCTTTTTGAGAATGCCTGTTATAACGAAGCCATCAAGTATTCCGGTGGTTCTATCCGGGACTTGTTTAGTATCGTTCAACGGGCCGCTCTCATCGAAAAATCCGAACGAATCACTGAAGTCTCCATGAAAAAATCCATCAATACTCATAAAGACAAAGTCGCCTCGAGAATAGTGGAGCGAAATGATGAAATCAAAATCAAATTTGAAGAGTACCTGGAGGTATTGTTCGATATTTCTGACGGCAATAAAATCGCACCCCAAAAGAACTTGGCACTGTTGGATTTGTTACGCACTCGGTCCGTCATGAAATATAATGGCGAGGGTTTTTATGATACCCATCCATTGCTGGATAGTTTTATAAAAGCCTATAAAGAGAAGATGCGGAAAAATGACAGTAAGAAATCAGGCTGACGATATAATCACAAGCCTGTTCGATTTTCCTCAGAACAAAACCAATTTCCAGTTATTTTATAAGTTTCTAAACCAACCCACCAAAGGTCTTTCACTGTGTCAGGTATTGCCTGATGAACGAGAAAAGATATTTGAATTTTTCAACAAAGACGTATTGAATGACCGTATCCAGCGGATTGATATGGTAAAGCCTCTCCTTGGACCGATGGAATTGCAAATAACCATTCTTGACCTGTACAAGCAACCGTATTTTGGGAAAAAAATATTTTTCATATACAACTTTGAAAGCTGTATTTATCTTTCCAAGACCACCCCGGAATTTTTTTTCCGGGGCATGAATATGGTCCGTGATTTTTTTATGCAGTTTAACGCCATCTTTATTTTTTTTGTCTCTGAAGCGTATGTAAAAAAGATGATTCAGAATGCTTTTGATTTTTACGACTGGATGAAGTTCACCTTCATTTTTGAACCGGAAAGGCAGGATTTACCTATTCATCCTCTTAAGGCCATTAAACGGGAAGAGACAAAATACTCGAATCCAGAAAAAAAAATTGCTTACCTCAAAAAATCCATTGGAAAAGCCTCTGGTGAAATGGAAAAATCTTGCCTCTTGTTTGATCTGGGCGTGCTTCAATATCAAATTAACGACTATGATGGGGCGTTGGTAAGTCTTCTTGAATCTCTTCAGATTGAGGAAAAATTTGGTGATTTGATCAAGATAGCAATCCGGCATCAGCAACTCAGTCAAATTTATCACGACAAAGGTGAACTGCAAAAAGCTTTGGAATGTGCCCACAAGGCAGTGGATATCTTTGAAAAGAATGGTGTCCCCAAAGATTTAGCTCTCTCATATATGAGTATCGGTCGGATTTATCAAGATAAACGCGATTGGGATAAGGCATTGGAATCTTATTTTAAGGTCTTGGAGATTTTTAACCAGGAAAATGATCGGGAAAATTTATCAGTGGTTTATGCCAATATGGGCCGAATTTATCGTTCAAAGGGAGATGCTGAACGAGCGGATAACTCTTTTAAATATGCCAGCGCCGCAGAAAAGGATGATTTTAATTGGGATGAATTGCTCAGTCAAATCCATCATAAAAATGTGATCCCGGTTATCGGCCAAGGGCTTTACCGGGTGGAGATCGAATCTGAAGGCAAAACAGATGTCTTATTATATGATTACTTAGCCGATCAATTGGCTGATGTTTGCGGTATGTCTATTGACCCCCATGAGAATCATCGATTTGCCAAGGCTTGTCGTGAATTTTTAATACGGGATATTGATGATCCCTTTGATGAGTTGTCTAAATTTATAATGCAGAGGATTAAGGGTATCTGTTTGGTCCCCCACGGTTCATTATGGAAGATGGCCAGGATTAAGTCTTTTGATTTCTTGATGACTACTGCGCAAGATAACTTCTTAGTCGATACCATAAATTCTGTCAGAAGTATTCCTACAAAAATTCTTTCATATTCATTAAATAACAGGCGTAGTAGCATGCTCTCGGACGAATTAGCAGATTCTTTTGACCGTTCGCAACTGACCGTGCTCTTCCATATTTTTGGAAACGTGAGCAATGATTTTGGCAATGCGTATACGGAAAGGTATATCTTGGAAAGTGTTCTGAATTTCGGATTTGATTATATGCGATATTCCAATATTCGATTGTTGGATATGCTGCGAAGGAAAAGTTTTCTTTTTATTGGATGTGGTTATGATGATTGGTTCTATCGCTTATTTATTCGTTCGATATCTCAAAGGCCATTTGTTTATTATAGAAATGACTCACCCTTATTTGTAGCCGATGATTTTGGCACAGCGGACAATCATACTTTCCGGCAATTACCAAAGTTTTTGAGCGATCATGGAATAGAAGTTTTTCTTACTGGAGATAGTCGCAATTTTGTGAACTTATTATTCGAAAAATACGAAAATCTCTACCCGGAAGATATTATTCATCCTTAAAGTCATTGCTCTTATCTGTATTATGTGGGTGGGATGATCTGCGGTCCGAGGAAAAAAAAGACTTGAGAAATAGCGGGTTCTGTGGTATAGTGTCTTCTGCTTTTTGGAATATAAAAATCTCAGCATAAAGGAGTTCAGCATGTTATTAACCATAGATGTAGGAAATACAGCCACTGGGATCGCTATTTTTGACGGTGATCAAATCGTATCCAAGAATAAACTATTAACACCTGACGAGGTGTCCATTACCTATTTGAAAAGTCTTTTAAAGAAAGAATTTCGCGCCAAAATCACTGATATTATTGTATCCTCTGTCGTTCCTTTCGTGGATGAGAGTCTGCGACGGTTTATTCGCGAATACTTTGCCAAGGAACCTTTATTTATTGATCATACTGTGAAGAGCGGGTTGATCTTTAAGATTGATAATCCGGCGGAACTCGGAGCAGACCGCATCGCTGATTCTGCCGGTGCCCTTTATTTGTTTAAGCCGCCGTTCATTATCATTGATTCCGGTACAGCCACTACCTTTGATATTATAAGCCGTGATATGGAATATCTTGGTGGTTCCATTTTTCCTGGTATTGAACTTTCCATCAACAGTCTCGCGCAAAATACCGCCAAACTGGGCCGCATTCATTTCAGTACGCCCACCTCCATTTTGGGCACCAACACAGAAAGCCATATCCGCGCCGGTATTTATTACAGTTATATTGGCGGACTGGCGTATATGATCAAAGAGTATAAAAAGATCGTGGGTCAGGATGCCAAAGTGTTGGCTACCGGGGGCTTGATCAAACATTTCGAAGGAAAAGTTGAAGGTATTGAGGTCTATGAACCTGATCTGACCTATTATGGCTTGAAGAAAATTTTCGATCTTAATCAAGTAAAAAAGTAAAACCCTTGCCCAATTCAAACTGAAAAACCACTATGAGTCATCCCAGCACCGACGATAAGGATTTTATCATACGGATTATCCAGTATCTTGAAACGGCCCACGATATTACCTTTTTTATTACTCCCAAAGATTTCGATTGCCTGTACAATTGGTGGGAGAAACGGATTCCTCTTAAAATAATCTTCCAAGCGATTTCTGCCGTTGTCGAGCGGTGGCAGGTGAAGCGTAAAATGATTACCTGTTTTTCCAGTTTCAAATATGAGGTTAAAAAGAGTTTCGAGGCTTTTATGCAATTGTATGTTGGGGGAGATATGGGTGCAGGGGATAAAAATGTGGTCACTGAACCTCATGATCCCTTCCGTGAGTTGCAATTATTTGCCGATTCTTTCCCATCGTCCTTGATAGTTCTCAAGGAAGATTTTGAGGCGCTTTTTCTCTCTTTGAAAAATACCCGTACTGCTGAACCTGAACTATTTTACCGGAAATTGACCGATTTGTTTGTAGGGGATGCCGAGTTGGATTTAAAAACCACGATTTTTCTCAAGCATTTGGTTCCTGAATTGCGGAAACCTGAAATTGAACAACGGTACCGTTTGAATTTTTTACTTAATAAGTTCCATATCCCGGATTTCCAAGTTTTCTAATGCCTTGAACTGCTGGTTATAAGATGCAGATTTGGTTAAATTATTTTACATTTATTTTAAATTATCTATAGATAAAAGGGCGAGCAGCTATGCGTGAATCGTTGGGGTGAAAACTCCCCTCCTTTTTGTGGAAAACGGATACCCTGAATAGGTTATCTTTGGAAACGGAGTGGAAATCTTTCTGGTTGTTCCAATGCCTCGATTTCAATATCGCAATCCAGAGTTTGCCAATAAAGTTGCCGGGGTGATAACAGTTTCATATTGAAGATTTCGTCCACCGTTGCTTTTTTAAATTCAGGGTAGTTTGAAAAAGGAACGAAGTACTCTTTATCGTTGATCAATATCCAAAAACCAAGATTTGATATATTGGTTACACTACCGCTTAAAGTAGATTTTCCATTTTTCAATGAATTCATCTTGTTTCTCCTCAACAATCTGTTTGACTTCATTTAATTCTTTTGCAGAAAAATCAAAGTACTCACATCGTAAAACGGATAGAAAAAAAAGTCAAGAGATAGTGACTCGCTGCCTTTTTTTATTGTCCTTTTTTTTCCTGGGGAATTGACAATTATTGATTTTCAATTTAAAATGCAATATCTTACTTGAAGTCAAACGGAGAATATATATGAAAGTATTTTTAAGTGGTATCGCTGGAACGGGTATGAGTTCCTTGGCTGGGTTGTTTAAGGAGAAAGGGTACGACGTATCCGGTTCCGACACGAATTTTTATCCACCAGTTGATAAAATACTTGAGAACATGAAGGTCCGCTTGTTCAGTCCCTATGCCCCAGAAAACATTGCGCAGGATGTGGATTTTTGTGTCATCGGTAACATTGTCAGCCGTGGTAATCCAGAAGCTGAATATATTTTGAACAACGGGTTGGAATACTATTCCATGGCCGAAGCATTGTACAAATTTTTTATCAAGGGGAAAAAGTCCGTGGTAGCTGCAGGGACGCATGGAAAAACTACTATCTCTTCCTTTATCTCTTATTTGCTCCATTATGCCGGACGGAACCCTGGTTTTTTTATTGGTGGCAAGCCTTTGGATTTTGATGCCAACTATGCACTCGGTCAAGGGGATTGTTTTGTCATTGAAGGGGATGAGTATGAGACCTCTTTTTTTGATCGTTCTTCCAAGTTTTTAAAGTATCATCCGTATTATTTGATTCTTTCCGCTCTTGAATATGATCATCTTGATTTTTTTTCCGATGAGAGTCTTTATTTAAAAGCGTTCCAAAATCTTGTCAACCAGGTGCCTGCCGATGGTTTGATTATTGCCAATATGGATTATCCGATGAATGTAAAAGCACTGGCAAAAGCCTTTACGCCCGTGAAGACGTATGGTACCAGCGAGAATTGTGATTATCGGATTGTGGATATCACCTTTGAGAACCCTGGGTATCGTTTTACGTTGCAAACTTCGTCTGGGTCCATGACTTTTTCCACCACTATGAATGGCAAGTACAATGTGTGGAATTTAACTGCTGGGATTATTCTTGGTTTGCATTTGGGTATCCCGGAGAATATTATTGGTGAAGCTGTGGCCTCGTTTAAGGGGGTGGAGCGGCGCTTGAATGAGATCAATCGGATTGGTAACACGTTGTTTTTGGAAGATTTTGCCCATCATCCCACCGCTATTCAGCAGGTATTGGAGAGTGTTAGGGAGAGTTATCCGCAGAAAAAGATTATTGCTCTTTTTGAGCCGCGTAGTTGGAGTTTGCGGCGGAATTTTTTTCAGGATCGATTGGCTCAGAGTTTTTTGGCGGCGGATCATATCTTTTTTAAAGAGGTATTTCAGAAAGAGAAGATCGCCGTGGACCAGCGGTTGGATGTCTCTAAGATAGAAAAGGAGTTATTGCAAAAGGGAAAGGCTGTCACTATTTTCGAGGAGTTCAGTGAGCTTGAGGATTTTTTACATAGTATGGATTATGATTGTGATAATGTGGTGGTGATTCTTTCTAATGGAAGTTTTGGAGATATTCCCCGTTTTGTCAAGGAGCGATTAAAGGCACCAGATAAATAGTCAAAAGTTTTGCCCAGCTTTTTCAAAAGCTGGCCGCCGGAGGCATTCTTTTCTTTATCTGAAGGGCTTAAAGGTTTTCAATTTCTGCGATGGATGGTATTCTTGGATTCACCGCCAAGTTTTTGAAAACGTTGTGGACGATGTGGACAAAAAAGGCTTTTATTTTTGGCGCACTTAGTCTACTCAGTTTATATCGTCCACGTTTTTTCAAGAATCTGGCGGTGAATTTAAGGTCATTGACCCGGATCAAGGCGATTTCACCCCCTATTTAAAAAAAAATAAAAAAGATGCTAAATTTTTAGCATAAGGTGTTGACTGGATGAAAAAGACATGCTAAAATTTTAGCATGTTGAGTTTCAGCATAAGAAATGAACGGATTAGGTCACTGATTGAAGGTGAAATCGCTGACCTGGAGGTATAAAACATGCGAGGTTTGAAACATTTGAGTCGCCGGGAACGGGAAATCATGGATATTATATATAATCTAGGTGAAGCTACCGCTTCCCTCGTACTTGAGAAACTTCCCACCCCGCCCAGTTATTCTACTGTCCGTGCATTACTTAAAGTACTGGAAGATAAAGGGCATTTGACTCATAAACTGGATGGTTTGCGTTATGTTTTCCTGCCTACTATGCCCAGGGAGGAAGCCAGGGAGAATGCATTGAAGCATGTATTGACGACATTTTTCGACAATTCCACGGAAAAAGCAGTCGCTGCGCTCCTGGATTTATCCGAGGAAAAATTGTCGCCTGAAGATTACGACCGGTTGAGTTTATTGATTACCAAGGCACGGCAAGAAGGGAGGTAACCATGGATTTTTTATTACATGCCAAAGGGTTTGTCTTATTTGCTGAATTATTTATTAAAAGTTCGCTTATATGCAGTCTGGTTTTGATATTAATCCGCCTATTTCCCAAGCAATCCGCTGCTTTCCGGCATATTGTTCTGGGTGTTGCTGTGATTGGTTTACTGATTCTTCCCTTTACCCTGGCATTTGGACCGGGTTGGAATACAGGTATACCGCAATTGCAGCCCCAGTCGACAGTGGAGAAAACAGTGAACACCGATTTTAAACCCACTCATCGTACCCGCCATAAAATCCTTTCGTTACCCTCTGAGCGTACAGCTTTGAGTGTTCCTATAGCGCAGCCGAAAACAGTGATCTGGCAATCACTGGGAAAAAATGCGTCTTATGGGTTGATTTTTATATGGGTTTTGGGGATCGTCTTTTTTATTGCCATTGTATTCATTGGAATTTATGGTACCTCGCGATTGACTCGTAAGGGGGTTCCCGTGGAAGGGTATCCTTGGAAACAGTTACTTTTGTTTTTTTTAAGTTTATCGCCGATGCGCAGAAAAGTTCGTGTTATTCAGAGTGCTCGTTGTGTTGTACCTATGACGTGCGGTTTGATTTCTCCTGCTGTTGTTGTGCCGCACCAATCTGCGGCTTGGTCTTTTGAACAATGTTCTTCTGTTTTGTTTCATGAATTGGCACATGTCAAACGCCATGATTTTCCAGTGCGCATACTTGCCCGGTTGACTTGTGCTCTTTATTGGTTCAATCCGTTGTGCTGGGAAGTTTACCGCACATTAAAACGGGAACAGGAAAAAGCGTGCGATGAAATGGTCATACAAATCGGCATCAAACCGTCTAGGTATGCTTCCCATCTTCTGGAAATGAGGCGAACTCTGGAAAATAAGCAGCAGCTCCCAACTGCTGCTCTGGGGATTGCGGATGCTGCTGAATTTAAAGAACGTCTTGTCCACATATTAAAAAATCAAATAAACATAAAGGAGGTAAAAGTGAAAACAAAAATCTTTATTTTGGTCATTGGCATGATGGTTATTTTATTTATTGGAATGGCAAAGGCAGACTCCGTGGTTGCTTCGTATCCTACGGACGATAAGAAACTGGAAAAAAATTCCGTGGATTTTGAAAAGGTGATTAAAAAACTGGAAATCCAGATGCTGGAAGTAGAGAAAGCCATTGATGCGCAAAAAACCATGATTGGACAACTGGGTGAAGATGAACGGAATGAAAAATCAGAACACCTGGAATTAAAATTGGAAAAAATCCTGGAACAGATTGAAGCCACCTCGGACAAAATTGAGGAATCATTGGAAAGTGATCCTCCACCGAACGAAGAAACCCTTCAAAAACTGCAAGGCAAACTTGATAAGTTAATGGACATGGAACAAGCACTGGAAAAGAAGGGTTCTGAATGGGAAGAAATAGTAGTGAAATTATCTGGGGAAGAAGCCCGAGTTGAAAGCGAACAAATGAAACGATTGGAGGAAGAATCCAAGAAAATGGAACTGGAATCCTTCAAGCTTGAAAAAGAAGCGCGCAAGCTGGAACTGGAATCCAGGAAACTGGATGAACAATCCCGGTTGCTTGAAGCAAAACAAAACGAAGAGGCAGATATAAACACCCAGAAGAAGCTGGAAGAAGCATCCAAGAATCTGGAAAAAGAAGCTGAAAAACTGGAATTGGAAGCCCAAAAGCTTGAAGAAGAAGCCCGGATGCTGGAAGAAAAAAGCGAGGCTTTGGAAAGTAAAATGGAACAATTGGAACCTTTGGAACCATTAGCACCTTTAGCGCCATTAGAACCATTAGCACCACTGGCACCATTAGCACCACTAACGCCATTGGAAAAATTGGGTGGCGAAGAACATGAATTCCAAGAACTTATTGTGGCGGATCAAAAAAGCCTCAAAATGAAAGACTCCCGTATGGTTTCTACTTTTATTGCCGAGGGTTCTTTTTCAAAAGCTCAGGTGGATCGTTTTAAGCAGGCAGTTGCAACCCTTAGAGCCGGGCTTCCTGCCAGTTTTGAAGTGGTGGTCGATGTAAATGAGGAAATGAACCGGGTCAGTATTTATTGTCCGCAACAAGAACCCAAATCCAGCCCGCAGTTGAAGCAACAAATTACAGATTCTTTTAAGAAGTACCAGACCATATTGAATAAGTCGCAGGGCAACGAAGAAGTCGACTTTATCAAGATTATTAAAGAATAGAGGAAGGGATTTTACCACGAGGACGCACTGGACTTACTGGACAAGCTGGACAAAATTCAAAGGTTTTGGAAAGTCCAGTTGGTCCAGAATGTCCAGTGCGTCCAGATAGTCCCGTCTTTTCTTCTTGGTTGAAATTACTGGATACTGATGGTATACTTATACCGGGTGAATAAATATGAAAATGAAAAAACTGCCTATTGGTATCTCGGATTTTAAAGATGTCGTGTCTGGAGATTATTATTATATTGATAAAACACTTTTTATCAAAGAGGTTTTAGACAAAGGTAGCAAAATCTTGCTCATCCCTCGACCCAGGCGTTTTGGGAAAACCCTTAATCTTTCCATGATGAGATACTTTTATAGTTGTTGCCCGGAGAAAGTATCTCTGGATGCTGGGGGTCATTATCCTGTCAATAAAAACGATTTAGCCAAGAATTCCTATGCCCAATTATTCACGCACCTTAATATCGCCCAGACAGGAGAGGAATACACGAATAAAATGGGTAAACACCCCGTTATCTTTTTTTCCTTTCGCGGCATTAAAGAAACAACGTTTAAAAATTGCCTGGCACAAATGAAGCAGCTCATTATTGACGAATATCTAAAACACGACTACCTGCTGAATAGTCCGCTAATAAAACCAACGGAAAAGAAATTTTTCCAAAATATTATTGATGGCAAAGGCAGTATCATTGACTATGGGAATAGTTTGGAAAAACTGTTGCACTTCTTGAGCCGATATTATGAGGAACGGGTCGTGATTTTGATCGACGAATATGACGCCCCCATTCATGCTGGTTTCACTTATAAGTACTATGATGCCATCGTCAATTTTATGCGGAATTTTTTGGGTGGTGGTTTGAAGGATACCGATGAATATTTGGAGAAAAGTGTTATCACTGGTATTCTTCGTATAGCCAAAGAATCCATATTTTCAGGTCTAAACAACCCGGGGGTATACACTTTGACGTCAAACCAATTCAACGATAAATTCGGATTCACCGAAACAGAAATTGAGATGCTGCTGACGGATTTTAATCTCCTCCATCGGTACGAGGAAATAAAAAAATGGTACAATGGTTACATGTTCGGCGACCAAACCATTTATAATCCCTGGTCTATTATCAATTTTATTGAAGATATCGACCATGAAATACTTCCCTACTGGATCAATACGTCCAATAATGAATTGATCAACATGCTACTTTCCCATGGCGGCAAAGAATTAAAGGAAGAACTGGAACAATTGATCCAAGGTGAATCAATCGAAAAGGTCATCGATGAAAACATCGTCATGAAAGAGATAACCGAGCGCGATGATTTGCTCTGGAGCTTCCTTTTATTTTGTGGTTATTTAAAATTCACTGCAAAACGTATGGACGAATCTTCGGGAACCATGTATTACACCCTCTCTATTCCCAATCTGGAAGTGCGGATCACTTATCTTAATATTGTCAAGCATTATTTTTCAGCAAAAATAAAAAACAGCAGATTGGAGAGTATGCTCAAGGCATTAATTGAAGGGGATGTGCTCCTCTTTGAAGAAATACTGCAAGATGTCGTGGCCACGGTTTTTAGTTACCATGATTTTAATCGGGAACCCGAACGAGTTTATCATGCATTGGTAGCTGGGTTGTTGGTTTGGATTTCGGAAACCCATGAAATAAAATCCAATCGCGAATCAGGCTATGGTAGATATGATATTATGATTTTTCCTAAAAACCGCGCACTATTGGGTTATGTGATTGAATTCAAAGCAGTACACAAACGCAGAAAAGAGACAGTCGCTACTGCCACCACCGCAGCGCTTAAACAAATCGAAGATAATAAATACGAATTAGAACTACTCGAACGGGGCATTCATCACATAAAAAAACTGGCAGTGGTGTTCAACGGGAAAAAGGTTTCGGTGACCGAGAGCGGAGAAAAGATTAAGTAAATATAGCAAACCGATAAACCAAGAATTCTGAACGGAGATATAGTGTCCAAAGTGAAGCAAGAAAACAAGAAGAAAAAGCAGCTCACATTTGTGGAGTTAGTCGAATCAATTCGGGAAACACATGATCTATTATCGGTTCAAGCGACCAAGGCGGTTAATATAAGCCTGACCTTGAGAAACTGGATCATAGGATTTTTTATCCGGGAATACGAGCAAAATGGAAAAGATCGTGCCGAATACGGTATCCAGCTCATAGAACGGCTTGCAATGCATCTGCAAAAGGGCCTGGATGAGTGTTATTCATCCCGGTATTTGCGCCTCTGTCGCCAATTCTATGAAACCTATCCACAGATTCGGAAATCGCTGATTTCCAAATCCAGCTTAATTGAAAATGGGAAATCGTTGATTTCCAAATTTTCGGATAACTCTGCCGATGACAACAAAGGTGATGACCGAATCACACCCGCCCACCAGGAAGTACCGCCAGTAAAATTGCTCCAACGCTTATCGTTCACCCATTTTATAGAGTTGCTTAAATGTTCCGATTCACTCCAGCGCGTTTTTTATGAGGTTGAGTGTATTCGCGGAAATTGGTCGGTAAGGGAACTGAAACGACAGATTGGCACGCTCTACTATGAACGCTCCGGGCTTTCCACGAATAAAATAAAACTGGCAGCCCTGGTACAGTCCAAAACGGAAAAAAACGAATCAAGACTTACTATCCGTGACCCCTATATTTTCGAATTCCTCGGCCTCAAATCGAAAGAGGTTATGGGTGAATCGGACATTGAAGACGCGCTTCTGGATAAACTCCAAGAATTTCTCCTTGAACTTGGTTATGGATTCTGTTTTGAAGCCCGGCAGAAGCGCATACTCATTGGTTCAAAATATTTCTTTGTAGACCTTGTATTTTACCACCGGATTCTTAAATGTCATGTCCTCATTGAGTTGAAACTTCATGAATTCAGTCATGAACATCTTGGGCAACTTAACACGTATGTGAGCTGGTATAAAAAGAATGTCACCACCGATGGCGATAATCCACCGATGGGTATTCTGCTCTGCTCGGAGCGAGAGCATTCGCTTGTTGAATACGCCCTCGCGGGTATGGACAACAGTCTCTTTGTTTCTAAATACCAGCTTGAGCTCCCGAAGAAAGAAGAGATGCTGAAATTTATTGAGGCGCAGATACGTGAGGTGATAGGATGAGGGGAGGATAACTTTCGTGCCAGTCCAGTTTCTCATCGGTGACGGAAAGCATGGAAAAAATTAAGTAAGAATTCTCACTTAATCTCTTAAAGTCCCACCATGACGATTTTTTTATCCGAATAGGTGATTTCGTTATAATAAATCTTCTCTTCCCATTCGCCGGGGGTGGGGTCGAAAACAATCAGGTAACCTTCTTTTAATCCCAAGCGGTCCAAGTAGTTTGATAATTGTTCTTTTCCTTTTGGGATGGAATCTTTATTCCGTTTGATTTTTAGTTCCAGGGCGAATTTCTGTTTTTTCATGGCAACCAGTATATCCAGGCGGCCATTACCAAGAGCCATTTCACGGCACACATCACCCCCGGAATTAACCACGCGTTGCAAGAAAGCCATTAACAATAAATGTTGCGCCGATTCCTTGTACTCGAAGCGCTCTAACCAGAACTCGCTGTTTTCGCGATAGAATACTTGAAAGGCTTTCAGTAGTTTCTCCATGTTTAAGTCACCGTTCGGTTCGATAAAGAATTGGGGCTGAATTTCATTGGGTATGGAGACTTGGATGGGCTCTGCCATGATACGGGGAATGATTTCAGCGTAAATGGGGTTGGCGAATTTTAAAGGATCAGATTGGCCGACAATGCCCAGGTCGCGGACGTAGGCGACATTATCGTTGTAGATATCAAAGGCGATGTTATCCCCAATGATAATGGCTTGCACGATATCTAACACCCTTTTTTCATTTAATTTTTCTGCCAAGTTGTCCAGGTGGGTATCGCGTCGCAAGATCAATTGGATTTTGGCTTCTGAAAGTATCTCAGGGGTAATCTCTTGGCTGGTATCATTCCTTAATATTTTAGAAACAATCTGCCGGGCCAGAGCATTGACCAACCAAGGCTGACCATTGGTGAGGTAAAAGATTTCTTTTTTCACTTCATCGGGAAATACTTGACCCGTTTCCCGTGCATGTTGTGCCAATAATTCGTTTACCTCGGCTTGACTGAAATCTCGCAAAACAAGGGAATCGGATTTGATATTAAATGGGGAAGCTGTACCATACGATTTAAGTTCCTCGCGGACTTTGACCTTGTAATCCCGAACATCCCGCAATCCCACCAGTACGATAGATGAAGGGAAATGTTTTGGTCTGCTCTGATAGCCATCCCGGAACTGCCTGAGCACAGAAATCAACACTTCGTCCAAAAGGGCATCAATTTCATCAATAAAAAGAGTAATTGGTTTTTCCTGGCTTTCGCTCCATGCTTTCAGGTAATTAAATAAATCAGGGCAAAGGTTACCCAGGGGATTGTGGGGGCGTTGAAACTCTGGCAACTGCAGTGTAGAGGCTTGATATATAGAATTCATAATGATTTGATTGGCGGCTTCAACCGTCATACTGGGGATTCCTGCCCGTTCAAAGGAGGTTACCAGGGCAATGCAATTACCTTCCTTATTGAGTTTTTGCGCCAGTGCATGTAAATAAGTTGTTTTCCCCGTTTGGCGGGGTGCATGGAGGGTGAAATAGAGTTCATCCTCCAGTAATTCTTCCACCTCGTGCAATCGTGAGAGTGGATCAATCATATAGTGTTTTTCTGGGAAACACAACCCGGCTGTATTAAATCTTTTCTTCCTTTTTTTTTCTATTATGCTCATGAAGTAATTTTAAGCCCAAATAACTCTAATGTCAATCCATATGGCGCGTTTTTAATGTAGTGCAAGCATCCTGCTTGCGTTTTTTAATCTTTTCGCCGCAGGCGTTTAAAGAACCGTCCGCAGGACACATCTTTCCATTATCCATTCTCAATTATCAATTCTCCATTCTCAATTAATCTTTTAATTCGTTTCAGTCCCTCTTTTTAACCCCTCTTTTAATATCTTGAGAAATGTTGAATTCCGTGTCTCAGCGTCCTTAAGGAAGGCGTCAAAAGACAAGATATAAATGGCGGTGGGAATGATAACATTTATTTTTAGGTCAGGCTGGAAAGGATATTCTCTATAAAATACCTGGTCTAATGAAAATAGTGAATGATAACCATCTTCTATTAATAACCTTTGAAATTCCTCATCAATATCCACAATGCCATAAAACCATATGCGTTGAATTTTATTGGGGTAATATGCCAATAGTTTTCGTGCCCTATCTCTGAGTTGAAGGATTACTTCTGCGTTTTTCACCAAAGGTATGCCGCGTTTTTTTAATTCGACGATAACCACATCAATCTTTGCGGATACTGCGAGATCGGGATCACCTGAAAATACTATGGCGATATCCGGTCTGCCATTTTCATCGGCACTATTTTCACCATCCAGAGAGATTTCTCTGAGTAGGGCACTCATTTTTTTATCGCTCAATATGGTGGTATAGGACATATATTTGTCATCCAGCAGCCACGCATTGTTGTTGTACATATCCTGGATGAAATTTTCTTTCCGTAATGCTTTCTGCATTGGTACAATAATATCATGAATATCCGCCTCAGCATTGTTGAAGTTCATTTCTTCTAATTTTCGTATAATGATATTTCGATAGAGGATGTACTCGGTAAGCAGACGCGAGGAAATTTCCATGGATTTTTGAAATTGATCATCATTCAGTGAGGTGGCATCTAAGATTTCTTTTTGTTCCTTAAAAAATTGCTTTTGTGCGGCATCCAAGGTGGATTCACGGCTCATGAGGCCGACTGTCTTGCTATTAAAATATCCCTGCAAGTGGGGATATCTATCGATTAGGTCTTTTTTTACCAATTGGTTTTTCTCAACCATGGATGGGATTTTTGCAATTAAAATATCTGATATGGCTTTTATATAGTCTGCCTCAATGAGATTTTTATCGTTTGGCTCCAAGTCAAGTTTATTTCTGGAGAAATTCGCTTTGCCATTAAAAAAGTCTGAATAGAGCAGAAAGAAGGCTTCATATCCCTCCGGCAAGTTGCTTGATTTAAGGAGTTCCAGTCGAATTGTCCTGTTATCGGCACTGACAGCGGTAATGATCTCTTTATTTTTATCATTCTGTTGTACGAAGTAGCGGAGTGTCATATCTCCTTTGTACAGGTCTATACCTTTGACTTTGAAGGTAGTCATTTCTAAATCTGGTAACTCGGATATATTGAATTCGGATGTCATGGAAAAAAAATCATACTTTTCATTGTTCTCGTCTGTAGATAATTTGACTGAAATTTTTAATGGCCGGCTGTCGATTTTAAATGCATAAAACTGAGGATAAAAATGAATCTTTAAAAATTCTATTATCTTGGGTGGTTTAATATAATCATATTCCTTAATTTTGGACAATTGATAATTTTTGAACGACAGACAAGTCTGTTGCTCGGATTCTAAGGAATCCTCATCGGTCTTATCTCCACTAAATGTATCATTAAATTCAAAGGTTCTCTTTTTATTCTCATAGAAGCTAACAACTTCTATGTTTTTAAAGTAATGTAAGTAAACCAGTCTGCCAAGTCCTTTATGAAATGCCTGGTCTGTTTCCAGCAGTCTGGAGAATTTAAGAAAGTTTTCATCTGTAAACCCCTTGCCATTATCCTCTATGGTAATAGCCAGGGTTTCGTGTTTATTGTATGACTCAATTTCAATGTCAATGATAATTTCAGTGGCGCCCGCGTCAATGGCATTGGCCACGGCCTCGTAATAGACCATTTCCAAAGAAGAAGAAGAAATGGGGTAAAATTCCTTGATCGCTTTTTTTAAATTTATTTCCATGATTCACCACCTCCGGTTTGGCGGGACAGAAGAAAAGGATCTGTCCATTGGTATAGCTCACCAGTAATAAGGTCTTGTCCCGTTTTTATGAATGAATTCTCTTTCGATTTTCGCATACACATTTCGACAGTCACCCATGGATTTTGTTTTTTTTTTCCATGATTGAATTATAGAGGTGTTCCCAAAAGAAGTCAATCCCCAAGTTTTTTTTTGCGGGACCTATGGTCCATTGTTATCGCACTCGAAATACTTTCATCACTTCATCGCCGAGATGATTAATCACTTTAACGGCAATACGTCCAGACAGTGGCGCGGGAAAGGGACGGGAAGTGGCACTGTGCAAACTTTCCCACGCTTCTTCATTGATCTGCGCTTTGAGCGTTGTTTTAAGTGCTTTATAGGGATCATTGGCACCGAGGAAATAGGCGTGACGCACAAAGAAGCTTTCCTCGTTGTAATCGGTGTCAATAAACCAACACGCGATGCCTTCGGGTCCATCGCTACGCACTTGGCCCGTACTGGGATGAAATACATCCACACCATGGACTTTCACGCGAATACGACCCTCTAAACCTTCTTGAATTTCAATATCCGGCTCACCAAAAATAACAAATAGATTGCCTTTGCCCGTGTTTTTAAGGTCATCGGCCATGTGCAAATCGGCATTCATGCGCGCTTTGAGGATTTGAATGCGACCGAGCTTGGAAAACTCGGAAGAGTGGGCATCGTAATTAAACGCGCAGGTAATGAGCACATCAAAACCAGATTCACCGGCTTCGCGTGCCGCTTGAACGAGATCGGCACGGGAGACAGTACCGAATTCAGGACCGATAAATATACCGGCGCGTTTCTCTTTATTGCTTTCTGGGCTGCCTTCAAGGAAACGACCCTCGGCGCAAATGAGGTCACCGGGCCAGGGGGTGAGGGCGGTAAAGGTAATCTTGTCTTCTTTGTGGGCTTGTTGCACGCCGGCGGTTTTGAGGTTCTCTAAGATCATCTGCGCGAAATCCATTTGCACGGCATCTTTTTTAGTGTTGTCATCAATGAGCTCATCGTTTTCATCGACACCCAGGACGCGGTGGGGGGAGAGGCTTTCGACAGTGAAGGGACCGGCCACGCGGATTTTTTTCTTGTCTTCGTAGGGTTTGTCGTAGAGGTATTCGGATTCGGCTTTGGCGGCGATGGACGTATCGATCTTTTTTTGTCGGTTGATGCGTAGTTGCCACCATTGGGCGTGGATTTGGAGGGCGGGTTGGGGCCATTGGGTTTCGGCTTCGCGGGGAATTTCCCATTCTTCATAGGATGTATTGAGAATGGAGTTGAGTTGAAGGCGTAATGGTTCGAGTTGGGTTTGAAATTCTTCCCAGATGATGTCGATTTCATCGTTATTGGCGATGGATTTGAGGGTGACATGGGGGACTCGTTCGTAAACGAAGCCGTGGCGGATGTCATTGCGAGTAGGGGAGGTGGAAATGGCTTTGGCGGTAATTTTTGCTTCTTGAAGTTGTCCATCTTTGGAATCGGCGAGGAGATAATAGGCATAACGAGCGCCCATGATACGTGCGCGTGCGAGAGCGAGAGCGACGCGAGAGGTATCAATGGTGATCCAACGTCTTCCCCATTGTTCGGCGACATAAGCAGTGGTGCCTGAACCGCATGTAGGGTCAAGAACAAGATCACCAGGGTCAGTGGACATGAGGATGCAGCGTTGTAAAACGGTCGGGTGTGTTTGTACAACGTAGACCTTTTCCTTCTGCGTTTCGAAACCCCAACTTGTGTCTAACCATGTGTTAGAAAGAAGTTGGGCTGGATTATCATCAAGATACAGTTTAGATGATAGTGAATTCTCTCTAGGAATTAGGCGTCCAGCGTATCCTATAGAATTTAAACCATTCGGTGCGGTCACAGACCAGTGACGATTTTTCCCTGGACTATATTTTACTCCACGAAACTCGTAATCTATGGTTCCACTCTCTGTCGCATCCTGAGAAGTCAAAGGCCCAGGTCTAAAAAATCTAACATCTTGTCGGATCCCATAATCCATACGAATTCTTGCAATATTAGCGGATACAATTTCACCATTAGGGAGTTCCACGAAACGATACTCCTCGGCTGCATCATCATAAATCGTACGTGAGTTGAAAAGTTGTCGAATTTTTCTTTGCTCCCCATTCTTTGAATACCAAACCACATAATCGACAAGTTGAGGGAGTGTCTTCGATACCAATCCGCTCACTTTACGAAATGAAATTAACGCTGTAAAATTCTCCTCACCAAAAATTTCATCCATGACGGCTCGAATGCGGTGGACATTCTCATCCCCGATCTGAACAAATATCGAACCACTATCCGTCAACAAATCCCTGGCCACGGTTAACCTATCTCGCAAATACGTCAAATAGGAATGAATGCCATCGCGCCACGTATCGCGAAAGGCTTTAACCTGTTCCGGTTCTCTGGTGATATGATCTGTTTTGCCATCTTTCACATCGCGACTGGTGGTGGACCACTGAAAATTGGAATTAAATTTAATGCCATACGGCGGGTCCAAATAAATACACTGCACTTTACCACGCAACCCTTCCCGCTCGGCCAACGAAGCCATCACTTGCAAACTGTCTCCCAAAATCAAACGATTGGACCAATGAGCATCATGCTGGTAGAACTCGGTCTTGGCATTCTCATCGGGCAAACCATTAAAATCAGCAAAAAGATCACGCTGCGTGCCGGATTGTTTGCCCGCTCCCTTCTCGGTTTGCCGTTGCAAGTCATCAATCAATACCTTGGGGTGAACCTTTTCCTGAATATACAACGGCGGCGCTTGCACCACCAGATCGGACCAGTCCTGCTCATCTTTGCCACGCCAAACAAGCTGCGGGTCCAGGTCGCGGTTGCGCCTTTCATAGGCGATACGGATGGGATTCTTCTCTTCCTCTTTCATTACGGACTGGTATTCAGCCGTGGGGATGTTTTTACGGGTCGCTTCATCGTGATTGATCGTTTCAATGGTTTTGGTTGGGTTGATTGCCATGGTGGGTTCCTTGTTAATGGTTTATTTTTGGGGGGGTGTTGCCTAAATCCACTGCCAATTCTTTGAAAAGGAAGTGGGAATTATGGGAAGAATGAGAATTATGGGAATTATGGGAGAATTTGGATATTCCCATTCTTCCCAGGAAGTTGGTGGGGGATTGGGAATTGTGTAAAGGATTGATTATTTCAAAGGGGGGACACATTGTCCCCCTGTTGGGACGTATTTTGCTGGCTGGGGATATCCTTGCTTGATTTTTAATTCCCCCGAATTCGGGGGATTTAGTGGTATATTTATTAATAAGTCTTTGCAGTAATTGATTATAATTGATTCCCATATTTTATTCCTATCATACTTTTTCCGTTGATGTTTTCTCTACTATTTCATTAAACGCGGTGGCCACTTTCTCTTTAAAGTCTGACTCCATCATGAAGATATCGGTGAATTCAACAAAAGCCCAACGACCATACTGACCATTATTATTCACACCAGGAATCCAATACCTGTCCATGGTGTTTTTCTTCTCCTTGGCATCCTCACGACGATAGCCCTTGATCTCTACAATCAAATGCAACGGGTCTTCCATGCCACGCCCATCATCCACCAACACAATAAAATCAGGCAGATACTTCCGTTGCGTAGAACCATACCGATACGGCACTTCCAAACCGAGATTGTGATTCTTAATGTACGCCAACACCCTGGGATGCGACTCGGCCACCCGACAAAACTCGGCTTCCCAATCACTGTCCAGAATAATCCAATTAATATGACAGCGACGCGCATCGGTCTCCCAACGACTCGTTTTGGCCGTGTTAAAATTAACGTGAATCGAAGAACCCGTGGGATTGTAAGGGTCCAACATCACCTTGATGGGCTTTTGCCCCACACTAGCCGCTGTAATCGCGGCAGTAATCCGTTCACAGGCCATGTCTGCCAATTCCTGGTAAAGCATTTGCGCGGGATACGTGCCACCCTTACACACGAGATACTGGTCCATCCACTGCTTGGTAATCCGCTTGAGCTGACCAAACAGATAAAGCTTGACCTCTTCGCCAGGGTCACGGAACTTGGTGCTTATCAATCTATGGGTGAGATGATACAGCACCGTGGATTGACGAATGTTACCGGTATGAACCAGGGTAAGATTCACACCTTCACCAATGATTCCCGCATTATTGGTCACCGAAGGCCCCACCAGCTCCGGCGTTAATTCCAAGACCGAATCCTCGTTAAATGTCGCGGTCAATCGCTCGGTGGGTAATTCGGTGCGATACCCCGCTACATTGGGAAAGGTAATTTCCAGATGTGTCCGTTCCGGTTCCATCGCTTGCACATGAATCGTCTCACGCGGCGGTTGCGGCGGCGCAATCACGGGCTTGGCTGTAAAATCAAAAGGAATACCCAGGATATCGGCATATTCCACATTAAACAGATTCTCTTCATTCAGATCATAGGACTGCCGACGCAACGCACGACCAATCACCTGCTCACATAATAACTGCGTGCCAAACGCCCGCACACCGAGAATATGGGTCACTGTATTGGCATCCCAACCCTCCGTCAGCATGGACACAGACACCACACAACGAATGGATTCACCCAGACGCCCCCTCTTGCCGACGGTGTTCATCACTTCACGCAACAAATCCTGGTCCGAGATATTCTGGCCTTGCTGAAGGTCACCGGTCCGCTGTACAATCTCGCGACGGAAACTTTCAATTTCCGGCCCGGCCATAACACGGAAATTATCATCCAACATATCACCGGATTCGAGTTGTTCACTGTCAATCAACAACGTGCGGGGCCGCGCGATAGCGTGCCCAGACTCATCAAAATTACGGAACAATTCCAAACGGCCATTTTCCAATTGCGGCGGCCCCTCCTCTTTGTCACGATAGAAACCAGAAATATAATCGTAAACCAACTTGGAAGCAGACGTATTGTTACACACGATAATAAAACAGGGCGGCACATGAATGCCACTTTCCTGCCACAGGTTAAAGGTTTTTTCATAGTGACCGTAGAGTGCCAGCAGAGCGGTTTGCAATGTCATCGGGAGCGCGAGCGGGTCCAGCTTGCCGGAGTTGCCGCGACCTTTTTTAGGCATGCGGCTACGGATATGTTCCCACAGATTACGGAACTTGGGCATCTCGGAACCGGGAATATTATCCGCCACGGGTACACGGGGCAGCTTGACAATACCACATTCAATGGCATCCATGAGGGAAAAATCACTCATGGTCCAATGAAACAACGTGCCCTCGGCATACCCGGAACCACGCAAGAAAAAAGGCGTGGCGGAAAGATCAATGACACGACTTAAACCAAGCTTACGTTTGACAATCTCAAGGCCAGAAATCCACAGACGCGCGGCCTCGTTGTTTTTTTCCGCCTCTTTTTTATCATCCCCTTTCAAATCAGACAGATCATCTTCACCTGGTTTTTCGCGGTAACAATGGTGGGCTTCATCATTGATGACCAGGATGTTTTTAAAACCCATTAGCTCTGGCATGACGCGTTGTAGCATCTGTCCTTCGGTTTCCAACGTGTTTAATGCCGCGCCGCGGCCTTGCAACAGCGAACGAGTGCCTTTTGAAACATCTATGCGCTCGCGTATTTTAAAAGCATGATAGTTGGTGATGACAATTTTGGCACGGTCCAATAAAGATAACATGTCCGTTGGCACCAATTCGCAACTTTTATAAAGAGAGTAGGGGTCATGGGGTTGCAACACGCGCAGGCGATCTTTAATGGTGATACCAGGACATACGACCAGGAAGCCACGGGTAAACCTGGAACTGCCAGGATGACGCACGGCGTTGATGGTTTGCCAAGCGATGATCATGGCCATCACGGTTGTTTTGCCCGCGCCTGTAGCCAGCTTCAGGGCCAGACGTAACAGTTCAGGATTGGCATCTTTGTTGGCATCCGCCATATGATCAAGGAAAAATTTACCACTTTTGCCTGCTTTGGGAGCCACTTCTGTTAGCCAGATGACCGTCTCCACAGCTTCAATCTGGCAAAAGAAGGGGCGGAAATTATTAAATTTATAGAAACGCCAGTGTTGGAGTAAGCGGGTGGTTTCAGGAGAGACGTGCCAGTCATTCGGATTCTCTAATTGACGCCAAGTGTCTACTTGTTTACGTAGTTCATTGATAATGGAAGTGGGATCGTACTGTTGTTTCTCAGTGGAGAGGCCCAAACCCTCATCGAAAATCAATTTTAGTTGTTCCGGTTCGCCTTTTTGTTTCCTTGGTTTCGGGATCGGCGTGATAAATTCTGCTGGGCGACGTTTTTCCAGTATTTTTTGCGTTGGTTGGTGGTGTTCGTCCAGTTCCCAATGGCGCTTAGGGTAGACGTATGGCGAGTTAAGAATCGGTTGTTCAAAGAAGCGATTATCCATGTTTATACGTTCTCCTGAAAGGTTCACAAAGAAAGAAAAGACCTTATCATAGAGCAATTATAGGCATTTTCAGCCATAAAGTCAAGTTTGAAAAACAGTCTTTCCTCTCATTCACAAGGTTTTTAACAGTTTATACAATCATCACCTCTAATTTCTTTTAAACTATTGACAATTAATGCCCTTTTTCCTACAATCTTACTGTGATCAATAGCGCAACATGTATTATTTATTCCAGTCTGGCAAAACAAGCCCTGAGCTTGAAAGAGAGCAATTACGTAACCTCTTTTAGTCCCACCGTTTTCTCCCAATGTGAAGGTACACCCACCCCTTGCCAATGAGAAAGAACTCATATTTGCTGGTGGTTGCGCCATTCCAAGTGGTGGTTGCGCGATTCCAAGTGGTGGTCGCGTGATTCGAAGTGGTGGTTGCACGATTCGAAGTGGTGGTTGCGCGATTCCAAGTGGTGGTCGCGTGATTCCAAGTGGTGGTTGCGCGATTCCAAGTGGTGGTTGCGCGATTCCAAGTGGTGGTCGCATGATTCCAAGTGCGCAAGTACTGTAAGTGACTAGGAAATGACAATAAATCACAATATAATAGAAGGAGTATACTATGTCAAAAGTAAATGACAGACCATTGGCTAAAAAATTATTAGATATGAAGGTCGTATTATCCAATATCCAGAGCGAGAACATGGATTCTGGCTTTCTTCAGTACGGTTATGATCAAGTTGCATTTGCAAACGGCAATCTGCTCTATCAGGAGACCTTAAAGTCGATCGAAGAACAGAAGACGGCTGCCTCCCTGTACAAAAAAGCCATACAAGATATGGTGGCAGCGGAGAAACTAGCAAAAGAATATTATCTAAAACAGGTTACCCTAACCAAACTCGCCTTGAAGAACGAAACCACAAGCATCAAACAACTGGGCATCTACGGCTGCAGGAAAGAAACCTTTCTGAAATGGATCAAAGAAGCAAAAACGTTTTATAACACCGCCAATAAACCGGAAGTACTCGTTTATCTTGAAAAATTTGGGATATCTTCCGAAATATTAGACATTGGTCTACAATTGGTTAAAGTGTTGGACAAGAAAGCTGCTGAAAGAGCTGACAAGAAAGGTTTGGCAATGCTTGCTACTACTGCGAAAAATAAAAAATGCCAACAATTATATTCCTGGTACATTGATTTTAAGAAAATAGCATTCATCGTGTTCGGCAAGGATTCCCAACAGTTGGAACGCCTCGGTTTCACTATTTACTCCCCCGGCTACAAAAGGAAAAAGAAGGAGTCCACCGATACCTCCCTCCCATTGTCCCCGCTGGAAAAAGAATCATCTAACGTGGTGCAGTAACTTAATTTATTATAGAAAATTACACGACCACGTTTTTCAAAACCACCACGGATAACCGTGGCAAGCTGGACTTTCTGGACACTCTGGACTTACTGGACAAGCTGGACAAAATTTAAAGGTTTTGGAAAGTCCAGTTGGTCCAGAATGTCCAGTATGTCCAGATAGTCCAGTTTTTTCTGAAACTTGATGGTGGATTTGGGTTATCCTGAATCCATTGTCAAGTTTTTAAAATTGTTGTGGACGATATGGACTAAGTGGACCATGTGGACGATGTGGACAAAAAAATACTTTTATTTTCAGTCCACATCGTCCACAAAGTCCACTCTGTCCATATCGTCCACATGTTTTCAAGAGTTTGATGAGGGATACCATATATATATGGTATATAATATATGGTATACAAAATATCAAGTATGCCTAGGGAAATTCTATAAAAACCCATTGAATTTTGGATAAAAACATCTGGCGGTTTTTAATCCAAAGCATAAATGGCCTGCCAGTAGAAAAAAAAGAGTGTCAAATAAATGACAAATCCATTGTTGCCTAAACATTGAAAAAGATTATAGGTAAATGTTTTCAATGCTTTACTTCTCTTGGAATGGAATATGCTTATCCTATACTTGGAGGTAAACTTTGGATATTGCCACAATTTTAGGAATTTTGAGTGCATTTGGTCTGCTCACTGTTGCCATAGTTTCTAAAGGGAACTTTACCATCTTTTTTGATTTTGGTTCCATGTTGGTCGTATTGGGCGGAACTTTTGGTGCCACCCTTATTAATTACCCCATGAAAGACATTATCCGCGTGTTACGCGTGGTCAAGAATGTTTTTTTTCATGTGGAGACCGATTACATAAATTTTATTCCCGATATGGTGCGTTATTCACGGTTAGCTCGGCGCGATGGACTCCTCGCCTTGGATAAAGTGATCAGTGAAATTGATGACCAGTTCTATTATGAAGGTTTACGCATGGTTGTCGACGGAACCAAGCCAGATATTCTCACCCAGATTCTGCGCAATGAAATCGAGTTCCTTGCAGCCCGGCACCGAGTGGGTATTGCTATTTTTAGAGCCATGGGACAATATGCCCCTGCCTTTGGTATGATCGGGACCTTGATCGGACTCATTTTTATGCTGCAATCCCTCAATGATGCCTCGCAAATTGCTTCCGCTATGGCACTGGCGCTTGTCACTACCTTTTATGGGGCCATTCTCGCCAATATCCTGTTCCTTCCTATTGCAGGCAAATTAAAGGAACGCTCCACCGCTGAAATTTTAAAAAAAGAAATGATACTGGCCGGTATTCTCTCTATTCAAGCCGGTGAAATACCCGGCATGGTTGAACAACGGATGATTTCCTTCCTGCCTACCGAGTACCGGAAAATCTATCTGGAACAACGCGATAAGATGAGCACATGATTCAAGATAACCGCTTTGAAGAAGATGAAGATATTCATGCCAATCCTCCGTGGATGACTGTCTACATCTCTTTAATGCTCGTCGTGCTGACCTTATTCATTTTTCTGACTACCTTTGTAACCGGTGATAAACGCAAGCTCATCGAATTCAAACGGGAATTCAGGAAAAGTTTAATGATGCCCGGCCAGGGCAATGCGGGCGCTTTTTCCATTTACGATAATGGCACCGGGCAAGATCCCGTGCAACGACTCGTAAACCAAATGAAATCCAAGGGCATCAATAAACGATTGATGGACGAATTTTTGACACTTCAGCAAATCAAAGACTTCCAGGTGCGCGACGGCGTGCGCGGTGTGGCTTTAATTCTTCCCGAGGTCGTTACCTTTGAAACCCAAGGCAATGGTCTTATATTAACCCCTCGATCCAGGGTTTATCTTACTTCTCTTCGGTATCTTGTGTCCGAACTCCCATACCTTGTGGAGATTCGCGGTTATTCACTTGCCAAGGTTCCCACCGGTTTTACCGATGCCTTGCAATTTTCCGCCCGACGCGCCCAAGAAGTGTACCGCTTTTTTCTGGAGCAGAACATTCCTCCAGTCAAAATGGTTGTTTCCGGTTGTGGTGATGCCTTTGAAGGCAGCAATGTGCCACAGAACAAAGTCGAAATCATCTTTAAATCCGCCGAGTTATAAGAGTAGATGATCAGAGTAGATGATTAGAGTGCAACATGAAAAAAATTAGCGAAATAGAAATCGAAAACTACGAATGGCATGTCACCTTTTCCGATATGCTCACCCTGCTCCTGACTTTTTTTGTGTTTATTATTTCTATTTCCCACTTTGAACTCATAAAATACAAGCAATTATGGAGGAAAGGCGATGCCGTGGACCAGAAGTATAACGCTGCATCTACTTCTTCGAAATTTGAATTGATCCGCGGACTAAAAAAACCAATCATGAGTGTAGAAGCCGATCAATTATTAACCGAAGTCGAGTCTGCCTTTACTAACAACGATTTGGAAGGTGTGGATGTATACTGTGATGAGAACAAGATTTGTTTGATGGTTTCCGAACAATTGGGTTTTGAAGGCGGTGATGATCAATTAAAAGAAGAGATTAAACCCCTGTTACTCAAGTTAGTCGATCCTATCAATAAATCCAAATTCGATATTAACATCGAGGGGCATACCGATTCCCTGATCAATCCAAAAATCGATAATATGGAACTTTCTCTCAATAGAGCCCTTGCAGTGGCACGGTTTTTAATTGCCGCAGGAGTCGAAAAACAAAAAATGAGTGTCTCCGGGTACGGCTCGTTTCGTCCGCTCGTGGAAAACAATACACCGGAAAACCGAAAAATCAACCGCCGGGTTGAAGTCAGCGTGATGGTTCGGAATGACTAAAAAAATCAAGAAATATGGAGGTAAAACATGGATGAAGAATTAACAGGTGGAATGGACGATTCGTCCGGTAGTTCCAAGTTTGGGAAATATAAAACCATTATCATCATCGCCATCATCGCACTCGCAATGGGAGCCGGTGGATTCTTTGCAGGGAAAATGTTATCCGGTGGAAAAACACCGGAAGATCCCCAGGTAGTGAAAAAAGAGGATGGCCAAAAAACAAATGCCAAGCAGGATGAAAACTCTGGCGATCAGAAATCTCTGGACGATGGTAATGCTGATTCCCAGACCAATAACAATGAATCCACATCCAATACTAACCAGGGTGGTGTCAGAGGAAAAAAAGGTATCCTGGTACTGGATGCATTCACGATCAATCTTAACGATCCCTTTGGTAGACGTTATATCGAGGTTGTTATTAACTTGGTTACCTCCACCAAAGAAATCGTGCCCAAAATAAAAGAGGATGAACTCTTATTGCCCAAAATCAGGCATGAAATCTTTATGACTATTTCTGCCAAAAGCTTTAACGAGTTAAAAAGCACTGCTGGCAAGCAGACCCTATTAGAAGAGATCATGATGCGGGTGAACGAAATTCTTAAAGAAGAAATGGATGTGGAACCTGTTTTAGAAGTAGAATTTGGAAAGTTCTTGGTCCAGTGACACACAAGGTAAATCCACATGGTTAGAGAACCCAAAGAAGTACTTTCAAAGGACAACCAGGCAGCCCAGGAAATGGGGCGGCTCAGAGACTATGAGCGCAGTTTTAATGAGGCTCTCGCCGAATTGGATGACTATGTTGAAATCCCTATCCATGTGAATGTCCTGATTGGTCAACGGAATGTCAAACTAAGAGAACTACTCGAGTTTGCTCCCGGTTCCCTGTTGGTGCTCAACCGTTCCGCTGGTGAAAGTCTTTTAATCTACCTCGAAGACACTTTTTTTGCCAAAGGTGAGGTGACCATCCTTGAGGATACTTTTGCTGTTCGCATCACAGAAATTAATGATCCCAGGAAGGTGTAGCATGAGCAAAAGTTCTTTCAGGTTTTGTTCGTTACTGATGTTGGCCATATTGGCTATACTATTTGTTGCACCTTGTGGCTGGGCCGTTGAAGAATCTCCCACCGACCCAGCCAAGGGAAAAAAAGAAAGTCCTCCCTCCACCATTTCAGCTAAACCCGTGGAAAACACACCGGTTAAGGAACCAGGTATTCAAACCGCGAAAGAGACCCCCAAGCCTGTCACACAAACAGACAAAGAGAGCGGTGGCGACTATTTTAAAGCTAATTCTGATAATACTACTGATAATACTACTGATAATACTATTAATAATAGGAAAGATGATAGTAAAGCGATCAATAAGGTCGAATTGCCCGATGCCGATGCCATTTCTTTTATAAAAAGTGTGATGGCCCTGTGTTTTGTGCTTGGTTTGATTTTTTTGGCCGCGTATTTTTACAAGAAACTCAGCGGCATTAAAACCTCCGGTTTTCGGAACAACCGTGTCGCCATTGATATGGTGGGACACATGGCATTGGGTGAAAAGAAGTTCCTTGCCATCATTGAGATTCAAGACAAACACTATTTTATCGGGATCACCCCCAGCACTATTAGCATGTTGTCGCCGTTAGAATTGGAATTCCCCGCCCCAACAGACAGCGAAATTCCCGAGGAAAGTAATTTTGAGAGTATTTTTAAAAAAGCAAAAATACTCTTGCAACAGCGGGGTAAGAAGTAACACCTATGAAAAGAAAAGTAAAGGTAATCCTATTTATATTATTGATGTTCCTCGTGGTCGACGCGGTTGTTGCCCAATCATTGCCCTCCGTTTCCATCACCGTTAAAGAGCCGGACAATACCCAGGGCCAACTTACTTCCACCCTTAAGATCGCCCTCCTTATCACCCTTTTGACTTTGTTGCCCTCCATCCTGATGATTATGACTTCATTTACCCGCTTGATGATCTCCTTTCATTTTTTGCGTCAAGCCATGGGTATTCAGGGCGTACCCCCCAACCAGGTGATTATCGGGTTATGTCTTTTCCTAACCATATTTATCATGAGTCCTGTCGGTGTAAAAATAAATCAGGTGGCTATCGAACCCTATAACCAGGGGAAAATTACCGAGATGGATGCATTGAAGCGTGGCGTTGAACCCCTCAAGGAATTCATGTTAAAACAGACCCGGGAAAAAGACCTCGCCCTGTTTTATTCCCTCAGCAAAAGCAAACGCCCGCAAAACCGTTCCGAGGTCAGCTTGATCGTGTTGACCCCCGCGTATATTTTGTCCGAGTTAAAAACGTCCTTTCAGATTGGATTCTTACTCTATATTCCCTTTCTGATTATAGATATCGTTGTCGCTTCCATCCTCGTGGCTCTGGGAATGATTTTCCTACCCCCCGTGATGGTGTCCCTGCCCTTTAAAATTGTGTTATTCATCGTTGCCGATGGCTGGGGACTCTTGGTGACTTCGTTGGTAAAAAGTTTTAATATGTGACCTTGCCTCGTGAACTTAAAAATAGAGCATAAGAATAAATATGATGAATATAATGAATATGATGAATATGATAAATATGATGAGAACAAAAACAATGACTGGCAAAGGAGGTGTCGCTTGGATGTTGGCGTAATATTATCTATTTCCAAACAAAGTATTTTAACCGCTTTTTTGGTGGCCGCGCCTATTTTGGGGGTTGCCCTTGTTGTCGGTGTTATTATTTCTATTTTCCAGGCTGCCACCTCTATTTCCGATTCCGTGTTGGGATTCGCCCCCAAAGTGATCGTCGCAGGTTTAGCCCTCATGTTCCTTGGCCCTTGGATGATGAATAAACTGGTTGGATTAATGATCTATCTTATTTCCAATATTCCCAACTTGGTAAGATGAAGAGGTCAAACTGATGCTGGAAAACATTATGAACCAAATACCCTATTTTATGTTCGTATTGATCCGCATCACCTCGTTTTTTATATTTGTCCCCTTCTTTAACAACCAGAGTTTTGAAATGATTTTTAAGATGGGTCTCGCTTTTTTAATGTCTTTCCTCATTTTTCCCACCCTGTCTCTGACGACCTGGGTTATTCCCGGTAATATGCTCGGATTTATACTCGCCGGAAGCCAGGAAATGTTGATCGGGATCTTGATTGGACTCACTTTTTTAATTATCCTATTCGCCTTACAATTGACTGGCACCTTGCTGGGATTCCAGATGGCTTTTTCCATGGCCAGTGCCGTCGACCCCTCCTTTGAAGAAGATTCCAATGTCATGAGTGTGATTTTAGTCCTGATTGGCACCATGATTTTCCTCAATCTCAGGGGCGATCATTACCTGCTTTTTGCCTTGCAAAAAAGTTTTTCCATCCTTGCACCCGGTTCCATTGCCGTGACCAAGAACTTGATTACCGAACTGTCCGTACTCATTATCAAATCTTTTGAAGTCGGTTTTAAACTCGCCGCCCCCGCTGTTATCTTGCTGTTGGCCATTGATATCACCCTCGGATTAATTGGAAAAACCGCCTCCAAAATGCAGATTTTCTTCGTGGGTCTACCCCTGAAAATCGCTGTCGGACTTTGGAGCCTCACCCTGATCATGGGATTTATCGTTAGTATATTTGGCAAAGAAGTGGAAAAGCTACCCCGGTATTTGATCCATTTTTTTAGATTAATGAAGGTATAACATGGCTGAAAAAGACGGGAAAACAGAAGAACCTTCAAGTCGTCGCCTGGAAGAAGCCCATAAAAAAGGCGATTTCCCCCGCTCAAAAGATATGAGTGCTACCGTGTCGCTCTTTGCCACACTCATCTTTATGGTTCTTTTTATGCCCTATTTCTCTACCACAACCCTCGCCGTGTTTAAAAAATATTTCAGTCAAGCTGGTCAAACAGTGATCACTTCCTCCTCCATGTTTATACTGGGCAAGGAAATGTTCGATACCTACCTCTCCCTCGTTATCCCCCTGTTCCTCTTGTTATTTGTTGTGGCCGTAGTTGTGGAAGTTGTCCAGACCGGTTCCATACAAATTCTAACCGAACGATTAAAAATTAAATGGGAAAAAGTATTCTTTTTAGCCGAGATTCCCAAGGGTTTAAAAAAGATTATTTTCTCCATCGAAGCTCTGACTGAATTAGTTAAATCCATTGTAAAAACCATCATCATTGGACTTATCGCCTATTACTCACTCAAAGGCGAGGTTGATTCCCTCCTCACTCTGCCCTTTAGACCATTGGGGGATACCATGGATATGATGGGTAAAGTGTTTTTGAAACTCTCTTTTAATATTATCCTGTTTTTACTCGCTCTCTCCGTGGCCGATTTCTTGTGGCAGAGATTTCAGTACATGAAAAAGTTAAAGATGTCAAAGCAGGATCTCAAGGATGAGTTCAAAAATGCTGAGGGTGACCCCCAAATCAAAGCCCGGCAAAAAAGAGTCCAGTATCAGTGGGCGATGCGCCGCATGATGGCTGAAGTACCCAAGGCCGATGTAGTAATCACCAACCCCGACCATTACGCTGTCGCCCTCAAATACGAATATAAAAAAATGCAATCCCCCATGCTCGTGGCCAAAGGACAAGACTTGATTGCCGAGAATATTAAGAAAGTCGCCCGTGAAAATAAAGTTCCTATCGTGGAGAATCCACCCGTGGCCCGCGCTTTGTTTGCCGCTGTTGAAATCGGTGCATTTATACCCGATAACCTGTTCAAACCTGTCGCCGAAATTCTGGCGTATATCTATAAACTTAAAGGAAAGAAGGTAACTTAAATGGCTGCTGAATCGATTCTATTTAGAATAAAAGATTGGAGTCATTTTGCCGCTCCATTGGCCATTATGACCGTTGTCTTTCTTATCCTTGTGCCCCTTCCACCCAGTATTTTGGACTTATTCTATACTTTTAATATTATTATTTCCATCACCATATTAATGATGTCTACCTATATTAAGGACCCCGTGGATTTTTCTGTTTATCCCTCCATATTATTATTGTCTACCCTCTACCGCCTCGCCTTAAATATTTCTTCTACCCGTTTGATACTCCTCCATGGTGATGAGGGCATATTTGCCGCTGGACGAGTAATAGGTTCTTTTGGAAGTTTTGTGGTCGGTGGCAGTTATCTTGTTGGAATCGTTGTGTTTATTATTATTATTGCCATTCAAAAGATAGTAGTATCCGCTGGTGCCGGGCGTGCCAGTGAAGTTGCCGCACGTTTTACCCTGGATAAAATGCCAGGAAAACAAATGAGTATCGACGCTGATTTGAATGCTGGCTTGATTACCCAGGCCGAAGCTATTGAACGGCGCAAACGTATCGAGCGGGAAGCCGAGTTTTTCGGTACCATGGATGGTGCCATTAAATTTACCACCAAGGAAGCCACTGTTTCCATGATTATTACCATGGTTAATATCATCGGTGGGATTCTTGTCGGGGTCTTTCAAAAGGGAATGGATTTTAGCACCGCCAGTCAGACTTTTACCATATTAACTATCGGTGATGGTTTGATGGCGGCCATTCCTTCTCTTTTGATCACCGTGTCCGGTGGTATTATCGCCACCCGCGCCGCCTCGGAAAAAACACTCGGTGAAGACATGACCACCCAGTTTTTATTTAATTCCAATCCTATCATGCTCGCCGGTATTGGCCTTGGTGCCCTTGCTCTTATTCCCGGACTCCCCAAGATTCCTTTTTTCCTCCTCGGTGGCATGTTCGCCTACCTTGCCGTGCAAATTAAAAAAAGCCAAGCCTTTGAAGTCGTACAAAAAGAAGAAGAAGTCAAGAAAGAACTCGCACCCCCACCCGAAAAGATCGAATCCCTCCTCAAAGTTGATATGTTGGGCTTGGAAATTGGTTACTCCTTAATTCAGCTCGTTGATACCGCTCAGGGTGGCACCCTTCTCCAGCGCATTAAATCCATGCGCAAACAACTCGCCCTTGATCTTGGAATAATCGTGCCACCCGTTAGAATCCGCGATAACCTGCAACTCAGTTCCCGCGAATACTCTCTCTTGCTCAAAGGCGTGCCCATCATCGGTGGCGAAGTCATGACTTCCCATTTCCTTGCCATTAATCCCGGCAATGTCAAGGAAAAACTAAAGGGAATCGAAACCAAAGAACCCGCTTTCGGACTCCAAGCCTACTGGATCACCGATGACGAACGCGAACATGCCCAGTTCTTAGGATATACTATTGTTGACCCCGCTACCGTCATCACCACCCATCTCACCGAGGTTATCAAAGCCCATGCCTTTGAATTACTCGGACGCCAGGAAACCCAACACCTCGTGGAAAATCTCGCCGCCACGTATCCCAAGGTTGTCGAGGAATTGATCCCCCATCTCATGACTCTTGGCAATGTCCAAAAAGTATTGCAGAATCTTTTAAAAGAACGCGTCTCCGCCTTTGATCTAAGAACTATCTTGGAAACTCTCGCTGATTATGCCCCCGCTGTAAAAGATCTCACCCTGCTTACCGAACTAGTGCGGCAGTCTCTTTCCCGTTCCCTTGTCAAACCCTATATGACTGCCAACAGCGATTTGCCCGTGCTCGTGTTAGGTGGCGAATTAGAAAGTATTCTCACCTCTAAAATTCAACGTATCAATGATATCGAGCAAATGATCATCCAGCCCGAGGAAGCCCAGGTCGTCATCAATAAATTGCGGTCCACCGTCGAACGGTCCGGTATAAAAGTACAGCCCATCCTGTTATGTTCGTCCCTGCTCCGACATCACCTCCGGCAATTAACCGAACGTTTTCTCCCTGATCTCGTGATTCTTTCCGCATCCGAAGTACCCGCCAGTGTGAAGATTATTTCACTCGGCGTCGTGGAGTAAGATAATGATAACTAAAAGCCGCAAGAATTGTTTTCCTGTCCAGTCCCTCCAGTCTATCAGGAACAATCCGTCGGAACATATCAAGCAAGATAATATATCCCTGGTGATGGATAAATGAAGATAAAAAAGTATTTGGTCAAAAACATCGAAGAAGCTATTTCCCAGATCAAAAAAGATCTCGGCAAGGATGCCTATATCTTATCCCAGAAGAAAGTATTGAAGCGCGGTAAACTTAATCTATCCAATATTGAGATGATCGAGGTTACCGCCGCTGTTGAGAATGCCAAATCCGATAAAGAAGACATCTCCGCCTCACTCTTATCCAAGAAGTACAATTATGGCAGCCCCGAGCAGGTCAGGGAGGAAAAGGAGAAGGTTTTCAGCAAACTCAGACCCGACCCCGATGAAATGTCACCCTCTCAAGCCTCTTCTTCCCTTTATGGGCGCGAACAATCCCTCCCCGATTACTCCGGCATAAAAGATGAACTTCGCCCCCTCACCCAGGAGGTTGCCGAGATCAAAAAACTCTTGCGTGCCTCCAACACCGGGTTCGATGGTTACACCGAATTCAAGGGAATATTCTTTGATTTGTACCTCGACCTCGTCGAAAACGGAGTGGAGAAGAAACTAGCTGGCAGGCTTGTCAATTCCCTCCAATACCAGACCGATGCCGATAAAATCAGCGATTCTGAATTGATTCGTCGTCAATTATTCAATCTACTCACCTCTTCTATCTCCCTTCCCGCCCCGTTGAAGATGGAAAAGGGCAAGCGCAAGGTCATTGTTTTGATGGGGCCTACCGGGGCAGGAAAAACTACCACCATTGCCAAACTCGCCTCCTATTTTAAACTCATGGAATCCAAGAAAATCGCACTCATGACCATTGACAGTTACCGCATTGGCGCCGAGGCCCATTTGCGAACCTATGCTGAAATTCTTGATGTCCCTTTTTATTCCGTGTACAATGAACGGGACCTCCGCCTCCGTCTCAACCAGTTGATTGGTTACGATCTCATCTTTATTGATACCACCGGGCGTAGTCCCAATGACAAAAAGGGATTATATATCATGGAAAAACACCTGTCCGGCATTCCCGCCGAGGAAAAAGAGGTGTATCTTATTCTTAGCGCCTCCACCAAATCCCTCGATCTGTACCATACCTATGAAAAATACAGTATTTTTAAACCCGATAAATTTATTTTCAGCAAGATCGACGAATCCCTGTCACTCGGAAATATTTTTAATCTCAAGATGAAAACCGATATCCCAGTCGCCTATTTTACCACCGGGCAGCGTGTTCCCGAAGATATTGAAATTGCTTATCCCAGGAAATTTGCAAGGAGAGTATTTTTAGATTATAATAATCCAGGTGAAACAAATGATAATGAAGATAAGTGAAACTAGGAGATTACCATGAGTAGCAATCAAGCATCCACCTTGTATAAATTAAATGAAAATGTCATTGGGAATGTGTCCAAGTTAAAAAAAATCGCCATCACCTCCGGCAAAGGTGGTGTGGGGAAAACCAATGTCGTCGTTAATCTCGGTGTTTCACTCGCACGCATGAAATTGAAAGTCGTGATCTTGGATGCCGATTATGGACTCGGAAACATTGATATCCTCCTTGGTATCGAACCTAAGTTGGATATTTCCGATTTATTAAAAGATACTGCCACTCTCGAAGACATCTTGATCAAAAAAAATGAACTCATGATTATTCCCGCCAGTTCCGGCACCCAGTCCCTCGCCCAATTATCCGAATATCAAGAAATACTCCTCTACAAGGAATTAAAAAAACTTGAGGATATGGCCGAACTATTGATCATCGACACTGCCGCTGGAATTTCTGACAATGTTATTTCCCTCTTACTCGCCGCCGATGAAGTGTATCTCATCGTCAGCCCTGAAAATACTTCCATCGTTGATGCGTATGCCGTTGTCAAAGTCCTCAATGAACTCGATGCCTTTAAACCCATCAGTGTCATCACCAATATGGTCCAGGATGAGGACGAGGCCAACGACGTGTTTTTGAAAATATCCCGTGCCGTGAAGAAGTTCCTCAATAAAGAACTTAATTACCTCGGTTTTATACGCAAGGATGAGCATATTTCCGAAGCCATCAAGTACCAGCAACCCGTCGTGGAAAAATTCCCTGATACTCTCATCAGCCAGGATTACCAGAAATTAACCGCCACTGTTTTAGAGCGCGTTGCTAAAATGGAACTGCCCAAGGATTCTGATAAATCCTTCCGATTGGATTTTTAAGCCGTACCTTCATGGCCACCCATTTAAAAAATAAAAAACAAAGAATGATGAATGAAACGACGTGAACAATGAATAAAGAGGAATTTGAAAAGCAAGTGATTGATAATTTGCACATCGTCAAGATCATTGCATCAAAACTCCATGCCCGTATTCCCTTTGGGATCGAGTTGGACGATCTCATCCATACCGGCATACTCGGATTGATCGATGCCGTCAGGAAATACGATCCCGGCAAAGGCACCCGGTTCGCTACCTACGCCTCCCTGCGCATCAAGGGCGCCATTTTAGATGAAATGCGCAATATGGATTGGGCCTCCCGCAGTTTAAGACAAAAGATCAAAGAAGTCGAGGGCGCGTTTAATGACATGGAACGCAAACTCGGACGCCCCCCCAAGGAAGAAGAAGTCGCCCAGAATTTAAATATGCCCCTTGCCAGTTTCCAGAAACTCCTCGGCGAATCCAGGGGCGTTGGTATCGGCGTGTTTCGCTTTGTACCCGATGATGAGGGAAATATTCCCGACGAAAACCTCCTCCACTATTTCGCCGAGGAAGATAATAACTCCCCCGCATTCGCCCTGGAAAAAGAGGAGATGAAAAAAATGATTGCCGGATTCATGGAGGATCTCCCCGAAAAAGAAAAACTCGTGCTCAGTCTATATTATATAGATGATTTGAATCTCAAAGAGGTGGGTAAAGTATTGGACCTCAGCGAATCACGCATTTCGCAGATACGCACCACCGCGATACTACGACTCCGCGGCAAACTCGCAGAAGTCGCCAAACACAATAACGTGTCCAGCATGGAAGTGTTGTAAGGAGTAAGACCCATGGCAAAAATACTGTCCCAAGAAGAAGTTGATGCCCTGTTAAGCGAGTTCTCCGAGGAAGAGGCTGGCAAGGGCAAAGGAAAAGCTTCCGCCCCTGTCGCCGCTGCCGCCCCTTCCGGCAGACCCCAGGAAAAGGAAGAATACAAACCTAAAAAGAAGACTGCCAGAGATGATAAAAAGGTTTCCATCTATAATTTTAGACGCCCTGACCGCGTCTCAAAAGAGCAATTACGTTCCCTTCATTATCTCCACGACCGTTTCGCCCGTAACTTTTCCTCTTCTCTGTCCGCTTATTTAAGGGCTTTAATTGATGTTAACCTCTATTCCGTCGAGCAGTTCACCTATGCCGAGTTTATTCTTTCTCTTCCCGACCCCACCTATTTTAACGCCATTGCCATGGACCCCCTTGAAGGCAGCGCCGTTTTAGAGATCAATCCCAAAATCCTTTTTCCCATGATCGACAAGATTCTCGGCGGCAAAGGCGAGGATTTCGGCGGTGGCATGAGAACCATTACCGATATCGAACGTACCCTCATCGAAGGTGTCGTCAAATTGATACTCCGCGACCTTGAAGAATCATGGAAACAAATCGTTAAATTAAAGATGAGCATCGTTGCCACCGAGACTTCCCCCCAATTAATCCAGGTTGTTGCCCCCAATGAAATCGTCGTGCTTATCGTTTTCGAGTTAAAAGTCGGCGAAGCCAAGGGATTTATGAATTTTTGTATCCCCTCCATCGTGCTCGAACCTATTGCTAAACGCTTTTCCCAGGATTGGTACGCTGACCGCGCCAAAACCAGCGTCGAAGAAGTAAAAAAAATAAAATTAAATCTCTTACGAACCCACATGACCGTCGAAGCCGGTATCTACGATAATTTTTTTACCGTCAAAGACCTCCTCGCACTCAGTACCGGCGATGTCATCAAACTGGAGACAAAAATCACCGACGAAATATATGTAAAACTGAACGGGATTAAAAAATTCTCCGCCTATCAGGTCAGAAGAGGGAAGAAAAAAACGGTTCAGATCGTGCAGTTAATCCAAAGGGAGTTTAAAAATGAGTAATAAAGAGGTTATTAATATATTCGTGGAAAACTGGAGCTCTGTGTACAATACTATTTTAGGCAGAGATGTGACCATTTCCATCGATGCCGTCGAAAAGAAAAAGAACAATGAACTCGATTCCATGATGGGCGGGTTTCAATCCTTTGTCAGCATGTCCTTTGGCGAGGGGCCATCCCAACAAATGCTCATCGCCTTGAAAAATAAACTCGTGTCCATCATCTCCAACATGATGATCGGCCTTGATACCTTTAAAGATGAAATTACCGCCGACGACAAGGATGCCTTTGAAGAAGCAGTTAACCAGATGTTTTCCGCCTGTCAGGTCCCCCTCAAAGAGACCCTTGGCATTGATATGAAATTCAAAGATATCTCCTTTATTGAGTCCGGCGATGCTTCCGCCATTATGGGCAGTGGCGATCTCGAATTATGGAAATGCACCATTGATCTCGTTGATGTCGCCAAAGAACATTTTGCCTTGATTACCCCCCGGGGATTTGGGGCAGTCGCCGAGGCTAAAAGCGAGGAGATTCATGTTGAAGCCCCCACCGAGACCGTGTCCCATCATGGTACTGCCCATGGTTATCCCCCGCCACAGATGGCTGCCCCAGAATATGGTTTTGAAGGTAGCAATATCGACATGCTCCTCGATGTCGAACTTCCTATTACCATCCGTATCGGTTCCACCGAGATGCGTCTCATTGATATTATGCGGCTCGGATTGGGCAGTATTATTGAATTGGAAAAAGTCGTCGATGATCCCGTTGAGGTTCTCGTCAACCAAAAACTCGTCGCACGTGGAGAAGTCGTTGTTTGTGACAGCAATTTCGCAGTCCGAGTCACAGAAGTAGAAAGCAGGGCCGATCGCATTCGCTCGCTCGCCCAATAGATTGTTATATGAGGTATATCCGGTGAATATGAGCAAGACACTATCAAATGCAGAGTTTAAAGAATTACAAGACTATATCTATGAGAAATCAGGGATGTTTTTCCCCCTATCACGGAAAAATTATATTGAACAAAAAGTCCTGAAACGCATCGAAACCCTTCGGTATGAAAGTTTTGCCGCCTATCTGAATATCCTCCAAAAAGAGTTGATCCGCACCGAAATACTCAACCTGTTCAATGAAATTACCGTCAATGAGACTTTTTTCTTCCGGGATCTTCCCCAACTGGAAGTTTTGGAGAAACACATTTTTCCAGAGACTCTCGCCACCGGGAAAAGAACCGTCAACATTCTCAGTGCTGGTTGTTCTTCCGGGGAAGAGGCCTTTACCATCTCCATCATCTTGCGGGAAAAGTTCCCCCAGTTATCTTTTAATATTTTCGGTGTCGATATCTCTGACCTCGTTGTGGCCAAAGCCATGCGCGCCGAGTATACCGAATACGCCGTCCGTTTTGTTCCCAAAGAGTATTTGACCAAGTATTTCTCCCTGCAAAAAAATGGCGTTTATAAATTCAATGATCAATTCAAAGCCAATGTTAGGTTCCAAAAATTTAACCTCATGGAATTGGCCAATTCACCCATCAATGTCACCTTTGATGTGATTTTTTGCAGGTATGTACTCATCTATTTCGATAAAGATTCAAAACAGAAAGTGATCAATAGTTTTTATAATAAAATAGCAGACAATGGGTACTTGATACTGGGAAATTCCGAGTCATTGTTTTCTGTTACCAGTGATTTTAAGATGCTCCATTTCCCGTCTGCAATCATCTATAATAGGAGAAAATAGCATGACCTCAGTAATGGAAGAAGCAAGAGATGTAGTCGCCAAGGTAGGGGAGCTTCCCGCCATACCCTCCGTGATTTTGGAGTCCATGTCATTGTTGAACGATCCCTCGTCCACAGTGAAAACCATTCAGGAGCAGATCCTGCTCGATCAATCGTTGACCGCGTTTATTCTCAAGGTGGCCAATTCCGCCTTGTATGGCCTTCGCAAAGAAGTCAGTACCATCAGTTATGCCATCAATCTGATGGGATACAATACCACCAAATCCATTCTAACCGCCTATCTTTCCAAAAATCTCTATGGCGCCAAAGGAAACAAACTCATTCAAACCATGCTGTGGAAACATTCCATCTCCTCCGCCGTGTTCAGTAAAAAAATTGCCGAACTGGTTAAAAAAGTCAATTCCGAGGAAGCCTTTATCTCCGCTTTATTGCACGATATCGGCAAAGGCGTCTTGTTAAAAAACAAGACCTCCCAGTTCGAGGATGTTATCCAGTTGATCTACAATGAAAACCTCACCTCCCTCGAAGCCGAACGTAGAATACTCGGCTTCACCCACCTCGAAGTCGGCTTCCTCCTGATGAAAAACTGGCGTTTTACCGATAATATTGTGGATACCGTGGTCTATCACAATAATCTGCAAGAATACAGCGGTGATAACCTTCTCGTATCCATCGTCAGTCTGGCCAATAAATTGAGTCACCTGAATAATTATACCTTCGACAAAAGGGAAGTTGAGCTGTTCGAACTGAAAATATTACATATTACCCCTTCTGCCCTCGATGAGCTTACTTCCCAGGCCATCGAAGAAATAGAAAAATATCTGGAGATTTTTTGAGAACAATGGAAAAAGAAAAAATTTTGGCGAAACTTTTTTCCGGTAATAAGCAATTGCCCACCTTGCCCGTTATTTTCGGACAGTTAACGCAAATGTTGGATAATCCATTCTCCTCCAATCGAAAAATATCTGCCCTCGTCATGAAAGACCAATCCATGGTGGCTAAGATATTAAAATTGTCCAACAGCGCCATGTACAGCAAACGACAAGAGATTACCAACCTTTCCAATGCCATTACCTTTTTGGGTACAGCTATCCTGAGAAACTTGATATTGCAGATATCCATGGTCCGTCTATTCGATTTTAAGGATGACGATATCCCCGATTTCAGTATCAACACCTTCTGGGAGCATTCCTTGGGCGTCGCTTATTTTACCGAGATCGTGGTGAAAAAACTCGGCGTGCATCCCAATGATGATTATTATATCGGCGGTTTGCTTCATGATATCGGCAAATTGGTCATCTACCAATTTTATCCCGATGAGTTTAAAACCATCATCAAAAAACAGATCAATGAAGGACTCATTGATTATGATGCCGAGGAATCCGTGCTTGGCGTCAATCACCAGGAAATTGGGACCTATCTCGCTGACAAGTGGAAATTTAAGAAAGAAATCCTCGACACTATTGGCGATCATCACAAATCCCTCGCTTCCCTCTCTATGGCCAGTGCAGTCGTGCGCATTTCCAATTTATTTACCAAGGCAGCCGGCCTTTGTTTTCCTTGGGACAAACGGATTTTTGAAATACCCGGTGATCCAGCTTGGGGAATACTCATCCGTTCCCAAAAGGAATCTGTGGATGTCGAACGAATGACCTTCGAGATTACCGATGAAGCCGACATAATAAAAGATTCCGTCAAGGAATTACTCAATAAAAAGACGTAATCCCCTACATGATCCTAACAATCGTTCATATTCTTGTTGAGGCTATTATTTTTATTGGTCTCGCCATATTCCTCTATCGCTTCATCCAGCAGACCAATGAACGTCTCAATGAAATTGAAAAAAGCGTGCGCAATCTCTCCATTATCAGCAAGTTTTTCCCCGATTTTATTCAAAAAGGCGAGAAGGTCAGTCGTAGCATATCCGAGGAACTCACTTTAAAGCAAAACATCCTGAAAAAATTAATTTCCGAGGCCGAAAAAGCTTCCGAAAAACTCGGTTATGTCGAGGAAAAAATCAAGGAGAATAAACTCGACAAGGAAACTATCAATAAAGTATTGATCCTTGTCAACCAGGGATTCGCCCCAGCCGAAATCGCACCCAAACTCAATATCCCCCTTGGCGAGATCGAACTGGTCATCAAATTAAGAAAGTATCTCAATTCTCCCTTAAAAGAGAGATTATAGGAAGAGAATATCAAGAGAGACCATGAAAATCCATTGCCATAACCCAGGCTGCGCCAAAACCATCCACTCCTTTGCCTTGAAACTGGGACTTCCCGGTAGCGGACAGAGCGTTGGCAAAGATTGGTTTTGCAGTCGGCGCTGTTATAAAAACTACCTCGCCGATCACCTCATTGCCCAGAAACGTGGTGGACTGCGAGAAAGCACCCGGCGGGTGAAACTCGGACTACTTCTCGTTAAAAACAACCTCATCAGCAATGAACAGTTAACCGATGCACTCGAACAGAAGAGCGGTTCATCCCAAAAACTCGGCGAGATATTATTGGAATCCGGCAAAATCACCGAGACCGAATTAAAAGCTGCCCTTTCTATGCAATTTGGTATTGCTCCCATCAACCTGCCACCTCACACCATGTGTAAACAGAAAGAGGATATTCCTTTCAAACTTATCGACCAATTTCATTTCGTTCTGTTCGATTTTGACGAGGAGGCTAAGACCATCGCTGCTGCCGTTTATGATCTCGACCATCTCAATTGCCTCCAAGAGTATTTTACCGCCCTTTATCCCCATTACTTGAGCAGATTTTTTCTCGAAGATAAAAAAAAGATATTGAGCCTCATTGCCGAGAATTACTCCGAGGAAAAATTAAACCTCCGGTTGGAGGAAGAATTGATTCCTCCTGGTAAAGCCGGGGACATTGAAAAAGTTGCCATTAAACTCGTTGAGTACCTCAATCAGTTTACCGGCAATCCCGTTAAAGTAGACAGTCTTGATACCGCTGTCTGGCTTAAAGCCGAAACCCAAAATTTGCAGGTGGATGTCTATTTAACCCCCAAACCCGCTGGCGATCCCCTCGGAGGCAGTTAAAAGATGGAATCCTCCTGGTTTAAAGATTCCGAGTTGCAGAAATTCATAATTTATCATTCCCGTCTCGAACCCGGCGATAAATTGGCCGGGAAAGTCATTGAGGTTAGGACCGACAATCGTGTATTAATAGATTTCGGACGTTTCCGAGCTCTTGCTGAAGCCCCATTTGCCCTTCAAGCCGGAGACATTATCCATGTTGTGGTTGAGTCCAGGCACCCCAAATTAAAGTTGCGTTTGGAAGCTGCCCCATCCCATTCCTTCGTTTCTTCCCAAGGGCATGAAACCGTTCTCCAATTCCACGCCGTTCCTGAACAGCAGTGGCGTCACGTCGTCGTCCTGTTGCAAAAAGTGTTGCATGGCAATCATGTTGCCCACACCCTTTTTCCCGCGCAGTTGGGTATTCCCCAGACTCTGGAAGACCCCACCCGAACCGTCAAACTTAAAGTTTTTCCTCCCATCCCCCCCGAGGTTGAATCCCAGCCCGAGAAACTCTCCTTATTGGTGCAAACTCCCCGGCTGGAAAAAATCCGTGTTGATTTTCTTCTATTTCCCAGGGAGAAAAAATTAAATATCACCTATTTCGTCAAAAGCGAAGACGTAAAAGCTTCTATGGAGTCTTTTCTGCCAATACTCCGCAAGAGTCTGGAGAATCGTTTTACGCATCTCGTTTTGAATGTTTTCCAATCCGAGCTCAGTATCAGTCGTTTTGAAGCCGAGGAATTGGAAAAGCAAACCGGGAGCTTACAGGTATTGGATTTAAACGTTTGAGAGGTCTAAATGGAAGATCAACAAACCAAACAGGATAGAAAAGCAGAAGGAGGCAAACGCGCTGTCGCCCTGAAATACGAGATGGGCCACGATGTTGCCCCCAAAGTCATTGCCAAGGGCAAGGGGTTGATCGCCGAGAAGATCATCGAGATCGCCCAGGAGCACGGTGTGCCTCTCTATGAAGACAAAGAGTTATCCCAAGTGTTGGCAGCCTTGGACCTAGAAATGGAAATCCCCACCGAATTATTCCGTGCTGTAGCAGAAGTTCTCGCCTTCATCTACCGCATGAACAAAAAGATTTAACCCCCTTTTTTTTATACACATTCTCCACATTGTCCACATTGTCCACCATGGTTTCCTGAATATTTTATTGAATTCGTCGTGCAAGAGCCAATCTATTCAGGTTTTTTTTAGTAGGTATCTATGAGAATCTTATATGTTTCGCTCAGCGCCTTCTAAGTTCAAGGGTGATTGCAGCGGACGTATGTAAATGGCATGAGTTTAGCTGTAATTGCTCCATAAACTACCCCTGCCTGCAATATTGGAGCTGTAGGTAGAAGTTTTCAGAAGTTTTTAAAAAACTGTCCCCATGGTTACAATTTTTAAGGAATTCTTAAAAAAAAGTCCATACAACTACAATTTTCAATGGACCCCTACAATTTTCCAGGAATTTTCAAAAAATTGTCCTTTTAACCTCAATTTTTCAATAATTATTAAAAAATTGTAACTGAAACCAGAAAATTCTATAAATAACTATAAAAATCTACAAAAAGATAGAAATTTGTAGAAATTGCCACAAAACTAAAACTGACAAAACATATTTTTCACCACTCAATCAAAGGTTTCCGGCTAAGATGTAAACCTGAAAATGGTGGCTTCTTTTCCCTAATAGATCAGAACAATGGTCCCTGGAGGCAACGGATGGATTTGAGGGTGAATGGTTCGAGTTTTTTTGTCCAACGGTTGCCTAATCGGGTGAGGGAATTCATAAAAGAGTCTCATAGATACCTTGTGGCGAAAAAATTGAATAGATACGCAAAAAGGTATCTATTCAGTTTTTTGGACGGCACTATCCTTCCCCGCATTAAAAAAAATCTCTCCCTAAAACCCCGGCCTATTTGCGCCACATTTGCTGTAATTTGTTAAATGGAGTATCAAAAAAAAGGGAGATTCAGTTCCAGAACCTGACGGTTTTAACTAAAAGTTGACTGTTCACCTTATTTTGTAGAACCGCCACCATATTTTGCTCTCCGTTCACCTTCCAACCCCGGCGGTTCACCATATTTTACTCAACCGTCACCCTTTTAGGCGGCCGTTCACCTTCCAAACCTCTCCGTTCAGTCTTTTTTGTAGAATCGTGAGCAATAAAACCCGGCGGTTGAGTATTTTTTGTGGAACTGAGGGCTTTAAAATCTGGCGGTTGAATTTTTTTTTTAGAATCGAGACCAATAAACCTGGCGGTTGGGTGTTTTTTGGGGTTAGGTCATCCTTCAACCCGGCCATTGAGTGATTTATGTGTTATCATTAATAAGCAAAGGGATAAAATAAAGCGCCAGGATGGCGCGTCTACAATTCAAAATGGTTAAAGTAGACGCGGCATCCTTGCCGCATTGATGGGCGATGAATTAAAATAATGCGACAGGGATGTCGCGTCTACAATAGCCTAAACCAAAAAGCGGATAAAAATCACGAACTTATTGCGATATCGTGAAGTGCGGCTGTGCAAAAAACTGAATAGATACGCAAAAAGCACTTGATTTTTTTAAAAATTTACATTATAATATTATTCTCATAAAAGAGAATCAAACCATTCCAAATTCGGGTAAATTGTACCCGCTGTTCAATGAATCAATCCTGGTATGTCCTATATCAATCACTTGACAAAACGTCAAGAAAATCTTTTGACACGTTTTTGATTCATTTAAGAGTGCCATGTTAAATGATCCCGGTAGGCTTCCGTGCCTTTCGGTAGATCAAATTTAATAATAGCATTAAAAGGAGGAAAATATGTCTCAAAAAGCAAGAAATGTGTTTTTGTGTGGTAGCGGTAGTATTATTGCCCTCGTGGTCGTGTTTTTATTTACGTTGACCGTAGGACTCGCCGGTGCCTCCAGTCAGCAGTCTGTCGAATCCATTTACCAAAGCATTCGCCATGCTGCCCCCGTGTATCAGGTGCAGGAAGAAATAGTCACCTTCCAAAATGAAGGCATGAATCTCGTGGCAACCCTTGTGCGACCCAAAGGTCTCAATCGTCCCCCCGTCGTGATCACCTTGAATGGTTTCGCTGAGGATCGTTTTTACAAGGAAATTCCCAACACCGGTGGTGAACATTATTATCCCCGGCTGTCCCGTTTATTCGCCGAGCATGGTATTGCCACCTTGCGTGTCGATTATCGTGGTTCCGGTGACAGTGATGGTGAATACACCATGACCACCTTCTCCTCGCAGATTTCCGATGCCCATGCCGCCGTTGATTTTATTCGTAAAAACCTCGGTCACCTTGTGAACAAGAACGCTATCGGCATGTTCGGACACAGTCAAGGTGGATTGGTGACCAGTGTCACCGCTTCCAAAAACAAAAAAATCTCTTCTATTGGTATCTGGTCTGCCGTCGTAACCCCGCCCTTCAGCTATGGCAGTTTAATATCCTTTGAAGGTATCCGCCAGGGAGCCGTGCTTCCTGTTGGTGGCACCATTACCCTCCCCATTATTCTCGGTGGCATCTTTCTCGGGGACATTGAATTGGGACAAGGTTTTTTTCAGGATTTATTCTCTGTTGATGCCAGGGCAGCCATCAAGGATTACCACGGTCCCCTTATGTATGTTGCTGGTAAAAACGATCCCATCGTTTTCCCCCAACCCCTCGTGGCCCAGAGTCTCTTGGATAACCATGACGGTGAAGAGAAGCTCGTGTTGCTCCCCGGCGACCATGAATTCGATTCTGACTATGATTACCCCCAGTTCGATGACGCCGTGTTTTGGGTAGCAGCCTGGTTCACCAAGACCCTCAAGTAAAAAAACACTCAAACCTATGTTGAGCTGCAGAGAGTGAACCTGTTTCACTCCTGCCGCTCAACTGCTTTTCCTTCCAATCAAAAAAAAATATACCATATATATATGGTATCCTCAAAAAAAAACTCTTCCACCTCTGGGATGACCCAATCGGAGTGTTTTTTGTTCAATTTGTTGATAATAAATGATCTCCCTTGGGAGATGCATCAAACCCTCTTCATATCAGCTAAGTAGTTATACTTATTTTAAATTAATAAGTTGATTTTTTTGTCAAATTATACTACTATATTCTGGTAACCAAAAGTGATCATAAGTTTTTTAGAAAAAATCTTCAGGGTTGGCAATTTTTCCTGCTATCCCGTTCATCGTCAAATGAATTATCTCTTACTTCAAATTAAAATTTAAAAAAAATTCGACTGGAGGTTTAAATAAGGTTTCAGTAAATGATCACTTGTTTGCCTAAATAACTCGCAAAGATTTGAGGAAAGCGTTTTCACTGGTTTTATTTCCATTGGAAAACTATTTGATAACGATTGGAAAAATTTTATCAAAAAAAGGAGGTAAATTACCCCAAAAATTTTTTATGATCATTGATGGCTACTCAGTTTTACCGGTGACCATACATTACCCGGCGGGTCGTGTCGTCACCCTAATGTGTTTCCCCGGTTGCCTGACAACGGCAATTCCGGTAGGTTGTGTGCATAAAAACAATAAAAACAATAAAAAAAACAGGAGGAAAATATGTATCAAAAGAAAGGTAATATGTTTCAACACAACGGTTGGCTCATCTTGAGCCTGGTATTTGCCCTGGCATTTTCTTTGACTCTATCCGCTTCCGGTGACACAGACCGTACCTATTGCGGTCCTGATGTCGAATCCATCTACCAGACCATACGTCATTCGTCACCTGAATACGAGGGGACCGAAACCATCGTAACCTTCGAAAACGAAGGCATGACCCTGGTGTGTACTTTAACTATCCCCAATACCCCCAAAAAAGCTCCCATCATCATCACTTTGAATGGATTTACCGGAGATAGAAATGATGTCCAGGTTGCTGGAACCAATGAAAGGTATTATCCACGACTTTCTCGAATACTAGCAGAGAATGGTTTGGCTTCGTTGAGAATTGATTTTCGTGGTTCTGGTGATAGTGATGGAGAATTTGGTATGACAACTTTTTCTACCCAGATTGCCGATACACTGGCTGCCCTTGATTATATTACTCATAATCTGAAACATCAAGTGGATACCAATTCAATCGGAATTATTGGATTCAGTCAGGGTGCCATAATAGCTCCCGTTGTTGCTGCAAAAGATAAACGTGTGGATTCTCTGGTTCTTTGGTCAGCCCCTGCATATCCTCCTTATGCTTATGAAAGACTTCTCACCCAGGAAGGAATCGCTCGTGGACTCGCATTACCGGAGGGTAACCCCGACACTTTCGGTCTCTATTTTCAAGGCCAATTTCTATACAACACATCACTTGGTAAAGGGTTTTTCAAAGAATTGTTTACAGTGAATCCTATTACTGAAATCAGTAAATATAAGGGGCCCGTGATGGTGGTTGCCGGTCTTAAAGATCCAATCGTATGGCCACAACCGACCCAAAGTGAGGCTCTTTTGAAATACCACGATGGGTTTGAAAAATTAGTGTCAGTGGATGCTGATCATTCCTATAATTACTGGGAAGGTCCGGAAAAACTAGACGACGTCATCTTCTGGAGTACGGCTTGGTTCATGAAAACCTTGAAGTAGTTTAACTAAAAAATACCTGGATATGGAAAAATTCCGGGTTTAAATTTCGATTACAGAACTCAAGGTTGAGATGGGGGGTAGTAAGACGCCCCATCTCAATCCCTTGAATATTCAGTGCTCTTGGATATTCGTGAAGCTGGTTGAAACTACTATGAGAATTTATGTGAATCAAGTCTAAGATAAGTGGACAACGGTCCAATACCCATCTTTTCTTCTTCCACCCAAAAAATACATCCCCTTCTTACCCCGATGACATCACCACATCTTTATCCGTTTGAAATTGATAGATAGCGTAATATCGTTTTTTCCCCAATTTTTTTTCCAGTTACATTGACATTCGAATCTATCTTTCATAAAATAATCATATGTCAAAAAATCGATTTGAATTTCAGTTGGATTTGTTTTTTTTATCTTTTCAAAAAATGGTAAGGAGGATTCCATGAATAGACCATTGAGTTCTTTAGAAAGAGTAATATGGTTAATAGATCAAGCAGTGAACCAAAATTGGGTGATGATTGCACGGTTATCAAAGACGATTTCAGAACCTGTTCTCAGGCAGGCGTTAGATATTGTACAACATCGCCATCCATTATTGAAATGCAAGTTCAAAGACGGCGAAATCCCTGAGTTTGTGACTGAAGGTGTACCTCAAATTCCACTTCGGGTAATAGCGCAAACAAATGAAGAACAATGGATGCGCGTCTCAGATAATGAACTGTTGGAACCTTTTCCTTGGAGAGAAGGACCTCTACTAAGGGTAGTTCTAATCAATTCTGCCTCCAAAAGTGATTTGCTTCTGACTGTTTGTCATATTATTGCTGATGGGATGTCAAGTCTAATCCTAATGCAAAATATACTGGAAGTTGTAGATTGGATATCCAAGGGGGAATCCGTAATTGACGAACCTGTGCAACCCGAACTTCCTTCCAGCCTAAACCTTCTTCAAGCAGGTCTAAAATTTCCCCCGGAAATTTTTGATTTTTCTGGAAAAATAAAGAGAATTTTCTACAAACCTGTCAGTCTTAATGGGGAGCAAGAAAATTCACCCATTGATAGGAAATCCCATCTGATACCAAAATATATTTCACCTGCTGATACAAAAAAACTAGTTTCCAAGTCAAAAATCGAGAGAACCACGGTACATGGTGCCATTTGTGCTGCATTATTGCAAACAATAGCTGCGCAGATACGGTCATCGCAAAAGGTAAAGAAAAAAGGCCCCCTCATGCTGGGTTGTCTCTCCCCTATAAACATAAGACCTCTTTTTAACAGGCCCATGGGAGAGGATATCGGAAATTTTATTTCCGATGCATCCCATGATCAATTGGTTGATGAAAATATTTCTCTTTGGGATGTGTCAAGAAGAGTTAAAAAGGCATTGCAGAGGGAAATAAAATTCGGGAGGGACATTAAAGCGCTTCAACGTATTGGGAGTTTTTTGGGCAAGTATGAAACCCCATTGGAAATGGTGACGGAAATCTGCAAATTTTTCCCTCCTGTGATTGTGACGAATATCGGACGAATTGTCATTCCTGAACAGATTGGAGATATCAAAATTGAAGACCTTCATTACACTGCATCTATCACACCAGCGGCGAAAGACGGATTCGGAATTATTGCTTTTACGTATGGTGGACGATTGACTCTGGACTTTATTTATGCAGAACCTTTTTTCACCAGAAATCGCGCTGAAATACTGATTGAAGGTACTTTGAAGCGGTTAAAAGATGCCATAACCTGATATTTTTCTATAAAAAAGGAGTCTATTGAGTGAAGATGATGATAAAAATGCCTTTTTTTTGCCGTGCGATTTGGCATCAGCAGAGAAAAATAGAAACAAATTTCAATCACCCTCCAAAAAAAAAAAAAAAAACTTTTTTTTTTTTTTTTTTTTTTCTAAATTTTTTAAATTTTTATTAGAATGAAGGATTTAAAAATTATTTTGTTAAAAATTTATTAAAAAA